>NZ_JBEXPG010000039.1:0-83934 GCF_040611935.1 Streptomyces sp. NPDC006512 | reverse complement strand
CGGAGGTACGTCCAGTACGAGCCGCGGCCCTCCGCCTTGAGATGCACCGCACCGGACGCCGCGACCCGGCAAACCTTCCCGGCCACGGCACTAGGTCCGCGCGCGGTCGCCTTCGCACCAGGCCCGGTCAAGCGTCACGTCGACGAGGAAGCCATGACACCCCAGCATTCCAGCACCCCCGCCCGGGCGGGCGCGGCCTCCGCGGCACTCGCGCTCGTCCTCGTCTCCGCGGCCTCCGCGAGCCCGGCCGGTGCCGCCGCCGGGCCCGCACGCACCGTACGGGGCGCCGAAGGCCAGCAGCTGACCGTGTCCACCGCGTCCGGTCTGGATCCGCTCGGCCAGACCGTACGCGTCACCGGCCAGGGCTACGACCAGGCGAAGGGCGTCTACGTCGCCTTCTGCAAGGACAACGGGGACAACCGGGTCCCCGCCCCCTGCGTGGGGGGCGCCGACACGGCCGGCGGGTCCAAGGCCTCGCAGTGGATCGTCCCCCAGGGCGACCCGCACGCCGGCGAGCTGGGGATCCCCTACGGCGAAGGCGGCCGCTTCGACGTCGAGCTGAAGCTGACGGCGAAGAACGAGGGCCTGGACTGCACACAGGTGGCCTGCTCCGTCGTCACCCGCGTCGACCACCGGGGCGCCGGCGACCGCTCGCAGGACGTACGCGTACCCGTCGCCTTCCGGGGCCAGGACCCGGTCGGCCCCGGAGGCGAGGGCGTCGGCGTACCCCAGGGCACCGTCGCCTACCGGACGACGGCGCAGTTCACCAGCGCGGGCAAACCCCGCGACCTGATGCTGCACCCCGACTCCCGCAAGCTGTACGTCGGTTCCGACGACCTCCCCGACACGGCCGACGTGAACGAGAGCGGACTGCACGTCCTCGACCCGGCCGACGGCAGGGTGCGCAGCACCATCAGTCAGGCGCCGGGGTCCACGGGCACGCTCGGCAGGCGGGCCGTCCGCCAGATCGTCGCCCCGCTCCCGGGCGACGGAGTCGTCTTCTCCTACCCGCTGCGCGGCATCGGCACCGCCAAGGACGGCGACGCCGCCGCGGCCGGTGCGTGGGTGCCGGGCGGCGCCGTCACGGACGCCGCGCCCGGGATCGCACCGGGGACGGTGTTCGTCGCCCAGGGCCCCGCCCTGTCCGAGGTCGACACCGCCACCGCCACGGTGAAGCGCACCGTCACCCTGGAGGGCGGCGACGGGTTCGCCGTCGACCCGGTCCGCAAGGTCATCTGGTTCACCGACGCGGGCAACCGGCGGATGTGCCGGATCGACGCGGCCACGTTCCATGTCTCCGCCACCGTCGAACTCCCGCCGGGGGAGGGCTACATCGGGTTCACCGAGGTGGACCCGGAGACCGGGGCGGTCTGGGTCGGCCTCGACACCTCGGTCGTCGTCCACGACGCCGCGGGCAAGCGGCTGCGCGTCCTGGAGGGCGAGGACCTGCCCCGGGCGGCGCGGTTCGACCCCGCCACGCACGAGGCGTTCGTCGTCCGGCAGGACGCGGGCGACCCCGCGCAGCCCGGCAGCGACAACAACGGCAGCCTGACCGTGTACCGCACCGCCGACTTCGAGCAGGCCGCCGAGCCGGTCGTACTGCCCGGCAACCACGGCCAGTTGGGGTTCGCCTCGCTGGCGGTGGAACCCGGCGCCGGGACGGTCTTCGTCTCGAACCCCGCCGAGGGCCGCATCACCCGGCTACAACGCTCCGTCTCCCCGAAGGTGACCCAGGGGCCCACCGACCAGACCGTCACGGAGGGAACCCGGGCCGTACTGACCGCGCGGGCCGAGGGGATTCCCGAGCCCGCCGTCGCCTGGCAGGTCAGCGCCGACGCCGGCCGGACGTGGAAGCCGGTCGAAGGGGCGAACGCCCCGGTGTACTCGTTCACGGCCCGGGCCTCCGACAGCGGCCACCGCTACCGGGCGGAGTTCCACAACGAAGCCGGCACCAGCCGCACCAGCCCGGTCACCCTCACCGTCACCCCGGCCGAGACCACCACGGGCGGCGGCAACGGGACCGGAGGCGCGGGCGACGGCCCGACCGACGGCACGGGCGGATCCGGCACGGACGGTACGGGCGGCACGGGCGGTACGGGCGGCACGGGCGCGTCCGGCGGGACCGGCACGGGTACCTCCGGCACGGGCACCTCCGGCACCTCCGGAACGACGGGCGGCACCTCCGGCGACGGCACCTCCGGGTCGGGCGGAGCCGTGGCCTCCGGCGGCACGGCCGGATCCGGTGGTGCCACGGGTTCCGGCGGCACGGTCGGCGGTACGGGCACCACCACGACCGGCGGTGGCGCCCTCGCCTCCACCGGCACCGCCGCCGCCACCCTCGCCGGGGCCGCGGCCGTCCTCACCGCGGCCGGCTGGGTGCTGGTGCGCCGCAAGCGCCCGGCCACCACGGCCTGAGGCCGCAGGGCTCCCCGTCACCAGCTGACGGGGAGCTCCCGCAAGCCGTGGACGATCGTGTCGGGCAGTTCGGCGAGGAACGCCTCGCGGAACTGGCCGGACGCCACCCCCGCCCGCGCGCCTTCCTGCGCGGCCTCGCGCACACCGCGGCCGCGACCGCCTTCGCGGGCCGGCCCCTGCTCGTCGCGCCCGGAGCGGCGTCCACCCTCCGGCTCCCGTGGGACACCGCGACGGGACCCGACCACCACGTCCACCTCGACGAACCGCCCGCCGTCGCCTTCCACGTACGGGGCGACGACGGGCGACTGACGACGCACTACCGGGTGGTGACCGGACGGCGGTAGCTGCTGCCGTCCCGGGTCCGGGTGAGCCGCCCCGAGGTGATCAGGTAGCGGCGCAGCGCCGAGCAGTCCTCGTGCACGGTGCGCAGCGCCTCGTTGACCTCGGGCTCGGTGTACTCGCGGTCCTGCGCGAACAGGGTCTCGGCGAGGTGGGCGAGCAACTGCTCGCGCCGGGCCGCCCTGCGCGGGATCGCGAGGAGCCGTCCGGCGGAGAAGAGGTCTTCGACCCCACGTCCTTGCCGGACGGCGGGGGCGGAGGGATCGGGATGCTCGGTGATCTGTGACATGTCAGCGAGCTTCACCCGTCCCCTCCGCCGGGGCAACGCAATTTCGGTGGCGCGGGTCAGGGTCCGACGGTGATCTGCTGGGCCGGGTCGGTGGTGTCGGAGACCTTGTAGACGGCGTTGAAGGTGGAGGAGGTCGCGCTCGTCGGGCAGCCGAAGCCGCCGGTGACCGTGACGGGTACGGAGGCGTTGGTGAAGGTCAGGCTGGGCGGGGCGCCGTTCGTCCAGGTGCCGTTGACGGCCGCCGGGGCGGTCGGCGCCGTGGTGACGACGCAGTTGGCCAGGCCGGTCGTGGTGACGACGAGCCCGCCGACCGGGACGTTCATCGTCGCGGTGATCGGGGAGCCGTGCTGCATCGACACCGACCACGCGCCGCTGGTGGTGACCGTCGGCGTCACCCCCCAGACGCTGGAGGTACAGGAGCTGTAGGTCGGCGGGGAGATCGGCGAGGAGACCGGCCCGGCGGGGTTCTGGTTGCCGGGGGCCGCCGGCACGGTACCGGTGGACACGGAGACCGTGCAGGTCACCGTGACCGAACCGGCCTTGAGCGTGGCCTTCCCGCTGAGGGTGGCCTTGAAGGCGTGCCCGGCCGGGGTGACGGTGGTGGACCCGGCCAGAGGTGAGGGCGAGGCGGAGGCGGTGGCCGAGGCCAACGTCAGGGCGGCCGCGGCCGCCGTCCCGAGGGCGAGCGCGGTGCGCGTACGGCTCATGGCTGTGCTCCTTGGGGATCGTGTTGCGGGGTGGGAGCGGGGGGCGGTTCGGCCCCGGCGGGGGCGGCGGAGCCCCCGTCGCGCCGGGACGCGGACGGCTGCCAGGCGAACATCAGGCCGCCGCCGACGATGCCGAGCAGGGTGCCGATCAGGAACCCGCCGAGGTTCGACAGGACCAGCGCGGCGGTGGCGATGAGCGTGGTGAGGACCCCGGCGAGCGAGCGCTGCTGGGGGGAGAACCAGGCGGTGATCCCGAGGACGATCATGACGATCCCCATCAGGACGGACGGGATGCCCGCCACGCCCTGCTGGAGCATGATCTTCAACGGGGCCAGGGGCAGGACGCAGATCCACGCTCCGGCCAGGACGGCGAACAGCCCGCCCCAGAACGGCCGGCCGCGCCGCCACCGCCGCCAGCGGCTCAGAAGCATTCCTTCTTGCCCTTGCTGATGTTCATGCTCAGCCCGGACAGCTTGAACGTTCCCGCATTGGTCGCCCACGCCGTCTGCTGGAGACCGGTGATGCTGACCGTGTCCGCCTGCTGGGCGAACAGGTCCTGCATGCCCTGCGCCTCCGCGGGCCCCTTGTCCAGGGTGGAGGCGTCGCGCCCGATCTCGATGTTCGTGAAGACCGCGTCACCGGAGAGCTGTGTCGCGTCGACGAACAGGTTGGTCGCCTCGACCGGCTTCTTCTGCCCGGCCGTCAGGTTGAGCGAGATGTCGCCGATCACCGGGAGGGTGGTGACCACCGACTGGCACAGGCTGTTCAGCTTCGCCTCCCTGATGGCGGTGACCGCCACCGGGATCAGCTCCTCGCGGGCGTTGACGTCCACGCTGCCGTACTGGGCGAAGCCCTCGCCCTCCAGGCTCTTCGCCGACACCTTGAACTGCTGCCCCGACACCGCGAAGGAGGCGGCGAGCGCCCCCTGCGCCAAGGCGATGCCGAGCCCCGCCGTCACGGCCACGGCGGGCACGGTCAGCAGGGCGAACCGGCGCCAGCGCACCCGGCCCTCACCTCTGTCCGCGGCGCCTCCGCCGCCTCCGCCGCCCGCGGCGTCCTTGCCGGGGGGCTCGGATAAGTTCGGTGAATCCGCCATGAGATCGTCCCTTATCTCGGCTGTGCACCTTTGTTACCGACGAGTTGAATGTAAGAGTGCCAATGGTGGTTGGCAAGGTTGTGAGAGTGCACCCTTTCGGCCGACTCCTACTGCTCCGTACGCAGCAGTTCGGCGACCTCCGCCTCCACCCGCCGGGCCATCGCCCGCGCGAACTCGGCGGCCACGACCTCGCCCGCCACCGGCCGCAGCGCCGCCACCGCCTCCCGGACATGATCCAGCTGGGTGGCCGAAAGTGGCTCCAGCCCCTCCGCACCGATCACATGCCGCCGGAAAAGTCCGACGAACCGGTCCGCGAGCGCGTCCGCCTGAACCTGTACGAAGTCCCCCGCGTCCAGGATCTCCCCGAGCGGCACCCCCTGCCGCACCAGCGCCAGCGTCGCCTCCAGCAGCCGCCGGTTCGGATACGTCACCAGATCGCCGTCGACCCGTACGTAACCCAGCTCCGCCGCCCGCCGGGTGTGCTCGGCCCTCGCCTCCGGGCCGAACAGCTCGCGCAGCTCGGCCCGGGTCATCGTGACCGGCTCCTCGTGCACCCAGTCCCGGGTCATCTCCCGTTCCAGACCGAGCAGTTGGGACAAGCCGCCGCCCCGCTCCCAGGCGTCCAGCAGCTCACCGATCCCGTTGACCGTGTACCCGCGCCCCAGCAGATCGCTGATCAGCCGCAGCCGGGTCAGGTGGTCGTCGGAGTACCACGCGATCCGCCCCTCCCGGCGCGGCGGCGGCAGCAGCCCGCGCTCCTGGTAGTAGCGCAGGTTGCGCACCTTCACGCCGGCCGCCCGGGCCACGTCCTCCCGGCGGTAGCGCCGCCCCTCGTCCTTGTCCCCGGCCGCGCCCCCGGCCTTGCCGTCCGTATCCACCTGGCTGTTCACGCGGCCGAGTGTAGGACGTACCGGCAGGTCACATGGGGCGTGTGCGCTCCTCGCGCTTGACCGCCCGCAGCACCACGAACTTCGGCTCGCTCGCGGTGACTTCGCTGTTCCCGAACAGCCGGCGCAGATGGGTGTGGTACCCCATGTGACGGTTGGCCACCACCCACAGCTCGCCGCCCGGCCGCAGCGCCTTGCGCGACTGCGCGAACATGCGCAGCGCCGTCGCGTCCGTCGTCGCCTGGTGGGAGTGGAACGGCGGATTGCACAGCACCAGGTCCACCGAACCCGGCGTCAGCATCGCGACCCCGTCACCGGTCAGGAACTCGGCCGTCCGCCGGCCCGCGGGCACGTTGGCCTCGTAGGTGGCCCGAGCCGAGGCGACCGCCTGGTACGACTCGTCCGTGAAGACGACCGCGGCGTCCGGGTCGGCCACCGCGACCGCCGTGCCGACCACGCCGTTGCCGCAGCCCAGGTCCACGACCCGGGCCCCGTCCGTGTTCGTCGGGATGTTCTGGAGGAAGAAGCGCGTGCCGACGTCCAGCCGGTCCGCGCAGAAGATCCCGGCGTGGTTGACGACGGTCAGCCCGGCACCCGAGCCGCCGTCCTCGTCCACCGTGTACGTCAGCGGCCACGGACCGGCGGTCGTCGGCCGCGCAGCCCCCGGATTACCCGGCGTGCAGAAGATCAGCCGCGCCTTCTTCTCCGCGAGCGAGGTCTTCGTCGGGCCGAGGATCTTCTCGAAGAGGCGCAGCGTCGAGGTGTGGATCTCCTTGACCATGCCCGCGCCCACGACCACCGTCCCCGCGTGCACGTGCGGCGCCACCCGGTACAGCTGGTCCTCCAGCAGCGCCAGGCTCTTCGGCACCCGCACCAGCAGGACGTCGATCCGCTCCGGCGGAGCGTCCCGCGTGGTCAGCAGGGTCACCGTCGACTTGGACGTACCGATCCCGGCCCGGTCCAGGTTCGCCTCGGTGGCGGCCCGGGTCAGCGAGGAATCGGTGATCTGCGTGGGACGGTACGCGGCCAGGGCCGTCGTCAGGGTTCCCCAGCGGTCACCGATCACGGTGATCTGCCCGGCACCGGCCAGATCCACCGGGCCGCGCTCGCCGGTACCGGCGTCGAGGTGACGCAGCAGGTACTCGTCGGCGGCGTCCCAGGCCTGGAGTCGGTCGCGCGGGTCCGCGGGGAAGCGGGTGAGTTCGTAGGAGCCGAAGGGCGTGGTCAGGCGGTTCATATGGGCCCAGGCTATCCGAGGCGACCGCCCGCCCCCGCACACGCGCGGCCGGGCGGTCCGTACTACCGCTCGTACTGCTCGGAAGAGACGGCCCAGGCCGGAAGAGACGCCCTGGTCAGTCGGGGAAGTCGCCCGCCATGGCCGCCGCGATCCGCAGGTGCGGACCCGCCTCGGCCGCCCGGCCCTGGCGTTGCAGCGTGCGCCCGAGCAGCAGCTGCGCGTAGTCCTCCACCGGCCAGCGCTCCAGGATGGCGCGCAGCTCGCGCTCCGCGCGCGACAGCTGCGCCGAGTGGTAGTAGCCGCGGGCCAGCAGCAGCCGCGGAGCCAGCTGCTCCGGGGCCTCGTCGGCGAGCGTGGCCAGCACGCGGGCGGCCGTCGCGTACTCCTTCGCCTCGAAGAAGAGCCCGGCGCGCTCCCAGCGCTCCGCCGCGGTCCCGTGCTCGTGGTAAGCCGTCGGCGCGTTCATCGCGTCCTTTCCGCTCGCTCGTCCGCCCGCCCCTGCCGGCGGTCCGTTCCCTCGAACGCGCCTTCCCGCCGGAACATTCCGCGGGAAAGGGCGGCGACGCCGCCGCCGGTCGGGACTAAGTTGTCCCGTATGAGCAATCTCGATCGCCAGCCCGCTCTCTCCGCCTGCGGCGGCCGCGGTTTCGTCGTGGCCGAACCCGTACGCGAGCTCCTCAGCCCGCGCACCGTCAAGCTCGGGGAATCCACCGAGGTCCGCCGGCTCCTGCCGAACCTGGGCCGCCGCATGGTGGGCGCCTGGTGCTTCGTCGACCACTACGGACCGGACGACATCGCGGACGAGCCCGGCATGCAGGTCGCGCCCCACCCCCACTCGGGACTGCAGACCGTGAGCTGGCTGCACGACGGGGAGGTCCTGCACCGCGACAGCGAGGGCAGCCTCGCCACGATCCGCCCCCGCGAGCTGGGCCTGATGACCTCCGGCCGGGGCATCAGCCACTCCGAGGAGAGCCCGCGCCCGCACGCCCGCTTCCTGCACGGCGCCCAGCTGTGGGTGGCCCTCCCGGACGAGCACCGGAACGTGGCCCCCCACTTCCAGCACCACGCCGACCTCCCGCAGGTCACCGCCCCCGGGCTGACCGCCACCGTGATCCTGGGCAGCCTGGACACGGCCACCTCGCCGGGCACGGCCTACACCCCGATCGTCGGCGCCGACCTCACCCTCGCCGCCGGCACCGAAACCCGGATCCCGCTGGACCCGGACTTCGAGTACGCGGTCCTGTCGATGTCCGGCGAAACCCACGTCGACGGCGTCCCGGTCCTCCCGGGCTCGATGCTCTACCTCGGCTGCGGCCGCACCGACCTCCCCCTCCGAGCCGCCTCGGACGCCGGCCTGATGCTGCTGGGCGGCGAACCGTTCGAGGAGGAGATCGTGATGTTCTGGAACTGGATCGGCCGGAGCAACGAGGAGATCGTACAAGCTCGCAAGGACTGGATGGAAGGCACCCGCTACGGTGAAGTAAAGGGCTACGACGGCCCCCCGATCCCCGCTCCGCAGCTCCCGCCGGTGCCCCTGAAAGCACGCGGACGGGTGCGCTGACCTGCGCTTTTCTGCAGTAGGTCGATCAGTCGGCATCAGCCGAGGAGAGGCCGCTTCCCGTGCGGAGATCGTTCCCGCGGGGCGGGCGACGGGAGGCTCCGGAAGGCCCACTCGGTGCCCTCGATGTTTCCCAGGTATGACCAGCTGGGGTCAGCTTTGCCAGGACCAATGCTGACCCAATGCTGACTTTGATGACAGTTCGTCAGGTCGCTTCATCGATTCCGGGGGTCGTGAAGGAGTCGTGGGTGGGGTTCTCGGACACGGTGCGACGGGTTGTACGGAGCGTAGTCGTCTGAGGTTCGTCGCATGGCCTGGATGAAGGGCTGCCTGCGGCGTTCGACCGGTCACTCGGGTAGGCCGCTCCGACATTCATGCCGCTGTCGGTGTCTATCGAGTGCTGCCGCCCTGGCCGTGCCCGTTGAGGTACGCGCGCCAGTGGGCGCAGGCCCTGTCGCGCCAGACGCGTGCATTCCCTGGCTGCTGCGCAGCAGTCGCGGAAGGTTCGGACGACAGGCGGGGTCGGGTGAATGGTCCAGCGTGTAGGCCGCGGGGTCGACCAAGAGCCGGGCCGCCCCGGGGGCTGGCGAACGTACCGTGCGGTAATGATCACCCAGCCCGTGCCGACGAGTGTCATCGCCCGCGAGGGCAGGCGCGTGCACTGCGGCTGCGGGGGCCAATCGAATCAACGGTCCGGACGCTCGTGTGAGCGAGGCCCGGCGAGGGCGCCTGTCGCGCGGTTCCCGGCGCGATCAGGTAGTCAGGAAGGGTGAGCAAGCCCGCGACCGATCCCTTCGTGCATGTCCGGGGCGCCAGTGAGAACAACCTGCGGAACATCGACGTCGACGTTCCGCGGGACGCCATGGTCGCCTTCACCGGCGTCTCCGGTTCGGGCAAGTCCTCGCTCGCTTTCGGCACGCTCTACGCGGAGGCCCAGCGGCGCTATTTCGAGTCCGTGGCACCGTACGCCCGAAGGCTGTTGCAGCAGGTCGGTGCACCGCACGTGGAGGAAATCACCGGACTGCCACCGGCCGTGGCCCTGCAGCAGCGACGCGGGTCGCCCAGCTCGCGCTCGACGGTCGGCACCCTCACCACGCTGTCCAATCTGCTGCGCATGCTGTACTCCCGCGCCGGCACCTATCCCCCCGGGGCGGCACGGCTGGAAGCCGAGTCGTTCTCACCCAACACCACGGCCGGTGCCTGCCCCGAATGCCACGGACTGGGCGTCGTGCACGACGTCGCCGAGGACCTGCTCGTCCCGGACCCCTCGCTGAGCATCCGCGAGGGGGCGATCGCCGCCTGGCCGGGCGCCTGGCAGGGAGCCAACCTGCGCAGTGTCGTGAACGGCCTGGGGATCGACATCGACCGGCCGTGGCGCAGGCTCAGGAAGAAGGACCGGGACTGGCTGCTGTACACCGACGAGCAGCCCTCCGTGTACATCGAGCCGGAGGAGGACCGCGTCGACTACGGCTACCAGGGCAAGTTCTGGAGCGCCCGCAAGCACGTCATGCACGTCCTCGCCGACTCCAAGAGCGAGAAGATGCGCGAACGGGCGCTCCGGTTCGTCAGGAGCGTGCCCTGCCCCGAGTGCCACGGCAGCGGACTGCGGCCCGAGGCGCTCGCCGTGACCTTCGCCGGACGTTCCATCGCCGAGATCAACGCGATGCCGCTCACCGAGGTCGTGAGGCTGCTGCGGCCCGTCGCGGGGCGGTCCGAGGCCGACGCCACCACCTCGACCGCCCGATCCGGGGAGACGACCGAGGTCGCGGTCCGGATCTGCGGCGATCTGGTCGCGCGGGTCGACGTACTGCTCGACCTGGGCCTCGGATATCTCAGCCTCGGGCGCCGCTCGACGACCCTGTCGCCCGGCGAGGCGCAACGCCTGCGGATCGCCACCCAGCTGCGCTCGGGGCTGTTCGGCGTCGTCTACGTCCTCGACGAACCCTCCGCGGGCCTGCACCCCGCTGACGCGGAACCGCTGCTGGACGTGCTGGAGCGCCTCAAGGCGGCGGGGAACTCGCTGTTCGTCGTGGAGCACGACATGGACGTCGTACGGCGCGCGGACTGGGTGGTCGACATCGGCCCCGGCGCGGGCGAGGGCGGCGGGCGCGTGCTGTACAGCGGCCCCGTCGCCGGTCTGGAGCGGGTCGCGGAGTCGGCCACGAGCCAGTACCTGTTCGGGCGCGCCGAACCGCTCGACCACCGCCCGCGCACACCGCAGGGCTGGCTGCACCTGAGCGGCGTCTCCCGCCACAACCTGCACGACATGTCCGTCGACCTACCGCTCTGCGTGCTGACGGCGGTGACGGGCGTGTCCGGTTCCGGAAAGTCGACACTGGTGACGCAGGTGCTCGCCGAGGTCGTCCGCGGCCACCTCGGACTCGTACCCGAGGAGCCCGATGAGGCGCAGCTGGTGGTCGACGTCCAGGACGCGTCGGGGGTCGAGTCGTTCGACCGGCTGGTCCGGGTCGACCAACGGCCCATCGGCCGAACCCCCCGTTCCAACCTGGCCACGTACACAGGCATGTTCGACGCCGTGCGCAAACTGTACGCGTCGACGGACGAGGCCAGGGCGCGCGGCTACTCGGCCGGGCGGTTCTCCTTCAACGTGCCCGAAGGCCGGTGCGAGACCTGCCAGGGCGAAGGATTCGTCGCGGTGGAACTGCTCTTCCTGCCCGGCACCTACGCACCGTGCCCGACCTGCCACGGCGCCCGGTACAACGCCGAAACCCTGGACGTCACCTACCGCGGCAAGAACATCGCGGAAGTGCTGGGCCTGTCCGTCGACGCCGCGGCCGCATTCCTGTCCGCCGTCCCGGCCGCCGCCCGCAGTCTGGAGACGTTGCGCGAGGTGGGACTGGGGTACCTGCGGCTGGGGCAGCCCGCGACGGAGCTCAGTGGCGGTGAGGCGCAACGCATCAAACTGGCCACCGAACTGCAGCGAGCCCGCCGCGGCCACGCGCTCTACCTTCTCGACGAACCGACGGCGGGGCTCCACCCCTCGGACATCGCGCTGCTGCTGCGACAACTGCACCGGCTCGTCGACGCCGGCAACACGGTCGTCCTCGTCGAGCACGACCTGGACACGATCGCCACCGCCGACTGGGTCATCGACCTCGGGCCGGGCGGCGGCGACGCGGGCGGACGGGTGGTCGCGGCGGGCCCACCGGCCAAGGTGGCGAGAGCCCGCCGCAGCGCCACCGCGCCCTACCTCGCGGCCCGACTCGCGCGCTCCTGACGACGGCGCGAGGGGCTGCGCACCGGTCAGCCGGGTTCGGGGCCGGATCGGACTCATGCTGTATCGCGTTCAACGACGTCGTCCTGCTTGTTCGCCCAGCACGATCTTCCACACCCGGGTCGCCACCTGGAGGTTGAGCCGGCTTTCGACGTTCGCGAGGTCGTTGCCGCTGATGTTGCGGATGCGCTGGAGCCGATAGCGCAGCGTGCTGCGGTGGATCGCGAGGGATTCGGCGGTCTCGTCGTAGTTGCCGCCGCAGTCGAAGTACTGGGACAGCGTCTCCACCAAGGCCGTGTGGTGCAGGGAGTCGTAGTCGATCAGCTGCCCGAGCCACTCGTGGACGAACGTCTCCAGTTCCCGGTAATCGTTGCCGGGTCCCAGAATGCGGTAGAGGCCCAGCTCGTCGAAGAATGTCGTGCCGTAGTGCTCGCGGGAGTGGCGGCCCACTTCCAGGGCGCGCTGCGCCTCCTCGTAGCGGTGGGGGATGTCATCCGGGGAGTCGCACAGGGAGCTCACGCCGATGGTCCCGGACCGTGTCCCGGTCTCCCGGGCGAGCGCCTCGTACAGTGCGCGGGCGTGCGGCCTGTCGTCGGCGATCAGGACCACGTGGTCGGCCCGCCGGGTGAGCAGCGAGTGCATGCCCACGGCAGAGGCCGCCCGGCTCACGGTCTGCTCGAAGGGACCGTCCGCGGTCCGGTTCGACCACTGCACCACGACGACGTAGTGGCGGCGGTGCAGGTCGTGTCCGACGGCCTCGGACCGGGCGTAGGCGCTCGCCTCGTCCGTCCCTGCCAGGAGGTCGTCGGCCACCTCGCGGTGCAGCCTCGACTCCAATTCGGCCAGATTGCGCAGGTGCGCCAGCTCCGGGGCGAGCGACGCGGCGCCGTCCTCCAGCGCACGCAGGGTGTGCTCGTCGGCCTTGCCCCGGACGTCGACCAGGGCCAGCACGCCCAGGATCTCGCCATGCGGGCGGACCAGGGTGACCAGCCGGTCCTTCACCCGCACCGGCCCGGCCTGACGGCCAACGGCGTGCAGCATTTCGTCCTGGCGCACGGGGTCCGGTTCGGGATAGGGGTCGGGCCGATCAGGACCGGTCCAGGACCTCAGCCGACCGAAGCGGTCCTCGACCAGCGCGGGGAGTCCCGTGAGCCCGTGCAGTACGCGGGTGATGGCTTCCTCGCCGCCGCCCGAGGCGGCGACGTCGGCCATGAGCGCGTGAACGGACCGCTGGTACCCCATCTCGGCCACGACGGAGATCAGCTGCCCCTGGAGGGCTGTCCGCTCTTCCCTCAGCCGGTGCAGCTCCAGCGCATCCTCGCGTCGGAGGCGGTGTGCGAAGGCGACGGACAGTGCAGCGGCAGTGTGCCGGACGAGCGTGGCGAGCAGGGAGCGCTCGGCGTCGGTGGGCCGGGAGCGGGACGTCACCACGAGGTAGCCGTGGAGCCTCCCGAACCCGCGCAGCCCCAGGGCCCGGCCCCAGGGTCGGCCGGGCACGCTCACCGGGCCGTCCTCCCCGGTCAGCTCCCGTACCCTCCGGTCCACGGCCACGGCATGGACCTGCCCGTTCTTCGGGCTGGGGACCAGGGCGCCGTCCACCTCGAGGTATCCGGCCTCGGCGCCGTACGGCCCTGCGGCGGCTACGTGGTCCATGGCCAGGCTCAGGATCTCGCCTTCGTCCAGGGTGTCCACAGTGTCGAGCAGGGCGCTGGAGAACACCATCAGCTCGTGGGGGACGCGGTCGGCCGGGAGAGACCCTCTACGCGCGGCCATGGGGAGCCGCCCGCCGCTGTGCCGCGGAAGGCTGCTCTCCCGGTCGCAGCGGCGGCGGTACAGGTTAGGCGCCCGGCTGCTGGCCATGGGATCACTCCGTCCTCTTCGAGCCTACAGCCGAGCGGTGGTGCGTGGTCGGGCTGCTCGTGCGAGAAGTTCGGATTCCTCCTCTCGTACTCGTGGGGTGACCGGCCCCGTGCCTTTCCGACCCGCCAGGCGCAGGCGTGGAGCCGCTGGGCCCGCCACCCTGAGGGCGTCGTGGACGAGGAGTCTCCGACGAGGCCGCAGGGCTGATCGGCGGGCTGCAGAGCACTGGCAGAGGTCCCGCCCGTACCTGCGCCCGTACCTGAACGAACGTGATCCGGACAGTCGGCGCAGGCGCCGTACCGGGAGGAGTTCCTCATGGCCAAGGCAGTGGGCATCGACCTGGGCACCACCAACTCGGTGATTGCCGTGTGGGAGGGCGGAGAGCCGTCCGTCGTGCCCAACAGCGAGGGCAACCGCACGACACCGTCCGTGGTGGGCTTCACCGACACCGGGGAACGCCTGGTGGGCCAGCTGGCCCGGCGCCAGGCGATCCTCAACCCCAAGGGCACCATCTACTCGGCCAAGCGGTTCATCGGCCGGCACTTCGACGAGATCTCCGACGAGGCCAGGGCGGTGGCGTACGACGTCGTCGAGGGCGACGGCGGGGCGGCTCGCTTCAAGGTGCGCGACAAGCTGTACGCGCCCGAGGAGATCAGCGCACAGGTGCTGCGCAAACTCACGGACGACGCCTCCAAGCAGCTGGGGGAGCGGGTTACGGAGGCGGTCATCACGGTGCCCGCCTACTTCAACGACGCGCAGCGCACCGCCACCAAGGACGCCGGACGGATCGCGGGACTGGAAGTGCTGCGGATCATCAACGAGCCGACGGCGGCCGCCCTCGCGTACGGCGTGGACAAGAAGGAGCACGAGACCGTCCTCGTCTTCGACCTGGGCGGCGGCACCTTCGACGTGAGCATCCTCGACGTCGGCGACGGCGTGGTGGAGGTGCGCTCCACCGCGGGCGACAGCCACCTGGGCGGCGACGACTTCGACCGGCGTCTGGTGGATCACCTCGCGGACGACTTCCAGAAGGAGAACGGCATCGACCTGCGCCAGGACGCACAGGCGCTGCAACGCTTGTTCGAGGCGGCGGAGAAGGCCAAGACCGAGCTGAGTTCGGTGACGCAGACGCAGGTCAGCCTGCCGTTCATCACCGCCGACGCCGCCGGGCCCAAGCACCTCACCGACACGATCATGCGGTCCACGTTCGAGCAGATCACCGGCGACCTGGTGGAGCGCTGCCTCGGCCCGGTCCAGCAGGCCATCGCCGACGCCAAGGTCGGCGAGAGCGACATCGACGAGGTCATCCTCGTCGGCGGATCCACCCGCATCCCCGCTGTCCAGACCCTGGTCCGCCGGCTGACCGGCGGCAAGGAACCCAACATGAGCGTCAACCCCGATGAGGTCGTGGCCCTGGGGGCCGCGATCCAGGCAGGGGTGCTCAAGGGAGAGGTCAAGGACGTCCTGCTGCTCGACGTGACCCCCCTGTCGCTGGGTGTGGAGACACGCGGCGGAGTGATGACGAAGATCATCGAGCGGAACACCACCATCCCGGTGCGCCGCAGCGAGACCTTCTCCACCGCCGAGGACAACCAGCCGGCCGTCGACGTGGTGGTCCTCCAGGGCGAGCGCGAGCTGGCCGCCGACAACCGGGTGCTGGGCCGGTTCCAGCTCACCGACATCCGGCCGGCGCCGCGGGGCGAAGCACAGATCGAGGTCACCTTCGACATCGACGCCAACGGCATCCTCGAGGTCAAGGCCCGTGACCGGGACACCGGCAAGGAACAGGGCATCACCATCAGCGAGAGTTCCAACCTGGACCGCGGAGAGGTCGAACGCATGGTCCAGGAGGCCGAATCCAACCAGGGCCAGGACAAGGCACTCCGCGAGGCCGTCGACGCCCGCAACGAACTCGACGCCATCGCGTACCAGGTCGAGAAGCGTCTCGCCGAACTGGGCGACGCAGCCCCGGCGCACGAGAAGGCACGCGGCGAGATGCTCGTGTCCGACGCCCGGGCGGCGGTCAAGGAAGAGGCGGGCGTGGAGCGCGTGCGGCCCCTGGCCTCCGAACTCCAGCAGGTGCTCGCCGGGCTGGCGGCCCATCAGGGCGCCGCCGCCACGGGCGGAGGTCCCGGCCAGGATGCCGCCACCGGCGGTTCCACGAGTGGCGGTGGCGGTGACGATGATGTCATCGATGCCGAGTTCGACAAGGGCTGAGGCGCGTCATGCCCATCTACCCCCAGGAACCCGACCGGGCCGCGCCGGATCCGGTCGAACCGGTCCCGGAAGGCGCCGGACGCCCTCCTCGCGGAGATCTGCCCCAGCCGGGCCCGCCCCGGCCCGGAGCGGCGTACGGCGAACCGGGACCCGATGCCGCCGGCCCCGCGTCCGCCGAGGACGAGTACACGACCGCGATCCGGGAGCTGGAGGACCGTTGGCGGCGCGCACTTGCCGATCTCGACAACCTTCGCAAGCGCCACGCCAGGGAACTGGAGCGCGAACGGGCGGTGGAGCGGTCCCGTACGGCGGCCGCCTTCCTGCCCGTCCTCGACAACCTGGAACTCGCCCTGTCCCACGCTGGCGCCGATCCGGGCGCGATCGTGGAGGGCGTCCGGGCCGTACGCGACCAGGCGGTGAACGTTCTCGAACTGCTCGGCTACCCGCGGCACGCGGAGACCGGGGTCCCCTTCGACCCGGCCCGGCACGAGGTGGTCGGCGTCGTCCAGGACCCCGACGCCCCACCGGGCACGGTCGTCGAGGTACTGCGCCCCGGCTACGGGGACGGCGAGCGGCAGCTCAGGCCCGCCGCCGTGACCGTCGCGAAGCGGGAGTGATCGGTCATGGCGCGGGACTACTACGAGGTGCTCGGCGTGTCGCGGTCCGCGAGCCAGGACGAGATCCAGCAGGCATATCGCAAACTCGCCCGCAGGCACCACCCCGACGTCAACAAGGACCCTGGGGCGGAAGAGCGTTTCAAGGACCTCAACGAGGCATACAGCGTCCTGTCCGATCCCAAGGCCCGGGCCCGCTACGACCGCTTCGGCGAGGATTTCCGCAAGATCCCGGAGGACTTCGACGAGCGGGTCGCGGCGGGAGCGGGCGGCGGCTTCCGCGGTCGCACGACCGCAGGCGGCGGCGGTCCTCGGGTCCGGTACGCCGGTTTCGGCGACGACTTCGGAGCGGAGGGCATCGATATCGAGGACCTGTTCGGCTCCATGTTCGGAGCGGGCGCCGCCCGGGGGAGCGTCCCCGGAGCGGACCAGGAGGCCGAACTGGCGCTCACCGTCGAGGAGGCGTACCGAGGCGGCCGCCGCACTGTCACGCTCGCCGGTCCCACCGGGCAGCCGCGGCGGTACGAGGTCGACGTGCCGCCGGGCGTCACCGACGGGCAGCGCATCCGGCTGGCGGGCGAGGGCGGCCGGGGCAGTGGTGACGCCGCCGCGGGCGACCTGTACCTGCGCGTGCGGATCCAGCCCCATCCCAGGTTCCGGCTGGACGGCCGCGACGTGCACGTCCAGGTCCCTGTGGCGCCCTGGGAGGCGGCCCTGGGTGCGACCGTGCCGGTGCCCACCCCCGGCGGCGGCACGGCCAAGGTCACGGTGCCTGCGGGCTCGTCCAGCGGTCGGCGGCTGAGGCTGCGCGGCGAGGGCATGCCGAACCCGCGCGGCGCGAACGGCGACCTGTACGCCGAACTCCGCATCGTGGTGCCACCCACCCTCGGCGACCGGGAGCGCGAACTGTTCGAGGAGCTCGCCGCCGCCTCCTCGTACGACCCCAGGAGGACGTGATGAACGAACCACCCGCGGGAGCAGCGGCAGGCCCCGGCCGGGCCGGAGCGGGCAACAGTCCGGTACGAACGGGAGCCGGTCCCACCGCCTCGACGGCCGTACGGTACGCGCTCGTGCCCGCCCCCAGGCTCTCCCTCGACGCCGTGTCCCGTCGCTCGGGCCTCCACCCCGATCTGATCCGGCGGTTCGTCGCCCTCGGCCTGATCGACGCCGGACGCGACGCCGCGGGACACCTGGTGTTCGACCCCACGGCACCGGCGGTCCTCGCCCGCATCCAGCGGCTGCGCACCGGACTCTGCCTCAACTACGCATCCATCGGCCTGGTGCTCGATCTGCTCGACCGCATCAGCCTGCTCGAAGCCGCCCTGCGCGGCCGCGGCACGAGGAGTGAAACACCCCCATGGACATGAACCGTCTCACCCAGAAGTCCCAGGACGCCCTTCAGGAGGCCCAGACCGCGGCCGGCCGCATGGGGCACACCGAGGTCGACGGGGAACACCTGCTGTTCGCACTTCTCGATCAGGAGGACGGTCTGATCCCGCGGTTGCTGGAGCAGGCGGGCAAGGAGCCGAAGGGACTGCGCGAGGCCGTGCGCGAGGAACTCTCCCGTCGCCCGAAGGTCACCGGCCCCGGCGCGGCACCCGGCCAGGTCTTCGTCACCCAGCGCCTCGCCCACCTGCTCGACGCCGCCGAGCGGGAGGCCAAACGCCTCAAGGACGAGTACGTGTCCGTGGAACACCTCCTGCTCGCGCTCGCCGAGGAGAGCTCTTCGACCGCCGCCGGGCGACTGCTCAAACAGGCCGGCATCACCCGGGACTCGTTCCTGAGCGCGCTCACTCAGGTCCGCGGCAACCAGCGCGTCACCTCCGCGAACCCCGAAGTGGCCTACGAGGCTCTGGAGAAGTACGGCCGCGACCTGGTCCTCGAGGCTCGGTCCGGGCGGCTGGACCCGGTCATCGGCCGTGATGCGGAGATCCGCCGCGTCACCCAGATCCTCAGCCGCAAGACCAAGAACAACCCCGTCCTCATCGGCGATCCCGGCGTGGGCAAGACCGCCATCATCGAGGGCCTGGCCCAGCGCATCGTCCGCGGCGATGTCCCCGAGGGCCTGCGCGACCGGACGGTGTTCGCCCTGGACATGGGTTCCCTGGTCGCCGGTGCCAAGTACCGCGGCGAGTTCGAGGAACGCCTGAAGGCCGTACTGTCCGAGGTGAAGGCCGCCGAGGGGCGCATCCTGCTCTTCGTCGACGAACTCCACACCGTCGTCGGCGCGGGAGCCGCCGAAGGAGCCATGGACGCGGGCAACATGCTCAAGCCGATGCTGGCCCGCGGCGAACTCCACATGATCGGCGCCACCACCCTCGACGAGTACCGCAAGCACATCGAGAAGGACGCCGCCCTCGAACGCCGCTTCCAGCAGGTCCTGGTCGAGGAGCCCAGCGTGGAGGACACCATCTCCATCCTGCGCGGACTGCGCGAACGCCTCGAGGTCTTCCACGGCGTCAAGATTCAGGACACCGCGATGGTCTCCGCGGCCACCCTCAGCCACCGTTACATCACCGACCGGTTCCTGCCCGACAAGGCCATCGACCTCGTCGACGAGGCGTGCGCCAGGCTGCGTACCGAGATCGACTCCATGCCCGCCGAACTCGACGAGATCACCCGCCGCGTCACCCGGCTGGAGATCGAGGACGCCGCCCTGTCCAAGGAGACCGACCCCGCCAGTAAAACGCGCCTGGAAGAGCTGCGCAGGGAACTGGGCGACCTGCGCGGGGAGGCCGACGCCAAACACGCCCAGTGGGAGGCCGAACGGCAGGCGATCCGCCGCGTGCAGGAACTGCGTCAGGAACTGGAACAGGTCCGCCACGAGGCAGAGGAGGCCGAACGCGCCTACGACCTCAACCGCGCCGCCGAACTGCGCTACGGCCGCGTCCAGGACCTGGAGCGCCGACTCGCCGCGGAGGAGGAGCAACTGGCCGCCAAACAAGGCCAGAACCGGCTGCTGCGCGAGGTCGTCACCGAGGAGGAGATCGCCGAGATCGTCGCCGCCTGGACCGGCGTCCCCGTCGCCCGCCTCCAGGAAGGCGAACGCGAGAAACTGCTGCGCCTCGACGAGATCCTGCGCGAGCGCGTCATCGGCCAGGACGAGGCCGTCAAGCTCGTCACCGACGCCATCATCCGCGCCCGCTCCGGCATCCGCGACCCTCGCCGCCCCATCGGCTCGTTCATCTTCCTCGGCCCCACCGGCGTCGGGAAGACCGAGCTGGCCAAGACCCTCGCCCGGACCCTGTTCGACTCCGAGGACAACATGGTCCGCCTCGACATGAGCGAGTACCAGGAGCGGCACACCGTCAGCCGGCTGATGGGCGCACCGCCCGGATACGTCGGCTACGAGGAGGGCGGCCAGCTCACCGAGGCCGTACGCCGCAAGCCGTACTCGGTCGTCCTGTTCGACGAGATCGAGAAGGCGCACACCGATGTGTTCAACACGCTGCTGCAGATGCTCGATGACGGTCGTATCACCGACTCCCAGGGCCGCACCGTCGATTTCCGCAACACCGTGATCATCATGACGTCCAACATCGGCTCCGAGCACCTCCTCGACGGCGCCACCGCCGAGGGCGAGATCAAGCCCGACGCCCGCGCCCTGGTGATGGGCGAGCTGCGCGGGCACTTCCGCCCGGAGTTCCTCAACCGCGTCGACGACATCGTGCTGTTCAAGCCGCTCGGTGAGCGGCAGATCGAGCGGATCGTGGAGCTGCAGTTCGACGAGCTGAGGCGGAGGCTCGCCGAGCGCCGCATCACCGTCGAACTGTCCGACGCCGCACGGGAGGTGATTGCCCACCAGGGCTACGATCCGGTGTACGGGGCCCGGCCGCTGCGGCGTTACATCTCCCACGAGGTCGAGACGCTGGTCGGGCGCGCCCTGCTGCGCGGCGACG
The DNA here is from genome assembly GCF_040611935.1 of Streptomyces sp. NPDC006512. Taxonomy (NCBI): domain Bacteria; kingdom Bacillati; phylum Actinomycetota; class Actinomycetes; order Kitasatosporales; family Streptomycetaceae; genus Streptomyces; species Streptomyces sp. NPDC006512. The sequence goes on along the minus strand of NZ_JBEXPG010000039.1, from coordinate 63,581 downwards.
TCCAGGACGGAGCTACGGTGCGCGTCGACGCGGAGCACGGAGAGCTGGTGGTCACCTACGACCAGCAGGAGGACGACCGGGAAGCGAGGGCGGCGTGAACACCACCCGGACGACGACGGTGAACTGCCCGAACTGCGGGCGCGGCAACCGGATTCCCGTGGCCGCCGAGGGACGGCCCCGATGCGGCCACTGCAAGCAGCCCTTGCCCTGGGTCGTCGACGCGGGCGACGACGACTTCGCCGAGGTCGCCGACAACGCCACGGTGCCCGTCGTCGTGGACCTCTGGGCCACCTGGTGCGGCCCCTGCCGCATGGTCAGCCCAGCCCTCGAACAGGTCGCCCGGGACCTCGCCGGACAGATCAAGCTCGTCAAGGTCGACATCGACCAGAACCCAAGGCTCAGTCGACGGTTCGAGGTGCAGGCGGTGCCGACCCTGCTCGTCCTGGACCAGGGCGAGACGCTCGCCCGGCAGGCCGGCGCGGCGCCCGCGCACGTCCTGCGCTCGTGGGTCGAGCAGGCGATGGCGGGCCGGCAGACCACTGCGGGAGGGTGAGGACGACGGTGCTGAGGAAGACCGTCGCCCGTGGCCGATCAGGCCCTTTTTGCGGAAGGAAAACTCTCATGGCCACGATTGTCGACCCGCACCTGGCGATGGTTCGCCCGGTGACGCCGCGTACCCCGGAGGGCTGCGAGGAGTGCCTCAGGGTGCATTCGCCGTGGGTGCACCTGCGCCTCTGCCTCACCTGTGGGCACGTGGGCTGCTGCGACTCCTCCCCCCTCAAGCACGCCAGATGGCACGCGGGGAGCGTCGGTCACCCCGTCGTACAGTCCTTCGAGCCGGGAGAGGACTGGCGCTGGTGCTATGTTCACGAGGCCCTGGTCTGATGAGCACGGCCGAGCACGAGAATGGTGCGGTCCGCGAGACACCTGACCGGTATGGTGCGTTCCCCCGCCTCACGCCGGAGCAGATGGAGGACCTGACCGCGCACGGTGAGCGCCGTAGGACCGCCGAGGGCGAGGTGCTGTACCGCGAGGGCGAGCCGTTCCGGGAGTTCCTCGTCATCCTCAGCGGGACCGTCGAAATCCTCCACGACCAGGGCGGCCCCGACGAGCGGACGGTGGCGGTCCACGGACCCGGTAGGTTCCTTGGCGAACTCGGGCTGCTGGAAGGCCAGGCAGCGTTCAACACCGCCGTGGTGCGCGAGGCCGGCGAGATCCTGGCCGTACCTGTGGAGCGGCAACGCGCCCTGGTCGGCAGCGACCCCGTCCTCGGCGACCTGATCCTCCGCGCCTACCTGGGCCGCAGGTACCTGCTCATCGGCCTCGGTGCCGGCTTCCGGATCCTGGGTTCGTGCTACTCGCGGGACACGCTGCGGCTGCGCGAGTTCGCCGCCCGCAACCGGCTGCCCCACCGCTGGGTGGATCTGGAGAGGGACAAGGAGGCCGAGGCGCTGCTGCGCCGGTTCGCCATCCGTCCCGAGGAGACCCCGGTGGTCCTCTGGCAGGGTGAGCGGCTCCTGCGCAATCCGAGCAACGCCGAACTCGCCCGGCTCATCGGTCTGCCCGCCCCCTCGCCCGGGAACGAACGGTGCGACGTCATGGTGGTCGGTGCGGGTCCCGCAGGACTTGCCGCCGCCGTGTACGGAGCCTCCGACGGTCTCACCACGGTCACCGTCGACGCCGTGGCCACCGGAGGCCAGGCCGCGACCTCGTCCCGCATCGAGAACTACCTCGGCTTCCCGTCGGGCATCTCCGGGGGCGAACTCATCGAGCGTGCGGTGCTCCAGGCCCACAAGTTCGGCGCCCGCCTCATGGTGCCCGCGGAGGTCAGCGCGCTCACCCCGCAGGACGACGAGTACGTCGTCACCTTCGCGGACGGGTCCCAAGCCGCGGCCGGCGCCGTGGTGCTCGCCTCGGGCGTGCGGTACCGCAGGCTCGAAGTGCCCGGCATCGACCGCCTGGAAGGCATCAGCGTCTACTACGCGGCGACGGTCCACGAGGCCGCCCTCTGCCGGGCGGACCCGGTCGCCGTGGTCGGCGGCGGGAACTCTGCCGGGCAGGCGGCGCTGTTTCTCGCCCACCACGCGTCCGGGGTCCACCTCCTCGTCCGGGGCAGCAACCTGGGCGCGGACATGTCGCGCTACCTGGTGGACCAGGTGGAGCAGCACCCCAAGATCGAGGTGCTGCTCCACACCGAAGTACGGGGCGTCGCCGGGGAGGAGCAGCTGGAGTCGCTGACGGTGGAGGACAACGCAAGCAAGGAGCGCCGTGAGCTGCGGGCCGCAGCGCTGTTCGTGTTCATCGGGGCCCGGCCGCACACGGAATGGCTCAAGGGCGTGCTGGCCCTGGACGAGAGGGGCTTCGTCCTCACCGGCACCGACGCCGGGGCGGTGGCCGATACGAACCGGTGGGCCTCACTGGGCCGCGATCCGATGCTGCTGGAGACCACCCTGCCCGGGGTCTTCGCCGCCGGCGACGTCAGGAGCGGCTCGGTGAAACGGGTGGCCTCGGCGACCGGTGAAGGCGCCATGGCGATCCGCCTCGTGCACGAGCACCGGGAACGGAAGGGAAACCTGGTCACAGTCGGCCCCGAGGGACGCCGGCCGGAAGCGGGCGGGCCCGTGTCCTCGCGCTGACCCGGCCCCTGACGGACCCGACACATGGCCCCACCCGTAAGGACAGCGTGTCACCACGGCTTCGCCTCCACCCCGGGGCATCCTGTGAACCCTTGCAATCGCGGAGGACAGCCGAGGAGGATGGTCCGGTCGTGCGGGAGTCGTCGCAGGGCGTCACGGTCGTAGCTCTCCTGGCCGATCCGGACGCGCCCACGGACGTCGCGCGGCGCATCGCCCGGATGCTTCCTGACCGGCTCGCTGAAAAGGCGGGCCAGGGGCGTCGGTTCGACGTCAAGGTGGTCAGTGAGCCCTTCACCTCGGGGACCGAGGACCCGCACACCTTGATGCGCCGGATCATGGAGCGCGCAAGTGCGGAGAACTGGGACATCGTGGTGGCCCTCACCGACCTTCCGCTGCACTCACACGGGCGCAGGATTCTTGTGGATCTGAGTCACGAACACGGCTTGGCGCTGCTGTCCCTTCCTTCCCTGGGGGGCTTGCGGCTGCAGACGAGGGCCCGGCGGGCAGTGGAAGAAGCCGTGCTCGGCTTGGCCGGTCCGCAGTCCACCGGGGCTGAGGGGCTTCCGCGCAGTCAGCCGCTTCCGGGCCCTTTCGCCGGTCGTCTCGCGCCTGTCCACCGGGGCCAGGTCGGTGACGAGGAGGCTGCCGATCTCCGGTACATCGTCAGCGGGCCGCGCGGCTACCTGCGGGTGCTCGTCGGTATGGTCCGCGCGAACCGGCCTTGGCGCTTGGTGTCGGGCCTGTCGAAAGCCCTGGCGGCCGCACTCGCCACGGGAGCCATCGCCACCCTGGACTCCACCACCTGGAGCCTCTCCGGTGCCCTGAGCGCGCCACGCCTCGTGATCGCCATGGTCGGGTCCGTCGGGCTCATGATCGGCTGGCTGATCGTGGACGGGGAGCTGTGGCACCGATCGACGGAGGGATCGCCGGAGGCGAGGCAGAGGGCGCGGCTCTACAACACCTCGACGGTCCTCACCGTCGGTATCGGGGCGCTCGTCTGCTACGCGGGTCTGATGGTCATCAACTTGGTGTGGGCGCTGTTCATCCTCAACGACAGAGTGTTCGCTTCCATGACAGGAACCCCGCTGCACGCCACGGAGTACTTGACGCTGTCCTGGTTCGTCGCTTCGGTCGCCACGGTGGCCGGCGCGCTGGGATCGGGCTTGGAGAGCGACGAGGCGATCCGCGCAGCCGCCTACTCCACGCGCGAAGAGCAACGTCGCCACATGTTCCAAGGCGACCACGGTGACCAGCTGATGACCTGAGTCTGAGATGCGTCGCTGGTTGGTGATCGTCAGGGCCCGACGACATCGCCGGTCGATCGGCGGCCCCCGAGGGCCACGAGGACCCCGCCTCATGCTCAACGTTCTCGGCGGCGTGGCCGGCACGACCCGGTAGCGGGGCCGGGCTAGGCTCTTGCCCGTGACGTGGCTGCGGGCCCTCCGGGAAGTCGTGCGATCCGGGCTCACGATCGAGGAGGCGCGACTTGAGCCCCTGCTCGCGCTGCGCACAGCTGTGGGGGTGGCACTCGTCATCGGGCCGGCGCTGTGGCTGGCCTCCCCGGCGTACGCCGCGTCCGCCGCCCTCGGCGCCTACTCCGCGGGCGCAGCCACGTTCCAGCGCACCTGGCGTCCCCGCAAAGTCATCGCGCTCGGCGCGGGCGTAGGTCTGGCACTCGGCACCTTCCTCGGGTATCTGGCCGCGGGGCGACTCGCGACGTTCCTCCCACTGCTGGCCGTATGGGCCTTTGCCGCAGGGATGGCGTGGGCCGTCGGATCGACCGCCGGGATCGTCGCGGCGACGACGGTCGGCAGCATGCTGGTGACCGTCACCCTGCCCACGAGCATCGGGCGGGCCCTGGAGCACGCCGGGATCATCGCGCTCGGGGGCGTGGCGCAGGCCCTGCTGATCCTGCTGTTCCCGATCCGCCGTTGGGGGGCGCATCGTGACGCGCTCGCCGACGCCTTGGCCGCCGTGGCGGACTACGCCCGCCGGCTGCGGCACGACCCGACCGCCCCGTTCGACCCGGAACCGTTGATGACGGCCCGGGACGCGGCCGCCGTGACGCCGTCGCAGGCCCGCACCCGCCCCTCCGTCCTGCACGGCCCCAGGGGACTCGCCGAGCGCATTCGGCCCGTCGTCGCCGCACTCGCCGACCCGGGCGTCGGCGCCCCGCCGGAGGGGCCCGGGCGGGACCGGGCAAGGGAGTTGCTCGACGCCGCCGCCGAGGTCCTGGATGCGGCCGCCCGTTCGATCCGCCGCGGCACTCCCGCCGAGGTGTCGCCCGGAAGCACGGACGCCCTGTGCATCGACGAGGAGCACGAGGTGCTGGAGGGCCCCGCGCGGCAGGCCGCCGAGCGGCTCGTGGAACTGCTTGGCGAGGCCTTGGAGATCGCCCGGTGCGGCACGCCCGGGAGGACGCCCGCGCCGCCCGTCCCCGAGGACGCCCAGGTCCTGGTGCGCCCGACCATGTTCCGGCTGGTCCCGGTCGTGGTCCGGGCGGTCCGACGTGAGCTCCGCCGGGACTCGCCCGTGTTCCGGCACGCCGTCCGCCTGGCGGCGGTGGCCACGCTCGGCTACCTGATCGCCGCCCGGCTTCCGGTGGGCCACGGCTATTGGGTGCCCATCACTTCGGTGATGGTGATGCGGCCGGACTTCCACCAGACGTACGCGCGGGCGGTGGCCCGTCTCGCCGGGACCCTGGCGGGGGTCGCGCTCGCCACCGGGATGGTGCGGGCCCTGGGCCCGGACGCCCAGGTGTTCGGCCTGCTGGCGGTGGTCTCGGCGGGCCTGTCGTTCATGCTGAACCGTACCGGCTACGCCTACTCCCAGTGCTTCACTGCCGCATACGTCGTCTTCCTGCTCGGCATGGGCGGCCAGGCGTGGGAGCAGACGGTCCCGGAGCGGGTGGTGCTCACCCTGCTCGGCGGGGCCCTCGCGATGCTGGCGTACGTGGTGTTCCCCGCATGGGAGACACCCCGACTGCCGGGCCGGCTTGCTGACTGGCTCGCCGCCGAGGGCCGTTACGCGGCCGCTGTGCTCCGCAGCTACGCCGAACCGACCCGGGAACAGCACGCCGACCTGCGCAGGGCACTGCTGGCGAGCAGGGAGGCACGCGCCGCCTGGCAGGAGGCGTACGACCGGGCAAGGCAGGAACCGGTCCGCCCCAGGGGCCTGACGTCACGCGAGGCGGAGGAGGCGCAGGAGGCGATCAAGGGCTTCGACCGGGCGGCGATGCTCATGGAGAGCCACGTCCCGCGGGCCGACAGCCGTCCCGTCCCCGAGGCGGAGCGGCTCGCCGAGGCTCTGGAGGCGGACACTGCGCAGGCGGCGGTCGATGTGCGCGAGCACAGGAATCCGGACTGGGCGCGCGTGGAGGAGGCGCTCCACGCGTGGGAGGGCGCCGCCGCCGGGGACGGGAGCCCGGTGGTGCGGCGCGGGGCGGCAATGCAGAAGCGGGCCTTGGAGGCCCTCGCGACGGCCGTGAGCCGTACACCCCTGGAACGGGACGTCGGCTCCGCTCGCGAAGAGCAACGGGTACGGGCCGCCGCGGCGGCGGAGGGTGACGGATCAGGATCCGCCCACCGGGGTGGGTGACGGCTCCGGCGACGGAGGAGCGCGCCGCGCCTCCTGGAGCGGGAAGTAGTCTCCCGGCCGCGTCGAGCGACGCCACACGTACCCCGCTGTCGCCATCACGAGGATCAGACCTGCCAGGACGAGCAGTTCGACACCCTCGACGTTCCACCGGAAGGACTTCTCCGCCTCGGCCGTCACGATGAGCACCTTGCGGATGCCGGCAACCAGGCCGACGACGAGGAACGGCTCCGCGTCGAGGGTCTGGTTCCTGATGGTCAGGCGGACGGTGTGGAGCAGCTCGGCCACGATGAACAGCACAAGGCTGTTGTCCAGGGCGGACAGAACGACCGCCTCCTCCTCGTACGGCCCCTGGATCGACCTGACGACGTCGTGGACGACCCCGACGGTCAGGATCCCCGCGAGCAGTACGAGGAGCGCCGCGACAATGAGGTGGATGCCGTCCTCGAGGAGCTGCAGGAGGCCCTGTACCCGGCCCCCGCCCTCGGTCTTCGGGAGTTTGGGTCTCACAGTCGGCATCCTAGGGGCGCCCCAGGCCAGCGGGCGCGGCTCGCTGTGCTGCCAAACGGGTGGACGAGGGATTCCTCCCGGGTGCCAGCCTGCGGGGGTGGGACGAGGCACGACATCAGCGACCGAGTTCTGCCCCGCGGCCGGAGAAGGCAGGGCCGGGGTCGGCCTCGTTCCTCGCGGCGGCCCTGCAGGCCACAGACGTCGTCCCGCGGGTGTGATTGTCGAGGAACACCAGTCTGGCCATGTTGGGGCGCTGCGCCGGCAGGTCCGGGGCGCCACGGCCCAGGTGCCCGGCGAACAGCGTGTGACCCAGGCGGTTCCACGCCAGCACGTCACTACAGCAGAAGGGCCCAGATCTCTATCGGAGATCTGGGCCCTTCTGAGCAGTAGCGGGGACAGGATTTGAACCTGCGACCTCTGGGTTATGAGCCCAGCGAGCTACCGAGCTGCTCCACCCCGCGTCGATGCCTCCACCATACGGCACCTTTGGCCTGGGCTTCTCCGGATTTCCTGGCCGACCTGCTGTCGCAAGCGCTCGCAGCTTGCAGGGGCATTCGTTCTCTGCCGCCTCCGGCCATGGGGGAGTGCGGGCCGCAGCTGCCGGGGAGCGGCGACCCGCACTGCTGTTTCCGAGGATGTCCTGACGACTGCGAAGCTATGCGGTTCGCCTGGTGCCGAGGGCCTACCGGGTGGCCTTGCTATCAGTCTGAGTCCCACGGAAGGCATCGGCGCGAGAGGTCAGATGAGGGAGGGCAGGATGCCGCGGGGCCAGTGTCCGAGCCAGAATGCGGCGGCTGAGGGCCGGTCCTGGGCCTCGGTGGAGCCGTCGTGGAGCAGGTACTCGGTGGGAGCCACATAGCCTTCGCCCGGGGCGAGGCGTATTCGGATGATGCGGATGAGGCGGCCGCTGGCGACGTAGTCGCGGTAGTCCTGGGTGTGCGGGTAGCGGTCGGCGTGGTAGTCGGGGTGGACGGCTCGGCAGACCGCTTGGGCGTCGATGGCACCGAGAATGATGTATCGCACTCCGGGGCCGAGGTTGAGGCAGAGCCTGCGGCGTCCGGTGTGCCTGTCGGCGTACGCGAGCTTGTCCCAGTTGTCGAGGTGCAGCCCGATCAGTCGGCCGTCCTCGTAGTTGTCGGTGGTCGTGGTCATGTCGGGCTTGGCGAGGGCTTGACCGAGGTACACCGCGTCCGGGTCGCCCAGTGGGCCGGTGAGGTCTTCGAGCGGGAGTCCTTCCCGAAACGTGGGCCGGACGATCTCCACGAGGGCGCTGTCCAGGGGGCGACGAGGGGCCGTGACCGCCTTGACGTCCGCTTCCCTCATGGGGCGCCACTGCCCGGCGGGGATGATCGCGCCGGGCTCGTATGCGGCCTCGTCGGGGCGGGTGGTCCGGACGGTGGCGACCTCGCAGCGGGCGCGGAGGGCGGACGGGGCGCCGTAGGCGATGTGCAGGGGCACGAGGTCCTCCCGGTCAGTCGTCCCCGATGATGATGTCGAGTTCGTGCACCAAGGCCTCGGCAAGGTCGGACTGCTGCCCGGGGTCGATGCGGACCTTGGCGAGGTTCGCGACACCGCGGATGGCCGACAGGTCGTTCTCCCGAAGGTCGGTGTTGCGGTAGCGCCCCGTGCCGAATTCGGTGAGCCGGAGCGTGCAATCGGTGAACACGACGTCGGACAGGTCACAGTCGGTGAACGTGGCCTCTGTGAGGACGCAGCCGATGAAGGCCACGGGGCCGGTGACGCGGACCTTCTCGAAGGTGGCGAAGTCGAGCTTGCAACCTTCGAACAGCACGTCGTCGAGGACCAAACCGTCCAGGGAGATGCCCATCAGCTTGCAGTCCCGGAAGTGGACGCGGGTCAGCTTGCTGCCGGTCCAGTGTGCCGAACCGAGCTCGCTGTCGCCGATCTCCACACCGTGGAGGTTGACCTGCTCGAGCTCGGCCCGCTTCGCGCGGATGCCCGCGATTCGGCCGGTGACCAGCTGGGTCTCCGCGAGGTCGAGCGATCGGAGATCGACGTCCCCGTACGCGAAGTCCTGGACGGTGCCGCGGGAGCTGTCGAGGCTGTCGACGTTGCTCAGGTAGAGGCCGGGCTCGTCCAGCTCAGGCAGGGTGATCGTGGTGTGCCCGAAGGTTCGGATGGCCATGGTGCTCCTTGTCGTTGGGGCGGGGCGGCCCCGCGCGGCGGCGGGACCGCCCGCTGTCGGCGGGGTGCTACTTGTTCTTCCAGTTGTCCCAGGTGGGCCGGTTGTCGAAGGTGGCCGTGGGGTTGTCCCAGGTCGGGCGGTTGTCGAACGTGGCGAGGGGCTTGGCGTGCTTGGCTTCCGAGGTGAGCTGGTTGCTCCAAGTGGCGTTGGTCCAGGCGTTCTCCCAGCGGGCGACGGCGGCGGCGCCGGCGGCCTCCAGGAGGGACTCAAATCCATTGGCTGAGTCCATCACGAGCGTGGCGGCGTCAGCGGGCGTGTGCACGGACATGTCGCGTGACTCCTTCGAGTAGGGCGATCTTGGCGGTGGTGCAGTACCGGGTCCTGGTCCCGTCGAACCGGCCGGCGTGCTCGAAATACCGGTTCGCGGCGTGGGCGCCCCCACAGAAGGCGAAGGCGGGGCAGGTGGCGCGGCACGCGTCGACGCCCTGCCAGAACTCAGTGATCCAGGAGGTGCGTTCCTCGGCCTCGGCCACGAGGACGTCCAGGCCGTCTTTGAGCACGTTGCCGGTGGTGAAGTCGCCGAACCGGGCGTCGGTGAACCCCGCCAGCTCGGGGGAGAGCATGACCACCCCGCCGTCGTGGGCGACGGTGGGCATCGGATCCCAAGGTGCAGACGTGGGCGTGGGGGCGGTGTCGTGGCTGCCGAGAACGGCACCGGCGAAGTTGAGCACGCGCTGGATCTCCCGCAGCCGGATCACCGGATTGGCCCGCCAGGCATCCGCGAGGGCGGCCCAGAACTCGGTCGCGCGCACGGGGTCGGAATCCTTGGCCCCGCGGTTCACCCCCTCTTCCTCTTCGACGTTGACGCCGAGGGTGGTGACGCCCAGCTCGGCGAAGAAGTCGTAGAAGCGGGCTGCATCCTCGGGGGCCGGGTCGGAGACGACCGCGATGGCGGAGAACGGGATGCCGTGGCGGCGCAGGCGCTCGATGCCTCGTATGGTGACGCGGAATCCGGGGTGGCCGGCGAGGGTGACGCGGTGGGTGTTCATGTCCTCGGGGCCGTCGACGCTGACGCCGACGTGCACCTCGCGCTCCAGCAGGAACGCGCACCAGGCGTCATCCACCAGAGCCGCGTTCGTCTGGACGCTGTGCTTCACGCCCTTGAAGGGGGACATGAGCGCGGCCAGGTGCTCGCGGCCGGTGGCGAGCGGCTCCCCGCCGTGCCACACGACCTCGAACGCCGGATCGTTGGCTGCCCACGGATTGACGGACGCGGCCACGGACTCTGCGACCGTCACCGGCATCAGGTGGTTCATCTTGCGGAACGGCAGGTAGCAGTACGTGCAGTCCATGGGCAGGCACTTCGTGGTCGGCTGCATGATCACAGACCGGGGCCTGGCCGCGAGCCGTAATGCACTCTGCATCGTGCTCCTCTCGATCGGGTCCGGGCGGTGTGTCCCGCCCAGGCGGTGGTGCTGTTGGAGGCACCGGGCGGAGAGTCGGTGGGGTCAGCGGGGGTCGGTCTGGCGCAGGGCCTGGTGGTCGGCGACGACCCATTCGATGCCGCCGCCCTCGGGGCGCAGGAAGACGGCTTCGGGGATGAAGCGCCGGGTCTTGGGGTCTTCCCAGTCGCCGATGAACTGGACGATCCCCTCGCGGTCTTCGGCGGGGTCCAGCACGCGGGCGCCCTCGTAGAGCCAGGCGGGCCGGCTGCTCATGCCGCACCGTCCGTGCCGGCCGATTTCCTGAATCGCTGCATGCCGCGTTCGGCGCGGACCCTCAGGGAGGGACTGGGGTCCGGATTGCCGAACGGGTCGTCCCACGGGGCGTATTCGGGCCCGTGCTGCGGCGAGCCGCCGGGGGCCCTGCGGGGGAGCGGAACGGGCGCGTTCTCCGTGGGCACGAGGGTGTCGAGCGAGGCGTTCCAGCCGTCCTCGCCCCCGCCCTCGGGACACAGGCGGTAAACCGTGGTGCCGGTGTCCCCGGGGACGTCTATGACCACACCCGTGCGGGAGGTTGCGGTGTCGTACGCAAGGTCGCCGCGTAGCGGCCAGCGGGGATCAGGGTCGTCCGCCTGCTGTCGTACGCGGTCATGGTCAGTGCGACGAGTCGAGGTCATGTAGCGGAACGTATGCGCTCCGCTACGGAGCAATATGAATCCGTGGAATGTCCCCAGGTCAGTCCAGCGAAAATCGTCCGGTCATGCCGCGCAGCCGCTGGCGCGTGGCAGCACGCTCGGCGTAGATGATCTTCCGCAGAGTCGCGCGTGCGACAGGGTGATTGCGGACCAGCTGGGGAGCGATGCGTTCGGCGGTCTCCAGTTCGGTCAGGGCCTGGTCGCGGTTGCCGTCCCACAGCCACGCGCGGGCAAGGTCCATGTGGTGGTGGCCGAGCCGGGAGTTCGGCAGAACCGCGACGTGCGCGGGATCCGCCTCGCGGTTGAGCCGGAGCGCTTTCGTCTGGTCACTCATCTCCAAGGCGGCGCTGACGCCGTGGATGACGACGTTGCCCAGACTGAACGTGACCGAGTGCCGGTCGTGGATCTCGGGCCCGACGTACGAGTTGACCCGCTCGCCGGCCGTACGGGCCAGCGCGAGCCGCTCATCGGACCCGGCGGCGTTTCCGCTGCGCGCGGACGAGATCGCGGCGCGCAGGTGCAGGGCTCCCCACATGCGCAGGGCCAGAGGGTCACCGGCCTCGTACTCGGCTTCGATGCCGGCGAGGGCCTTGTCCCCGAGAGCGAGGGCGTCGTCCCAGTCGGCCGACGCCCACGTGTCCCACATGCGCATCCACAGCGCCATCGCCGGCATCAGCGGGTCACCTGAGAGCTGCGCGGACCAGGTGGCCCGTTCACAGGCCATGGCGACCAGCTCGGGATGTCCGAGGGCATGGGCCGCAGTGTGGGCGAACTTGCAGGCCACCGCATAGATCGCGAATGCCTCTTCACGTTCGTGGCCGGTGGACGCCTCAGCGAGGGCTCGGGCCTCGCGCAGCATGTCCGGCAGCTCCTTCAGTACGGCGGCGTTTGCCGCAGCGTCGCGCAGGCGGAACAGGCGCTTCATGTCGTGCCACAGAACCTCGGACGGCCGAGGGGTGCCGTCAAAGACGGGAGCCAGGTCGTAGCGACGCAGTTCCCGGATGATGGAGGCCGCGGATACCTGCCACTTGGTTTCGGCGCCGCCGCCCGAGTACGGGCGCTCGATCAAAGTGTTCGGATGGCAGTGGAGCGCGGCGGCCACGGCGTTGATCAGACCGGCCCGGTCCAGCTCGATCCGCCCCTTCTCCAGCTTGGACACCCACCCTTGAGTCCGCCCCAGCGTGGCGGCAAGGTCGGCCTGAGTCATCCCGACCGAGAGCCGCTGCCGCCGGACCCGCTGTCCGATCCGCTCTTGCTCCTCGATGTACCCGCTCACACCCACCACCCCGATCTGCGAATGCTTCTGACGCGACGGTACCGCTGGCTTGCTCCATAAGGTGGGCCTTGGCCAAGGGATCTCAAGATGCAGAAACCCCTCGCGACGAGTCGGCGGCGCGCCCTGAGGTGATGTCAGTGGGGGCTTCCACGCTGGTTGGACGGGGTGCGGGGAAGATGTCTGAGGGACGCCATGCCTGAATGGCTGCTCGCGGTGCTGATTCCAGCCGCTTTGCTTGGGGTGGGTGTCTGCACCTTCCTGCTCTGGGGCCGTGCTGGGTACGGACAGGCCGGTGGAACACCACTCCTCGATGCCTAGCAGCTGGAAGGGGCCAGAGGGCGGTGGCTGAGGCCGGTAGGCGGGTCGGTCGGTCACTGCGATCAGGAAGCCTCGGGAGGGAGGACCCCCCCAGGTTGGCTGCTGGGAAAGGTCCTCTGCCGGCCCAGCCTGGTCCGGGCCTTGGGCGCCGAGGGCAAACACTGCTGCCCTGCCACACGGCCAACAGGTGGTGCGGGCTTCGCCGACAACCTCGCGCTGGCCACCCACCCTGCCTACTGGCGAGGCCTCGCTGAACTCCGGGAGATGGCGTTCTGATCGGTGGGTATGCGCCGCACCGGCCTAAGGTCGGCGGGAGAGCGGATTGCTTTCGCTGGGAGGAAGACCTTGATCTGCTCACTCCCCTCGTCTCCCACGTCGGAGCTGCCGATCCGTCTCGGCGCGGCCTGTCGTGAACCGCGCCGCGGATCGGTCGGGGGTGGCGGCAGCCATCGTCGTATGGAACCGCCGTGTGCTCTTGAGGCGACGTCGGGTGGCTGAAGACGAGCTCTCGTGGCAGTTCACTGCAGGGAAGCTTGAGCCCGGCGAGTCTCGGGAGAAGGCGGTTGTACGTGGAACGGGTGAGGAGACGGGAGTGAGCGTCACCGCCCACGAATTGCTCGGGGAAGGTGTCCATCCGGCTACCGGCAGACTGATCTCCTACACGGCCTGCGTGGTGCTCGAGGAGGTGCGCATGTGGCTGCCCCGCCAGACGTCGCTGGAGTGACCTGGGTGCCGCAGGGTGAGCTCCTCCGTTACGTCTCCCAAGGGATCTACGCGCCTGTGCAGAGGTACCTGGACACCGAGCTGCCGTGAATCCGTCCTGCGGCTCGATAGCTGGACGCGACGGGTCCAGCCTTGCTGCTGATGGATGTCACAAAGGGAGGGTTTCCCGACATTGCGGTCGCGTGAGGGTCTGGGCATGGTTGATGTATGAGGCCGCATACCGTGCTGGTCACCCTTTTCGACGGAGTCGAGGCGCTGGACGTAACCGGCCCGCTGGGTGTGCTGGCCGGCGCGAATGCCTACCTTGCCCCCACCGCGCCAGGTCAGACGGCCTACCGCATCGCCACGGCCTCGCCAGGAGGCGGCCCCGTGGACGCGCCTTCCGGCGTGACGCTGGGGGCGGACGGAGACCTGGCCGAGGCTGCCGCACCCGACATCTTGATCGTCCCGGGAGGTACGAGGTACCTGACCGGACCGACCGACTGCAATCCCGACGTCGTCCGATGGCTGCGCGATAACGCGCCGAAGGCCCAGCGTGTGGTCTCGGTGTGCACGGGAGCCTTCCTCCTGGCCGAGGCCGGTGTGCTCGCCGGCAAGCGGGTGACAACGCACTGGAGCCGCGCCGAGGAACTGGCGAACCGGTACCCCAACGTGTCGGTGGACCCGACCCCGATCTTCGTCCAGGACGGCACCGTCTACACGGCCGCAGGAGCGATGGCGGCGATCGACTTGGCTCTTGCCTTCGTCGAGGCGGACATTGGGCGCGACGCGGCGATGACGGTGGCTCGCTACATGGTTGTTTTTCTGCGCCGGTCCGGTGGGCAGTCGCAGTTCAGTGCCCAGATGCGAGCGCAGATCGCAGAGCGTCCGGTGCTGCGCGAGATCCAGCAGTGGATTGCCGATCACCCCGACGAGGACCTGTCCGTCGAGGCGCTGGCCCACCGAGCGAACCTGTCGCCTCGCCAGTTCACCCGCTCATTCTCCAGTGAAACGGGAATCACCCCGGGGCGCTATGTGGCCCACACCCGCCTGGAGACTGCGCGACGCCTGCTGGAGGATACGCACGACGATGTCGTGCACGTCGCTTCTTCCAGCGGCTACTCCACCACCGAAGCGATGCGCCGCGCATTCCAGCGTGTCCTCGGACTCTCGCCGAGCCAGTATCGAAGTCGGCACAGCTGAGGGAGCTGGCCCGGCCGTCCTCGACGGCTTCTGTCCCTTGCGGTCTCGGAGAGGCGATCAACTCACTGGATCATGCGGCCGAGTGGGCGATGCTGGTACAGCTGACCTGGTTTCGCAGGTCGCGCAGGAGGTCCAGAGCCGCGCTGTGCGGAGCGAGCAGATCGTCGATCTGGCGCATGGCGGTCCGGGGGTCGGGTGCCAGCGTGCAGCGGAGCAGGTCCTGGTACTCGCGTCGGGCGTCGGCGGTCAGCGCCGAAGCAGGGATGCGTGCGAGGGCCTCCTGCGTCGAGAGGTCCTCGAAGGCGATGGTGCCGCCGGCCTCGCTGCTCGCCCAGATGATCTGTTGTCCCGTGTAGTCGGCGGTGAGCCGGGTGCCGGGCCCCACCATGCTGCTGAGGGCCGGCAGATCCAGGGGGGAATCGCCGGCCAGCGCCCGCGCAGCTTCGTAGGAGTCGAGCGCCCAGTAGGGCCGGGGTGCCGAGCCTGGAGAAGGCGCCATGGGCGCGACTCGAGTCCTGCGCTGCTGTTGGGTTGCCGGGCCGCCGTGAACTGCGTCTGCTCCGGGGTCCTCGCGGCTTCCCAGCCAGGTGATGGCGACGAAGCGGAGGTCCTGGAACGCGGCGGGATAGAGGACCTGCGACACGACCTCGATGTCCTGGTGGTCGAAGCGCGGGATGTGGAGGCGGAACACATGTCCGTCCCGGTTGCTGACCAGCTCGGGCTTGTTTTCCCAGATGCGGCGACAGTCGCCATTGGCCAAGAGCTCGTTCAGGAGCGCGGCGAGCTCCGGGAGCCGGTCGTGTCTGACCAGGGCCATCCGCAGCATGGCCAGATAGATGCGCGCGTGGTCCTCCCAGTCGACGTACTGCTCACGGGCGTCCGGGTGCAGCAGTGCCCAACGCATCAGGTTGGCGCGTGGCTCCAGGACCCAGGGGAACCACTGCGCCATGGCCCGGTTGAAGCCGACGATGTTCCACGCGACATCGCTCAGGTAGGCGGGGCGGGGCATCTGGTGGTCGAGGAGTAGTTGGAGCGGGTGGAGGCCGGGCGTCTGGCCTGGCGGGGTGACCGCCCGCGGCGGGGAGGCGCCGTCGGTGTACAGGTACAGCGTCTCGCGCTGGTCCTCGTCCAGAAGCAGGGCCTCCGCGAGCTGATCGATCTTCGCCCGCCTCAGGCGGGGCGACGCCCCGCGTTCCAGCTCCCCGTACCAGCGCTCGGTCATCCCGGCCCGAGCTGCTACTTCGGCCTGGGACAAGGGTTTGCTGCGGCGCAGCTTCGTGCCGGCCGCCGCCCGCCACGCGCGCAGAAGACCTGCGAGTCCAATCAGCTCATCGAGGGCAGGTCGTGGATCAGGACTTTGGTCCCGACTTCCTGCTGGGATAGGCATCGCATTCCCTTCGCTCGTCGTGATTGCGCGAGTGCTCGACGTGATCCCTTCATGTGCGGGCCCAGTGATTGCAAGCCCTGGGAAGTTGCACGTGAGGCCTGCAGGGAGCCTGCGGGGAGGGGGCTTTAGTCCCGGAAGTCGCACTTCCTGAAGCGGAAGTTCCTTCTCGCGGCTGGGACGCTTGCGCGGACGGCGTACCGCCCGGTTGATACCCGTCGGGACTGCGCCCACGCGCGTTGCCCGACGTATGGCGGTTTTGGAGGTAGATATGACGGACACGGTGTGCGGCCGTGTATTTCACGTGCAGAGAACCCTGGCGTTCATGGATGGACCGTCGCACGGACCGCGTGCCATAGCGAGGGAAGCAGGTCTGAACAAGAGCACGGTGCACCGGATATTGAATTCCGGACTCGCCTACGACGTATTCGTGCGGGACGATGCCGGGAAATATCGGCTCGGCTCCGGTCTGGTCCGTGCCGGCGTCCGTGCCACGACGTACCGGCTCGCCGAGGATCGTCAGCGCCAGGTCCTGTATCGGCTGCTCGGCGAGGCTGGCGGTGTGCTGTGTGCCATCGAGTCCATCGCCGGGCTCACCACCGCCCGACGCAGGACTGAGCAGCTGGTGACCCGAGACACGGCCTTGGCAGAGGCAGGCGTGACTCGCGCGGAGTACCTGACCTCGGAGTGCTCTCTTCGGGCGGGCGCCGCAGGAAGGGCCATCCTGTCTGGGCTGCCCGCCAGTGCCCAGCGGGTAGTTGCCGGACAAGACCCTCCGCTGCCGACTGTTGGCCCTGGGTACATCCAGGATCCTCGGGAATTCCTGCGCGCCACTGCTGACGTCGCGTTGCGAGGTGTGGCCGTCTCCCGTGAGGAGGTGCGCGCGGGCTGGTGCGCTGTGGCGGCTCCGGTCAGCTGGGGCTCGGTGACGGGAGCGGTGGTGCTGGCGAAGCTCTCCGCAGACATGTCTCCGGACGCCACTGAAGAGATCATTTATACGCGAGAGGCGGCTGGCCGAATAAACCAGCTACTCGCCGAACCTTTCGCTGCGTAAATTCCATCACCGTCCCCGGACGAGGGACATAGAACGCCTCCACCTCGCTCATTGAGGTGGAGGCGTTTCACGTCCCGGGACAAGATGTATTTCCGGGTCTCAATTGACTGAAGAACATTGACCCTGCTCTTCACGTCTCATTAGAGTCAGCCCTCGGTAAACCGTGCTCCTGCCCTGCCGGCGGGGGTTCGGGGGTGCCTGGCGCTTGACTTCACCGTAGATGCCGCGATGGCCCTGCGGGAGTACATGTCGAGTTGGCGTCGATCGCGCACAACACCCTCTGTCCGCTGGAGTGTTGCGGGCATCGTGCATATGTTGCTGCTCCCTCGGGGATCGCCCGGGGAACCGCACCGCGCTCCGTCCAAGGCGAGGGAGGCGGCGCCCAGGAGTTAGCCGCTCCCGGGCGCCGCGCCGACACCCCGAAGGGCGCGGATTCATAACCGGAGCGGGCCGGCTGGCCTTTTCGACGAGAACGGCCGCCCCGCCCCACCTACGAGTGAGGAATTCTCGCATGCCCGAGTACCGGAGCCCACGGGCACACCGGCTCGCCCGCATCCTCGCGGACATGGCACCCGGAGCAGCCGTGCTTCGCATCTCCCAGCTCGATCCGACCCAGAGCTGGCCCAGCCCCTTCTGCCGCGCCTACGACCGGACGGGCCGCGGCATACCCCTCACCAGGGTCCGCGGCCTCACCGCCGCACGCTGGGTCATCCGCGCCCACCCCGACGTCCGCTGGGACCAGCCGTACGACCTCGACCTCGACAGCGGAGCCCTGCGCCCCGCGAACGAGCGGCACACAGCAGCCAAGGGGGCGAGCTGACCATGGCCCGCATCAGAACCATCAAGCCGGAGGCCTTCGCCTCCGAGTCCCTGGCCGCGGTCTCCCTCACCGCCGAGCGCACCTTCTTCGGCCTGCTCACCCAGGCCGACGACCACGGACGCTTCCGGGACCAACCCGCGGTTCTCGCCGGGCTGCTGTGGTCGCTGCGCCCGGACCACGGACCCGTCGGCGTCGAGGACGACCTGGCCCAGCTCGCCTCCCAGGACCTCGTCTGCCGCTACGCGGGCGAGGACGGCAAGCGGTACCTCCACATCACCACCTGGCACCTCCACCAGAAGATCAACCGCCCCAGCGGCATACGCCACCCCGCCTGCGCACAACACGAAGGCGAGCGTGCTACGGCCGCACAGCCCATGAGCCCTCACGGAGCAAGACATGAGGCCTCCGTGACCCCTCAGCAAGGACTCACGGAGGGTTCGAAGCACATGCATGAGCCCTCAATGAATCAGAAAACCCCAGCTCAAAGGGCATTCACTGGACCCTCCATGACGACTCACGGAGCCCCCAGTGAGCCCTCAGTGACGCCTCACCGTCCGGATCTAGGACCTAGGAACGTGGATCTAGGATCTCTACCTTCGGGGAGCGCGAGCGCTCCCGCACCCGAGCCCCCCTCGACCCAGCAGCTCATCGCCGAGTACGCCTCCGCCTGCACGCACCGACCGCCCCGCGACGTACTCGGCCGCCTCGGCCGGGAGGCCGCCAAGCTCCTCGCCGAGGGCATCGACCCGGCCCACGTACGCGAGGGTCTGACCAGGCACCGTGCCAAGGGGCTTCACCCGAGCACACTGCCCAGCCTGGTCCACGAGGCGATGAACGCGGCCCCCACCGGTTTGGCCCGAACGGGATCGCGGCCTGGCCTCCCCGCTCACCGGGGATGGGCCAACCCGACCGACCCGGCCACCGCCTACGCCGAGGAGCTGTGATGCGCGACTACGACGCACAGCGCGTCGGCGGCCTCGCCCGCCGGCTCACCAGCATCCTCATCTCGCGCGGCCAGAACCCCGACGCGATCCCCGCGCCGGTCGAGGAACCGCTGGCCGCCCTCAGGGCAGCCGAGGCGCGCATCCCCGCCCGCTACCGCAACGCGGTCGCCGATCACCCGGCCATCAGCGCCTGGGTACGGGACGTCGCGCAGGCAGGCCGACCCGGTCCCGGCGGAGCCCCCGGGATCGGACAAGGCCGGTCGCTCCTCATCGTCGGCACCACCGGCACCGGCAAGACACACCAGGCGTACGGAGCGGTCCGCTGCCTGGTGTCGGCTGGGGTCCGCCTCCGATGGAAGGCGACGACAGCCGCCGACCTCTACGCGGACCTGCGCCCCCGACCCGGCCACGACGGCGAGCGGGAACTCATGGACCTCGCCCGCTGCCCCCTCCTGATCGTCGATGACCTCGGCGCCGCCAAGAACAGCGAATGGACCGAGGAGATCACGATGCGGCTCATCAACCGCCGCTACAACGAGATGCTCCCGACGCTGCTCACGACCAACCTCGGCATGGCCGACCTCAGAGAACACATCGGTGACCGGGTCGCGTCCCGCCTCACGGAGATGACCGACAAGGTCATCCTCGACGGCCCTGACCGCAGACGCGCCCTTGCAGCCGAACGCCGCCGCTTCGACGCGGCCACCGCCACCTGACCTTCCCACCGGGGCTAGCCACCGCAGTGCGCCCCCTCGTACGCACCAACCCCCGGCCTGCACCTGCAGAGCGCAGGCCGGGGTGATACGGAGACACCCGCATGACCACCCCCGACCCCCACACGCCTCGCACCCTCGGTGACCACACCTGGCAGGACCGAGCCGCCTGCCGATCGACCCCGCACCACCGAGTCGACTTGGGCCTCTTCTTCCCCGACCCTGATGAGACCGACCGCATCCGTGCGGCGAAAACCCTGTGCAGCCAATGCCCCGTCCGCCGCACCTGCCTGGACGCCGCCCTCGAGAACGGCGACCGCGAAGGCATCCGAGGCGGCATGACGGAGGAAGAGCGAGCCTCGCTGCACAGCAAGCTGGCCAACCGTCTTGACTACGCGCGAGTCGACGCCGCCCTCGCCGGCCGCGACATCCACCTCACCGGAGCCGAGCGCCAGGCCGTCGCCCGCGCCGCCTACCAGACCGGTACCGACATCGACCGGCTCGCACGCCTCCTCAAGGTCACCGAGGACCACGCTGGGAAGCTCTACCGCAAGACCCGCCGAGAGTTCCGCAACCGAGCCATCGGCACGAGGAAGCCCCAGAAGGCCGGGCCCGCCGACGCCGTACTGCCGACCGACCCCACGGAGCTCGGTAGGGCCGCATGACGGGCCGAGCCACAGCGCGGATCAACGGCTGGGACCGCGCCGCCATCGTCATCCTCGGTGCTGCCGCCTGTGCGCTCTCCTACGACGCGCTCCAGCAGATGGCCACCGCCATCCACGTCCGCGGATTCCTGACGTACCTGTTTCCCCTCGTGATCGACGGCTTCATCGCCTACGGGGTGCGCGCGCTGCTCGTCATGAGTACCGCGCCGCTCACCGCCCGTACCTACGTCTGGACGCTCTTCGGAGGAGCCACGGCTGCCTCGATCTGGGCCAACGCCCTCCACGCCATCCGCCTCAACCAGCAGCAGTCCTCCGGAGCCGGACTCCGGCTCGGTGACCTGACCGTCGGCATCCTGTCCACTCTCGCCCCGCTCGCCCTCGCCGGCAGCGTCCACCTGTACATCCTCATCGCCCGCCGGACAGAGGTGTCCGGTGTCCCCGGTCAGCCGGGCGACCGGGACGGCCGTACGGCCCGAGTGACCGTCACCCCAGTGACTTCCGGTCGGCTTTCCGGTTCGCTCGCCGACCAGCCCGGGCTTGACAGCCGAGCCCAGGCGACCCCTGAGCGGAGGATCGGGCAGGTGACCGAGGCGAACCCGGCCGGTGACCGTGTCCTGCGGCCAGCGCCCGCCCCTGACACGCAGCACAGCCGCGCGCCCGACGAGAGCCCGGCCGCCGGCAACAGACCTGCGCAAGCCGCCCGCCAGCACCTGACGGCGACCTCCGCTGCCCGTCCCGCGCGCGGCCCTCGGACAGCTCACCCGGCGCCCCCGGTCACTGTCCCGGTGATCGATGACCTCCTCCCGATCGCCCGCCGCGCGGTGACCGAAGCAGGCAAGGCCACCCGCCAGGTGGTCGCGGACGCCATCCGCGGCCAGGGCCTCCCGCTGGCCAACGACCGTCTCACCGGCCTGATGGACCAACTGCGGATCGAGGCCGTCGGCCAGGACACCCGGCCTCGGTGACCTCGGACGATCCCATGCACCACCCCGGCACCCGACCAGGGCAGCCGAGGGCCAGAACCGAACACCACGCCCCCCACGCACCACCGGAGACACCATGCGGCGCACCACCCCCGCGACACGGGCCGAAGTCGACACCTGGATGACCGTGCTCCTGGCCCACGGCCACCTGCACCGGTTCGAGCACGGACCCGACGGCGCATGGACCGTCTGGCGCACCACCACCAGCACCCCCTTCACCCTCCACCACCCCGTGCTCGCCATCGACTACGTGGCCCGGACCCTCCTCGACCTCCGCCGCCCCACATCGGAGCGGCACCGGTGAGCCGTGCCGTCGAACGGCCTGAGCCTCCCAACGGCCCCGAGCAGCACCACTGCCCGGCACCCGGCCGAGCAAGCTGTAGCTTCCGAAACTCCTCCGCAGCCCGTGGCAGCGGAGGAGTTTCGGAAGCGCATGCCCCCGCCCCCTCAGGGGCGGGGGAGGACAGGCACCAGGGGGCGCCGGATCCGATGGCTGCGACCGGGGGCGGACCGCAGCCAGGGGAGGAGAAGCTACCCAGCGCCGCCACGCGCACCCGCCCCCGATTGCGCCAGCACGAGCAGCGCGACCACGTACGCAGCGTCCGCCTCACCCGACACGAACTCGACGACGTTCAACGCGCCGCCGAGGCCGTCGGACTGAAGACCGCCGGATTCCTCGCCGACGCCGCAGTCGCCGTCGCCCGGGCCCAGCACGGCCCGAAGACCTGGCTCCTCGACCAGCGCGGCCTTGTCGCCGAGCTGATGAGCGCAACCACCCAGCTCGCCCGCGTCGGGAACAACCTGAACCAGATCGCCCGCGTACTGAACAGCGGCGGCCATGCGGACTACGCCGATGAAGCCGTACGCCGCGTCCTGCGCGCCGCCACCCGGGTCGAAGGCGCCGCAACCCAGCTCGCGAAGCGCTGACCGGGTGGTACCCGACATCTCCACCGGGGGTCGGACGTACGGGCTCCTCGCCTACCTCTACGGCCCGGGCCGCCGAGACGAGCACACCGACCCCCACCTGGTGGCTTCCTGGCTGCCAGAGCTGGCCCCCGACCCGGGCCGAGACCCCGCCGCCACCCTCAAGCAGCTCACCGACCGACTCGACCTGCCCGTCCTGGCGCTACCGAAGCACCGACGCCCGGCTCGGCACGTCTGGCACTGCCCCGTACGAACCGCCCCCGGCGACCGTCGGCTGACCGACGCCGAATGGGCGCAGGTCGCCCGACGGATCATCCACGCCACGGGCATTGCCGAAGAGGGGGACGGCCAGGCCTGCCGCTGGATCGCCGTACGCCACGCCGAAGACCACATCCACCTCGTCGCCACCCTCGTACGCCAAGACGGGCGCCGACCGCGACGGCACCAGGACGGCATCCGGGCGCAGGCGGAATGCCGGCGGATCGAAGCCGAGTTCGGCCTCCAGGTCCTCAATCCGGGTGACCGCACTGCCGCCCAGCGCCCGACGAGTGCCGAACGATCGAAAGCAGAACGCACCGGCCGCCCTGAGCCGAGCCGGGAGACCCTCCGTGCATCGGTACGCCAGGCCCTGGCAGGAGCCGCAACTGAAGAGGAGTTCTACCGGCGGCTCAGGGAGGCAGGGCTCCGTGTCGAGAAGCGACTCGCACCCTCCGGCGACACACTCGGCTACAAGGTGGCCCTTCCCGGCGACCGCAACCGGGACGGGGAACCCATCTGGTTCTCCGGCTCGAAACTGGCCCCCGACCTCTCACTCCCGAAGATCCGCCAACGTCTCGCTGCTGGTCCCCTGGACGACGGCCCCAGTGGCGACGACCAGGACCATCCGCGCCCGGCCCGTACCCGTCGCACCGCCGCCCCGCTGGTCGAGCGCGCCGCAGCCACTCTCACGGCAGACGATGACGAAGACGCAGCAGCCCAGCTCGTCGGCATGGGAGAACTGCTCGACGCCCTCGCCCACACCTCACCCGTCTCGACACGCGGCGAACTGCACCAGGCAGCAAGCGCCTTCGAACGCGCCACCCGCTCCCACATCCGCGCAGCACGCTCGGGCAACCGCGCCATCCGCTCCGCCGCACGAGGCATCGTCCGTGCCGGCGACGCCCTCGGTCGAGGCGAAGACGGCGGCGCCACCGCGATGCTGCTGTCCACGCTCGTCCTCGCCACGATCGCCGCCGTGCACTGGCACTCGGCCCGCGGCCACGCCCAACAAGCCGCCGCCGCCCGCCAGGCGGCCTGGCACCTCCGAGCGGCATACCGTTCGTCCTCCGCGTCCCCGCTCGGCGCGATGCGCGAGCAGGGTCGACGGCTCACTCCCTCAACTCGGCGACGACATGCTGACGCCGTGAGCTCGACTCTTCCCGAGCGTGCCGATCAGGTTCTGGCCGATCCTGGTTGGGACGCACTCGCGGCCACGCTAGACGAAGCCGAACGGGCAGGCTACGAGCCGACGGCGCTGCTTCAGGGAGCGATCGACCAGCGCGAATTGGAGTCCGCGGACAACATCACGGACGTCCTGGTCTGGCGCGTGCGGCGAACGGCGAAACTCCCCGCAACGGCTGGGGCCGCCCCCCATCGCTGGGACGCCCAAACAGTGAGCATCCGGCAGGGCGCTGCGGAGCACACTGATGGAACAGCCCGTGCCGCTGCCGGGGTGAACCGCCGCCCCCGGCGGTGACCCTCACCGGGCTTGGGTGGTCGCCCGGCAGCTGGAGCACGCGAGAGGGCTGTATCGGCCGTAACGGGGAATGGGTTCCGCGCAGAGCATGCAAGGTCCGATCTCCCAGAGAGGACAGCTCGGTTCTGCCGCGATGACGGCGCACTCGCGGGCTGACAGGCGCCGCAGCTGCACCGGCCGAAACGGCGATGCTCGGCCCGGCCCAGAACCGCTACGTGGACCCGCTGACTGGGACCGGCTCCTTGCAGAGCCCGCGATCCGGCTGCCGGCTGACTATCAGGCCCTCGTGGACGCATACGCTCCAGCATGCGAATCGCGTGACGCCTTGTCAGGCATCCGTCCTACGCTTCCCTTCATCCGTTCATGAGGGGGGAAGTTGAGCACTACCGAGACACCGACGTGGCGGCACCCGATGGTCCGCCTGCACCACCGCCGAGTGGAAAAGCATCTCGCTCCTGCCGGGAAGGCTGCGGCCGAGCTGGGCGCACCACTCGACATGGAGATGATCCGCAAAGCCCTCGGTTACCGGAGGTGGACCTTCCTCCGGAGGTTGCGCCGTGTGGGATACCCGTTCGGCGCGATCGCCCTTTCGGGAGCGGCGGTCCATGGACCTGCGTGCACACCGGGCGGACGCTTCACCCTTTCCCCTGCCGAGTGCTCGTCATGGTTCGCCTACTTCGACCTGGGCACGCCGAGCTCATTCTTCACGCTGCTCGGATGCACCCTGGCCGGCGTCTGGATCATCTCGGCGTGGAAGGGGGACTTCATTGCCGGGTGTTACCGGCCGCTGTACGGCCTGCTCGATCTGGTGACCATGGCCGCCGCCGTGGCTACCGGGGAGGCGGGCGACTACACCCAAGCGGCGAAGCTTGCCGACAAGACGACTGATCTCCGCCAGATGTTCTGGGAGCTGCCGGGGGACGTGGCCAAGGAGTTCGGTCACGCGGGTGACATCCGAGCCCAGATGGGCGACCACGCCAAGCGCGTACTCAAAGCCTTGGAGAGCGATGCTGCCGAGCTGGCTGACGACCCCCGGGAGGCCGCCCGGACGCTGGGGCTCCACGTCACGGAGGTGGTCGGCAACCTCGCTTCCGGTCGCTTCACGCGCCTGCTGCCCGTCGATGAGCTCCCTGAAACCGAACTCGATCCCGATC
Source organism: Streptomyces sp. NPDC006512 (assembly GCF_040611935.1). Taxonomy (NCBI): domain Bacteria; kingdom Bacillati; phylum Actinomycetota; class Actinomycetes; order Kitasatosporales; family Streptomycetaceae; genus Streptomyces; species Streptomyces sp. NPDC006512. The sequence continues at coordinate 38,683 of NZ_JBEXPG010000039.1, read as the reverse complement.
GGATCGCAGGACGGTACCTGGTACGGGCCTCCGTGAAGTCGGCGCTGCTCGTTCTCCTGCTCTGCCTTGCTGGCGACCGGTTTGGGCTGCCGACCGTGGGCGTACTCGTCGGCAGTCTGCCTGCCTTCGTCCTTACGACGTATCTGATGTTGCTTCACAAGCACGGCCTTGCGGAAGCATCCCGGCTTATCCGCGCCATGAAGGAACCCATCGACGGCCCCAACGCGGCCAGTCCCGCACCGTGACGATGAGTGAGGCTGCGGGAGGCGTTTGTGGCAGGCGGTGCGCCCTCATCACCCGCCGTGCGCTCCAGAAATGGTCACCTGCGCATCCGGCCCTGATACCCGGCGGCGGTCGCGTGTCGTGCATCTCAGGCGGTGGGGTCCCAGTGGTTCTGTGAGCGTGACGGCTTGCCGTCGAATCCAGCTCAGCCCGCTCTCGGGCAGGTACCTGTCCTTCGCGGGAGCGCGAAAAGATCACGCTGTTTAACGCTCAGGCGGTGTTGGTGCTCGAGATCGGGTTCTGACTCACACTTCGGATGTTGTTGGTGATCTTGTCGCAGCCTGTTGGCACGGAGGTGTTGTACCCCCTGAGACTGGCGGACTGCAGCCAACGGACTTGCTCGCGGCTGCCGCTTGGCCAGCAGGCCGGCTTAAACGCCCGTCGCGCGACCAGCGGTCATTCGCACGCACCGATGTTCCACTTGGAGATCACCATCAGCATCCGGAAGAGATGCCAGAACCGTTTCCAAGAATCCCCAGTATCGCGGCGGATGCGCGTCTGCTCTGGGCGAAGCGCCGGTGTCCACTTGGGCGTCAGCGCTGCCGACGGGGCGGGGCGGAGTAGGCGGCCTGAGCCGGAACGATGGGCAAAGCAGTGCCGGGGTTCCCTGGTGCCCTCGTGGACCGGGCAAGGGCTGCAGCGGTCCGCGGTTGCTGTGGTCCAGAGGCGGGATGGACGGTGACGAGCGGGAGATGGAGGTCCGGGATTGCGTGGGCGACCCGCGAGACCGGAGCAGGGTCCGCCAGTGCCATGGCGGAGGCTGCGATCAGGTGCTGGGGCGTGCTGGTGCTGAAGTACGCCTGCCAGGTCGGCGCGGTGAGGGGATCCAAGCCCCCGGAGAGTCGCCATGTGGAGAGCTCGGGGTCCATCAGTTCGTCGTATTCGTGCAGTCGGCCGATGCGTATCCGATAGGCGGAATGGCCGTCCGGCGAGAGCTGGTAGTGGGCTCCGGGCTGACGGTCAGCCGGGTGCCAGTCGCGTTCGGCGAGGAGGGCCGCCGGGCTGCTGGGGGTGTAGTGCTTCCCGCCCCGGAGGCGGTCGCGGAAGGTGTTGCCCAAGCCCTCGACGAGTGTGGTGGTGAAAGCGGTGACCACCTCGGCGGGCGTGTCCCGGTCGAACGTGGTGATCCAGTCCGGTACGCCGAGAGCGTCCTCGGCGAACGTGATGGTCCAGCCGCCGTAGTGACCCTCTACGGGGTTCGCGATCCGAACCCTCTGACACGGGCTGGTGTAGTACGCATCGGTCCCGAAGGCGATGACCTTGGACCAGCCCGCGGCCTCGTCCAGAGGTGCGGAGCCGGTCCGGCTGGATCCGCTCCCAGCCAGGGCCACGGGAGCGACGAGGATCCCCTCGGCATCACGGGGTCCTGCGTCCGGGGCGGGCTGCGGAGCGGTCGGGGTAAGAGGCAAAGGCGGGAACCTCCTGGGGTAATGGCTGTCGTACGAACATCGGGTGCATGGATCGGGCGCGGGCAGCCTGGGCTCGCGGGTTGACGCGGTCAGAGGTATCGGCCGGTGGTATGCGGTGGAGGCGCCGTGCGGCGGTGCGGTAGACGGCGTTGTCTTGGCGCTCGCCGACCGCGAGCAGGTAGATCTCCCGTCGGTGCTGGGACGAGGACGGCGCGTCACGGAACTGGATGACCAGTCGCCAGCGTGTCTCGGGATCCACGTAGACCTTGTGGCATCCGGCGAGCTCGCGCTGCATGGCTGCCCCGCGTTCGTTGCCGTGGACGAGGTGCTGCAGTTCCAGCAGGGCCAGATCCCGAATTTGATCCGGCACCCTGCGCAGGTCAGCCAGGGCGTCGGGATGAGCGGCAAAGGCGAATCGGGCCGTCTTCATCGCGAACGCCGGCGGGGCGCGGCTGGTGTCCTTCCGACTCGCTCACCGGTCCACGTGGCATCCGTGGGTGCCGAGACCGCTGCGTCGGCGCATGTCGTCCTGATGCGCGCTGCGTCAGCACGTTGCCCCTGGACCGACGTTGGTGCCGGCGGCAGCGGTAGGTCGACAGCGGCAATCCAGAGGTCCGCAGCCTCGATACTGCTGAATGCTCCTTCCCGCACGGTGTAGGTCCCGAAGTCCTGGGTGACCTCTTCCATGAACACCCTGTACGGGTGGGCAGCGGAGAGAGGGTGGCGATCGTGGACGAGGGTCGAAGTCCGGGCCCCGGCGTTGGAGTTGCTCTGGTGATCGGTGTAGTGGTCCAGAACCAGGTACCGCTGCCCGACATTGGTCCGTAGGAGTCCTTCGAGCCGGGAGGTCAGGGCGTCTGCCGGCTGGGGCCCGCGGTCGGTGGGTGTGCGGACGGCATCCGGCGGACAGCCCTTCGCGATCAGCCAGTTCTGTGCCAAAGGCAGAAGGGGGTGGTGCGCGTGATTGAAGTCGAAGACTCGCCGTTCGAGGTCCCTGGTGACGTGCACGGCGACGTAGGCCGGGGCGCCCGGGTTGCCGTAGATCGCGGTGGCGTCGTAGAGGACCAAGTAGGTGTCCCTGCCATTGGCGCTGTGGTGCGCGGCAACGACGGCAAGGTCCTCTTCCGCTGACGCGACGAGCTCGTAGGAGTCCTCGGTCAAGGCACTGACCGGTTCGAAGCCGGTGATTCGGAAGTCCGGCGGGCCTGCAGATTTGTCAGTGGATCCCATCTCAGACCACCGCTTCGGGTGCAGAGAGGAGCCGGTGCGCGGGCCGCGTGGGGCTGGTGGTGCAGGCGCCGAAAGGGCCTTCAGGGGAACGGAGTTGCTGCCAGGCGGGATCAAGATGGTCCCGGTGCCATGTGGAGGGCCCAGCGGGGCCGGCCTCGGCATCGGTGAGCTGCTGCCATGCCAGCCACAGGCCATGCAGGCGGGCGACGGCCTCGGGGTGTTCGGACCACTGTCCGCACCAGGGACGACTGGTGGTGATCTCCCGGCCGTATACCGGCAGCAGAAGGTGGTGGACCCAGTCCGTCAGGGCAGCCAGCTCGTCCGTGTACGCAGTGCCGTCCAATGCCAAGATGAAGAAGGAGGACGAAGCGTCCGAAGGGGAGTGGGGTGCGTCCCCTGAGCCGGACAGCATCGGCCGCAGGTTCGAGGCCAGGTTGGAGTCCTCGATCAGTTCTGCCGGTTCTTCCAGGCGCGAGATCTTCTCGTCGTGCTTCCGGCTGTCCGTGACCAGGCGCGTCACCGTGGCGACGAGGTCGTCCAGGTCGTGGTCCGAGACGCGTACCGGCCCGGCGTGGGCATGTTCGGGCATGGCGAGCCCCTTGGCGGAGTCGGATGGATGGCATGTCGAGGGTCCGGGGAAGCGGCGACTTGGCTCAGCCGGAGATCCGGAGTAGAGCCCCGCCACATCACTTCGCCCGACGATGCGGGCAGCCCTGCACTGGAGGAGCGAGCCCCGCAAGCGCGGCGGCGGCCTGCTGCGGCACCACTCCGTTCCCCAGGGCGCTGAGCTGAGCCGGTCGGCTGAGTGCAGGCGTTGAGGTGACCCATCCCGCTTCCAGTCCTTGCATCCACTCGACGAACAGGGGACTCAAACGACCCGCAGGATCGGTCGGTGCGGGAGCAGGACGGGTCAGTGCTTCCCATCGGACCACGGCCGCGGCATAGGGCCCCCACCGCTCGATGTCGAGTCCGGAAGGGTGAAGAGCAGCGGCGGAGAATGAAGGAGGCGCGGACTCCTTTTGGAGCAGGGCAGGCCGGATGAAGCCTTGGTCGTCTTGGCGCGCGTCGGCATCGGCAACAGCCACTCCACCTCGTCCGCGAGATTCGGACCGTGGCCGCCCTGCTTGCGCTTCGCGGGATGCTGGCTTCCACCGTTCGTCGCCAGGTTGCTGGTCGGTGTCTTGAACAGCGCGGCGGTGGGAGGAAGGCCAAGCAGCGAGGAAGACCCGCTCGCGGCGGTGTGGCGCTCCGATGTCAGAGGCGCGTACGACGCACCAGCGTGCATCGAACCGGAGGTCGGCCAGGGAGCCGAGTGCGGCTCCGAATGCCCGCACAGCAGGCTGATCTGCAGCGTCTCCCAGGCACCACGGGCAGAGTTCCATCGCGCCAGGGGAAGTGGCGGGCGAGGTGAGCAGTCCACGGACATTTTCGATCACCACCAGACAGGGGTTGAGGGCCTCGACGGCACGGATGACGTGGTGCCAGAGACCGGACCGGGTGCCTTCGGCCAGTCCGGCTCGGCGGCCAGCTACCGAGACGTCTTTGACAGGGGAAGCCGGCCGTCAGGACGCAGACCTCGGGCACGGTGGCCCAGTCCACGGCTGAGATGTCGCCGAGGTTCGGAACGGTTGGCCAGTGCCGAGCGAGGATTCGAGTGGCGCCGGGATCGATGTCGGCGTGCCAGGCGACGGTCCCGCCCAGTGCTGCTTGAACGCCCAGGTCAAGTCCGCCGTAGCCCGAGCAGAGGCTCCCGATGAGTGGCCCGCTGCCGGGCCTCACGTGGTCATCGGCCATGACGGGGAGCGGGCGTGTACGCGAGCCGTGCGGGTGGCGTCGATCGGGGTGCCGGGGAGGTGAAAGCGGTCGCGTCCGTCATGCGGGCAGAGCGGCTGAGCGCGGCCACGGAGCGTGGCGGGGCGCCGCCGAGCCGGGCGGCAACGCCGTACAGTCCCTGAGCAGCGTCGCCGAGCTCCACGCGCGCGGTCTCCAGGCGATCCTGCACCACCAGGAACGCCGCCTCCCGACCCTCCTCGAGCTCCGGAGCGCCGGGCAGGACGTGGGCGAAGCGTCGGAGGAAGCCGAGTTGCTCGGCCGATGCGGTCAGGGCCTCCATGGCCCGTCCGGCGGGTACGAGCGCCGAGGTATAGGCCAAGATCACCGGTCCCGGGTCGGGCTCCGCCGTATCGGTGGCAACGCGGAACAGGACTTCATCGGATACGTCCGCGATCAACGCAGACAGACGCTGAAGCTGGTCAGCCGCGACGAAGAGATCGGGCATCTCCTTGCGGCTCGAGGGAACTTCGACGATGTCCCGCACCTCCTCGAAGGCACGGCCCGTGGTGTGGAGCGCGAACGTCTCGTCGGGCGGGTGGACTGCTCGTACGGTCATGAGGGACTCCGTCGTGGGGCAGGGCGGAAGGAGACGGGATGTGGAGTGGAGGCCGGGGCTGGGGGCGAGCCCGGACGACGGGCGCTGCTGCGGATACGCGCGGCATCAGCTCGCGCTTCACGTGCCGGTGCCGCCCTGGCAGGCGCAGGCGGGGAGGCCGGCACGTCACCGGTGGCTGTGCGCAAGCGGTCGTGGACGGCGCTCAGAGGCCCAAGTGCATGCAGGGCGTGGCCGATCAGCCTCCCCGGAGCGAGGCTTTCGTTGTCGGCCAGGGCGCGTACCCGACGAGCGGTGTCGGCGGCGGTGCGGACGAGGGCTGCGCGCACCACGCGCTCGCCGTAGTGCTCCGCGGCCCCGCCGAGCGATGAGCTATCGCAGATCCGCAGCACTCGATCCGTATCCAGCGTCCGGTCGGCGAGCGCGCCGCGACGCTGGATCTCCCACAGCACGGTCAACTGGTCGACGGGCTCGCCCCGATGGTGCAGAGCTCCCAACGCTCGGTAGACCTGCTGATGGCCGGCGTCGGCGAAGTCCCCGGGATGCAGCCAGCCCACCACCTGGCCCAGCTGCTCGGGGCGGGCACTGAGGCTGCCGAGCAGGTACTCCTCTTCAGCCAGCAGTTGTTCGTCCGGTTCGGCCGGCACAAATGGGGGTGGCAGCGGATGCGGGACCGGCTGTACGTCGGTGCCCCACCGGCCGCCGAGGTCGCTGAGGGCCGTCGCGAGCGCCTCGGCCTGGCGGACCGACTCCTCCGATGTTCCTCGCGGAGCATCGGCGCGAGCGGCCTGATGGAGCTGGGTCGCATGCTGCGCGACAGAGCGGCGGATCGCTCCCTCCAGCACCATCCGCCCGTACACCACGGCATGATCGGGACGGGGACAGGAGGAGACGACCTGATGGGCGTACGACGCCGTGACGCCCCGGGTCTGGGTGCCAGCCTCGACGACGGTGTCGGCCAGCCACGACAGGGGGATGGGTTCTTGCGTCCCGAGCGAGGCGGCGGGGTGACCGTCGTCCCTCAGCTTGAGGGCCGCGGCGTACAGGGCCTGGTGGATCGGACGGTAGAAGTGGGCCGGCTGAAGCCAGGGCGCGAGTCGGCCGAGCTGGTGTGGCTCCAGGAGCACCGCACCCAGGGTGGCTTGCTCCGCGTAAAGCAGCGGTGTCATACCTATGCCGCCTTGCCGAACTCGTTCTGGTCGACGACCTTGCCGACGGCCCGCTCGGTGATGGCCGCGGTGGACTTCGCCGATGCGGCGGCAAGCCGGTCGGCGTCCGGCTCCCGGTACCAAGGCTTCAGGCTGAGAAGAGTCGGCCGGATGCCGGTCGCGAGGAGGAGCGCGGACCCCTTGGGCAGAGCGCGGATCGCATCGGCAGGCAGCACCCGCTCCTGCCGCATCGACACCGAAGTCGACCTGCCGGACTCGCTGGTGGACACCGAGACGGTGCGCACGTCGTGGTCGCCCACCAGGCGCGAGAGCTTGTCGGCGAAGTCGGCGTCGTCGATGCCCGATCCGATGAGTTTGATCGTCGAAGCGCTCCAGAGCGCGTCCATCCCGGCGTCGCCCCAGACGCGCTGTCCCTGCCGGTAGCTCTGCAGGATCGTGATCGGGATGACCCCGCGGGATCCCAGGTGGGAGTACAGGTCGGGCAGGTCTTTGATCTTGCACACGTTTGCGGCCTCGTCGAGGATCGCAAGCAGGGGAGGATCGAGCCGGCCACCGTCGCGTTCGGCCTGGATCACCGCGGCGCGCATCACCGCGTCGGCAGCGGCCGCGATGATCGCGGAGGCGGAACCGCCTCCGTCCTTCGACAGCAGGAACAGGGTGTCCCCGCTGGTGGCGAACGCCTCCGGTCGGAACTCCCGCACCTCGGCCGTGTTCGAGGGAGGGGTGACCCAGGAAGCGATACCCGGGTCGAGCAGGCAGCTCGCGTACTGCCTCGCCGTCTCGAAGATGCCGTCGCGCGTCTCGACGGCGCCTGCAACCGTGCCGTGGAGCTGGGCTGCCACGGCTTCCAGCCCCGCGTCGTGCAGCAGGTCGACGGGGGTGCGGTCAGCCGGAGAGGCGAGCCAGCCGAGTACGTCGGTGATCGGGCGGCCGTCGTTGGCAGCAGCGAGGAAAAGCGCGGTGAGGGTGTTGGCCGCGGCCGTGGACCAGAAGTCACCGGCGCTCGACTCGTCGACGCAGGCGGTCACGAAGTGTCCCGCCAGACGGCGGGCGCCGGCCAGGTCACGGGCGTCGGCCAGGATGTCCCACCACATGGTCCGATCCGCGTGGGCGATCTGCTGAGGGTCGAGTGTCCAGACCCTTCCGACGCCCGCGCGGGCGTCGAAGGTGGCGGTGAAGGCGTCGTTGGCGGCCTTGTTCGAGGTCAGCATCACGGGCCCGGGCGCGCGGAGGATCGCCGGTATCGCGAGGCCCGAGGTCTTTCCGGAACGCGGCGCCATGATGGCGAGCAGGACGTCCTCCCACGAGGAGCGGATCTCCCTGCGACCGGGCTGCAGCGTACCGAGCAGCACCCCGCGATCGTTCGGGGCCACGTCCTTGGGCTTGCTGCCCGTGAGGCTGGGACGCAGGCTGATGGACTTCGCCGCACCCTCCTTCGGCAGGAGGGACGCGAGCTCACGCTGTCCGGCCAACCCCTTCGGATTGCCACGGAGGCGGAGCCAGATACCTCCGCCCACCAGCGCGGCCGCCAGGACGGTCAGCGCGGGCAAGACGTAGCAGGCGATGACAAGAGCCACCCGGGGGAGACCCGGCCAGGCCTCAGACGAGTGGAGCAAGGCCGCCATCGGTTCGTACGCGGTCCAGGGCCCGGAGGATCCGATCAGCGAGTCGGCAAGGTTGCCGAACAGCCAGGCAAGGGATCCGGCACCGATTCCGAGCCCGACAGCTGCGAGGAGCACGTAGAGGAGGAAGTCGGTGCCGGTGGTGGACGTGGGCGTACGGGTGCGAGGTGAGGGCAAGTCACAGTCCGGTCAGGGGGAACGAGGGCGGGAGAGGTAGTCGCGAGCGTGGAGGGGTCTGCGGTTCACGGGAGGGCTCCTGGGTGCCTGCAGGGGCTGTCGGTCGAGTACCTGACCTGCGGTCCAAGGGCAACGCGGGGGCAGCTTCGACGTGCTACTCAGAAGAACGGGTTCTCGGTGGGCCGGTCGTCCGAGGTGGCCGCTTCGACGAGCTCGGGAAGGTCTTCCGGGTCGGCGTCCCGCTGATCGATCCACCAGCCGGCGCGGGTGAGCGGCCGCAGGGACCCCTCGAACTCCTCCCACGCGGTGTCGCTCATCCGACCCTCCACGACCAGTGCCGTGTAGGCCGCCGTCACCAGCTGGTGACGGCACCGCGATCCCCAGACGAGAGCGCGTTCGGTGCCTTCGAACGGTGGCATCCGGTACCGCTCGGCCCACTCGTCCGCGCGCGCCTGTTCGGCGGAGCGCTTCCGCTCCAGCCATTCCGATCGCGACGCGGCGTCCTCGCCGCGGCCGGACTGCCAGCAGTCCGTGCAGTTGCGCCCCGCCAGCCACCGGGCGTAGCCGGCACGGCGATCGGCTGGACGGTCGGAGAGATCGGCCTGCGTGGTGTGTCCGCAGTCGTGATCGATCGACCACAGAGTCTTGACGGCCATAAAAGTGCATTCCTTTCGGGGCTGGGGACTCAACGGGCACGCCTGGCGCTGACCGGAGGCGAGCCAGGTCGTGGGGCAGCGTCCGGTGGGGTGGATGGCGGACCCGGGCGACGGACCGAGGAGGCTGTGGCTGCCCGCGTTTGTGACGCACGGCTCGCAGGGCTGGCTGAGTCGGCCAACTCGGCGGAGAGCGAACGTAGATCGTGAGCAAGGTCGACGCCGCTGGAGGTGCCCATCTGGTCGCACCTGGCGGCTGCCCGGTCGATGAGCGCTCCGGGATCGACGGCCGCGCCGCCGTGCCGGTCGCGGATCTGCTCCAGGACCTCGCTAACGCCGACGACGCCCTGCCTGGCGGCAGCTGGCTGGTGGCCGGACTGTACGCCAGCAAGCCGCGGGTCAGCCACGACGGTCAGGTGAGCCTCCTGGAACCGCCGACTGGCGCCGGCTGCCGCGCGTACCGCGGCCGCGTGCGGTGTGCCTGCCGGCAGGAGGTAGAGGTCCCTGCTCGCGCTGTGGCTGAACCCGTGTCCGCGCAGGACCTCGTCCAGGTACGGACGTGCGTCGGCGACGGCAGCCGCAACACCGAGGCCCGGGTGCCAACCGAACGCGACATCGGGCTCAAGGGGGAAGGCCACTGGCTGAAGCTCCTTCGGCGTACCGATCTCGGTGCGGGGGTTGGTGTCAGCGGAGCCGTTACAGGTCCGCGAGGCCGCGGAGCGCAAGGGTCGCTCCGGACACCGGACTTGGCCGAGCCGTGGATCAGGTGTATGCGATTTCGACACGAGGTTCGGGGCCCTTGCTCAGGCGGGGCGAAGGCGGCCCTTCCGCGAGGACTCGGATCTGTATTGCCCGTGCCTGCCACTCGACCGACCGGGGGCATGGGCCACCGTAGGCATGGGACAATCCGCACATGAGTTCCATGTCGCCCCGGACGGCGCCGCCCCAGCCCTGTTCAGAGCCGAGCTGTTCGCAGCCGGCCGCGTTCCGGACGCGCTCGCGCGCTGCCTGGTGCGATGCCCACATCACCGCGATTCTTCACAGGGGCGGCCTCGAACCTCTGGAACCCTTCGTCAAACCGACGGCATGGCGCTTGACCCGGTGCCTGGTGTGTAGCTGCGAAGCGCATTACAGACTCGAGTACACCGTCGAGAAGAACGCGAGCGGGGAAGCCACGTGCCGGGCGTGCTACTGGAAAGGGTGGGCACAGGACTCCCGTGACCTCAATGGCGCATACGCGAACTTGGCTCCCATCTCATTTGCGGAAGCGCGAGAGCACGCCGACAAGCATGGCTACGACTACATCGGACCGTTGACCGATCCGTCGCTCGAGGACGACCCTCACCACGTTCGCTGCCGCTTCTGCGAGCGCTTGAGCGCAGATCGGATGGGAGACATCGCGTTCGGGTGCCGGTGTCAGACCAATCCCCGTCGCGACCGGCAGACTTCCCGCGTGTCGCAGCCGAAGGCGAAGCAGCGCGACCTGCTCAAGGACAGTGACCTTCCCGTCCTCGACTGGTGGGATCACGGGACCAACGACGCCGCCGCGTGGGAGACCGTTGGGCTCAGAGCCCTTCGAGAGGTCTCGTGGCGCTGCCCCGATTGCGGGCTGCAGTTCCCGAAGAGAGTGATCGACATGGTCACGACCCCGGAGTGCCCCGATTGCGAACCGAAGCGCCGCGCCGCACAGAACGCGGAGTACGAGCGCTACACGGTGACGCCGGTTGCCGACGTACCCGAGTTGCTCGCGGCGTGGGCCGATGACGAGGACCCGCGCACCGTGACCGTCGCGGGCTCTGGGCCGCTGCGCCGATTCCGCTGCCCGCAAGGACACCACCCGCGAATCTCGCCGCACACGTACCTGAAGTCGGGGTGCCCGTCCTGCCGCAGCCAGGACACGCGGATCGAGCGGACACTGCTTGCCGAGGTCGACCCTGCTGCCTTCGGACTCGGAGCGGAGATCGCCTCGCAGTGGCATCCGGTCAAGAACGGGGCCGTCGAACTGGCGACGGTGTCACCTGGGTCGCGCAAGGCCCGGTGGTGGCAGGACCCGGGCTGTGGCCACGAGTGGCAGGAAACACCAGCGCAGCGCGACAAGGGGCAGCGGCTCCGATGCCCGGTCTGCCGCACGATCCTTGACTCGCTCGCCTACCACTTCCCTGAACTGGCCGCGGAGTGGTCATCTGCGAATCCAGTCTCCGCGTGGCAGGTGCGTCCGACGGGTCTGACGCCGTTCGTGCCCACCTGGGTGTGTGCGGCAAGCCCCGAGCACGTGTGGCAGGTCTCCTTGGCGTCCCGGACGGGCGGCAGCGGCTGCCCGGAGTGCAGGGAACACGGCAAGTCGCAGGTTGAGCTGGACCACCATGCCGCTGCTGAGCGGGCCTTTGGCAATGCTGCATCCGGTCAGTCGCTTCGCCACGATCTATTCGCCCGTCGCGCAGCCTGGCTCGTCGACATCTCGGTCGAACTGCCGCACGGCCAGAAGCTCGTCATCGAATATGACGGTTCTTACTGGCACGCGGACAAGGGCGACCTCGACCTTGAAAAGTCTCGGGACCTGCTCGCCGCCGGGCACCTCGTGGTCCGCCTGCGCGAGCACCCCCTCCCGGCATTGCCGATCTCCGAGCCGGGCTACACGGAGTTCTTCGTCCACGCGACGGCGCCTGACCCGGATGCCACGATTGCGCGCGTCAAGCAGTGGGCGCTCGGGCAGGTGACGTCGGGTTCAGAGTGAAGCTGCCTCGGCCTCGCCACGGCGTGCGTCAAGGCTCGACGTGTTGGTCGCATCGGTCTACTGATCACGGCTGCCGAGGCACCCACGGGCTTACGCGGTCATGCGGAGGTCGGTGTCGAACAGTTTCCGTTCCCGCGGGTGGAGCAGGTGCTGGGTGATGAAGCTCCGGCCGGCGACCTTCCACAGGCCGCGGCCCTTGGTCAGGGCGGAGACCGCCTGGGTCTCCACGCCGGTCAGCCCGAGCACGGCTGCCGCGGTGGCCAGCTGGTCGGCCTCCTGGCGGTAGATGATCCGGGTCGAGCAGTCGGTCAACAGGCCCTCGGCCAGCGCTCGTCCGCGCGAACCCGCGTCCCCGGCCGTCAACAGGTCGGACAGGCGGTGGATGACCATCATGTTCGCGATGCCCAGGCCCCGGGACAGCTTCCACTGGGACTGCATGCGCTCCAGCAGGGCGACGTGCCGCATCACGCGCCAGGCCTCGTCGTAGATCACCCAGCGGCGCCCGCCCGTCGGGTCGGAGAGGGCGGATTCCATCCAGGCGCTCGCGCAGGTCATGGCGAGGACGAGGCCGGTGTCGTCGCCCGCCCCGCCGAGCCGGGACAGATCGATGGACAGCATCGGCGCGCCGGGATCGAAGCGGACGGTCGACGGCGCGTCGAACATACCGGCCAAGTCGCCGTGGATGAGACGACGGAGCGCGTGAGCGAGGTCTTCAGCAACGTGGCCGAGGCGTCCCGACCGGTCGCCGGTGGCGGCCTCGAGCTGCTCGGGGGAGCCGAGAACGTAGGCGACGTCGCCGAGCAGAGGGGTGGTGCCGGTCGACGTGCGGTACGCCACCACGTGGTCGAGCGCGATGTCGAGGGCGGTGTGCTCCATGGGGTGCAGTTCGCGTCGGAGAACGGTCTTCGCCAGCGAACCGAGCAGCAGGAGGCGTCGCTTGCGGACCTCGGTGGTCCAGTCGGCCTCGCTGACGGCGTGAGGCCTGGCTGGTGCGTCCAGGGGATTCAGCCGGCCGGGGAGACCGGGGCCCAGGGCGATGGTCTGGCCGCCCAGCTCTTGGGCGACGACCGTCCACTCACCCTTCGGGTCGCAGGGGACGTAGATGCGGTAACCGAAGGCCACAGCGCGCACGGCGAGGGACTTGGCGAGGGCGGACTTGCCCATGCCGATGATTCCGGCGAGCAGGATATTGGGGTTCGTGAAGCCCTCCAGGCGCCCGTAGAGGGCGAACGGGTCGTACGTGAACGCCGCCTCCGCGTGGACGTCCTGTCCGACGTAGATCCCCTGGGCTCCGAGACCGCCTTCGGCGAGGAAGGGGTACGCGCCGCTCGCGGTCGCAGTTGTCATGCGGTGGGCGGGGAGCTTGAGCCGCCCACCGCGGCCGGAGTCCGGTCCAGGTCGGCCGGCGGCCGGGTAGGTGGGGCGCAGTTCGGGGGCGGCGCCCGTCTTCGTACGGATGGTCTCCGGCTGGGAGGCGTGCCTCGCCTGTACGCGGGCGGCGGCGAACTCGTCACGGGCCACGCGGGCGGAGCGACGGTCGGTCTTGTGCGGGACGAAGAGGGGGCTGGCGGTCGCCCGGGTGCGGGAGGACATGGTGGTGCTCCTGAATCAGAGACGGGTGGACGGGCCGCGCAGCTCGGCGGGGGTGTGGTCGCGCCGTACGAGGACGGCGGTCTCCAGGTGGCGTCGGCAGATGGTCAGCTCGGGCGCTCCCTGCGGGAGGCGGCTGCGGCACTCCTCGCGCGAGGGGACGAGGCCCGTGCTGGGGCGGGGAGCTGCGTGAAAGGCGCCGTGGAGATGCTCCGCCGCCTGCCATATCCGGATCCGGGCCGCCCGTAGCTGGTCGGCCTCTGCCCTGGCCAGCGGTTGAGTACGCGTCGCATGCGCGTCGAACAGGGCGTACAGGGAGAGGAGATGGCGGTGCAGGCCGTCCAGTTCGGTGCGGCTCGCTGCGACGGGTCCTGCCGGGACGGTGATCGCCCGGTGGAAGTCGAGGGCCTCGGTGGCGTACGCCAGCTCCGCCTGGGACTCGGTCGGCATGAGGAACCCCTTCGGTCGGCTACGGGCGGGCGAGCGGCAGGGCGGCGTTCGTGAAGGCCTCGGCCTGCTGCCAGGTCAGCGGCCGGAGGTCGACGAGGGCGGCGACGGCCGCGGTCTCGATGGCCGCGCAGGCGGAGTTGAGCTGCTCGGCGGTGTCGGCGGAGACGGTGATCAACCCGGTCAGGGCGACGTCGGCGTGGCCGGCTATGAGCTGGCGTTCGCGGTCCTTGATGTCTGCGTACTCCACCGAGTCTTCTTCGGAGTCGACCTGGCCCTTGCGCTGGCGCTCGGCGGCGTCCGCGATCACGGTGGCCTTCTTGCGCTGTACGTCCTTGAGTGCGGCGTCCAGCCCCTTGGGCTCGTAGGTCAGGGACAGGGTGCGCCGTACCCCAGAGGTGAAGAGAAGCTGGTGCAGGAAGCCGGGAGAGGTTTCGATCCGGGGCCAGTTCTCGATCCAGAAGGTGGCGTGGTGGGCCGAGTCGGTCTCGATCCGGTCTGCCTTCTCGACCAGGACGACGGGGCCGGCGGCAGCCGGGTCGGCCTGCGGTCGTCCGGTGGCCGACCACTGGTCGAGGGCTGCCAGCGCCTTGGGGTCGTAAGCCGTACGGATCACGGCGGCGATCTCGGTCGCGAGCAGCCACCCGGACGGGGTGAGGCCGGAGGTGCGGGCGGCCTGGTCGAAGGTGGAGGTGAGCTGGGTGAGGACGGCGAAGCTGCCGGTGAGCCCGCCACCGGCCTGGTTGATCAGACGGCGGCCCGCCTTGAGGTCCAGGGCGAGCGCCACGTAGCTCTCGTGCGGGGCTGCGGCCGGGCCGGCCGCGGTCAGCAGGTCGGCGTAGACCGGCCCGGCAAGGTGCGCTTGGGGATTGCCGTACGCGCCCCAGTACCGGTTCAGGGAGTCGCCGCTGTCCGGCACGGTGCGCTCCAGCACCTGGACCCGGGCGATGTGGCCCGTGCGAGCGAGCGCGGCGAGAGTGCGGCCCCAGCCGGCGACGTTGTGGTTCTGGGTGGAGGGATCGAGCAGGGCGAAGGCCCGGGAGGAGACCTTGACCACGGCGGTGAGGGTTCCGTTGTGGGGGTCGTGTACGGCGCTCAGACGGCCGTCCGGCGAGGTGACGACGCGCAGGGACGCGGCGGTGCCGGGGAGGTGGAGCAGTCCGTCGCGCCGCGGTCGGCTGGAGGGCCGGGTGAGCCAGACCAGCTGGCGCTTGGTGCGTCGCCATGTGTACCGCAGGGCGATCGGCGCCCAGTCGGCGAGCGACCGGCCGCGATGGCGTACGAAGACGGCCGAGAGGATGAGCGTCCACAGGGGGATCAGCTTGAGCGCGCTGGCTACACCGGAGGCCATCAGCACCGCGAGCAGGAGCAGGCCGGTGATGGTGGCGGCGACGAGCTGTGGCGCGGACAGTCCGAGCAGGACGCCACGGCGCGAGCGGTGGGGGAACTTCACCGTGGCAGGGCCATCGGGCTGTGGAGAGTCGAAGGGCATGGCGAGGCCGTCCTTGGAACGTCGAGAGAAGGCACGAGGTGAGGGACGGGGGCGGGCTGAGGCCGCACAAACCACGGCCCGCCCCCTGGTTGGGCAGAGCTAGGAGGCTGGACCGTTCTGCTGACTGGGGTAGACCCACCACTGAGATGTGGCGTCGCCTTGCGGTGTCGGCCCGCCGACGGGACCCGCCGAGCCGGTACGGGGAGCGGCCCGGTATACCTGGATCGGCTGCGTGGCCGATCCCCCGGAGCCCTGCGGCGTCGGCCCGGACGAGGCCGAGGCGGCACCGGTCAACCCGCTTCCGGTGTCCTGGCTGGGACGCTGGATCAGCGGCTGCCCGCGGTCACCATCACTGGGAGGCCGACGGATGAGTGCGCGGCCCTTGTCGCCCGTGCCGCCCGCGTCCTCGCCGAATCGGAAGCTGGTCTGCTTCTGCTCACCGCCGGAGATCTCTCCCGAGCCTCCGCTCGGATCGATCCCGGAGACGACACCGTCGGAGCCCTGGCCCGGTACCTTTGCCGGTCCCTGTGGAGCAGGCATACCGGTACTGGCCTGGACAGCGAGCTGCCCCGCCGTCTTCGCGGCTCGAGCGGCCACCGCCGCGCCCGACACACCGGTGCGGTGCAGATCCTCCTGCCCGCCGCCGTCCGCAGCCCAGTGGACGAACTTGTAGGTCGCGTACGGGCACAGCAGAACCAGCACCATGATCACGATGCCTGCCATGGCGTCCGACAGGGCACCGAGGCCGTCCGCCGGATCGGTCTTGCCCATGGCGGAGATGCCGAGGAGGAACACGATCGTCATCAGCATCTTGCTGACGATCAGCGTGCCGGTGGCTTCGATCCACCCGCGCCGCCAGCGCCGGGCGACCTCCCAGCCGCCGCCGGCACCCGCGAAGACCGCCAAGGTGACCAGGACCAGGATCCCGATCTTGCGGGCGACCATCACGGCCCAGTACAGGAACGCCCCGACGGCGGCGCCGAGAGCGACGATGGAGGGGATGCCCCAGCCCAAGCCGTACATCGCGCCGTAGAGGTTGACCTTGATCATGCGGCGTACCGCGTCGTCGATCGAGCTGTTTGCCGCCTGGAACAAGCCGGCGCTCAACGCGTCGACCACGGTGAGGGCGACGGTGGTGAAGGCGATGGCGGCGAACGCGAAGATCACGCCGCCGACCGTGCCGCTGACGGCCTGGGCGAGCGCCCGCTCGTCGCGGCGCCACGCGGCGCGCATCAGCTGCAGGCAGAAGGTGCCGACGGTCAAGATGAGGCCGATCGGCAGCAGCAGCTCGTAGTTCGAGCGGAACCACTCGGCGTTGAGATCGATGCCGGTGGTCTGGTCGACGGCCTGGGCGGCGAGATCGGCGCCGCCCTGGGCCATCTCGCCCATGGACTTGGCGATCCACGCGCCGATTCCGTCGGTGACGGCTTCGCCGGTGGAACCGACCACGCCGCCGACGATGCCGCAGACCTTGTCCATCATGGGGATGTCGCAGGCTCCCACAGGGGGTACCTCCTTTCAGGGACGGGGGGAGTCACGGCGAGACGGTCGGCAGGACGCCGGCCAGCGCACAGCTCTGCTGCGGCCGGCACTGAACCGCGAGCGTGAGGGAGCGGGCCTCCGCTCCACCGCCGGCACCGGCCCAGGCGATGGACTGACGCCCCGAGACGGTGACGGCGTAGACGTAGGCGGAGGTGATGGCACCGGGGTCGGCGGCCAGGGCTGCCTTGAATACCTCGGGGAAGTGCCCCTCGCCCACGGTGGCGGTGATGTGCTGCTGGTTGTCCCGCAGCCGGGACCACAGCACCGGGTCAGGGATCTGTTTGGTGACGGAGGCCCAGTCCGCGTACTTCGCCTCGCTTGTCATCCACCGCTGGAGGCCGGTCAGGTGCTCGGGTTGGGAGAGGGCGCGGGTGTCATAACTCCACAGGGCCTGCGCTGCCGCTTTCCCGAAGGCGATCGGGTCACTGGTCGTGGGCGGAGTGGGGGCGCCGCCCCCCGATCCCGCGGAGGGCTTGGCCGGGACGGACGGAGCGGCCGAAGCCCTGGCCTCCGGTTCCTTCGGGCTACCGCCGGCATCGGTGCGGGTGAAGTAGGCGAGCAGTCCGGCCACCCCGGTCAGTACGGCCAGAACGACAGCACCGATCAGGATCCGCCGCCAGACCGACGAGCTGGCAGGAGCGCTGTGCCTTCCCTCGGAGAGACGCTTCTTCGGCATCAGTGGACCTGCGTGCCCATCGCTGAGAAGAACGCGACGATGCCGTTGGCGGCGCCGAGCAGCAGGGCACAACCCGCCGCGACGACGGTGCCCTTCTTGCCATTCGCCTCCGCCTGGTGGCCGCCGCTGTGATGGCCCCATGCCCAGAGGAGCGCGGAAATGGCCAGCGCGCCGACCACGGCGATGATGCCGAACAGGTTGATGGAGCTGATCACGTTCTTGAGGACGTCGAGTCCGGGAAGGCCACCCTCGCGGGGTGAGACGCCAGGGTCGTACGCGAGGAACTGGACCTTCTCAACGAACTTCATAGGGAACTCCAGTTCGAAAATGGGCATGGGGAGGCCCGAGAGTGGGATGGGGGAGAGGGGAGGGAGCCCGGTCAGACGACGCGGCGAGCGGCGAGCGCGTCCGGCTTCCAGTCCGCGAGGGTCGAGATCTTGACCACGTCACCGGTCCGTGGCGCGTGCAGAATCAGCCCCGAGCCGATGAACATCCCGACGTGTTCGGGTGCGGCGGCCGTGCCGCGCGTGAACAGCAGATCGCCGGGCTGGAGGGTGTCGACGCGCACCGCGCGTCCTTCGTTGACCTGCGTGTACGTGGTCCGGGTCAGCGAGACTCCGCCGGCCTTGAAGGACATCTGCATCAGCGAGGAGCAGTCGCACCGCCCCATCGGGTCCGGGCCCCGCGGCTCGGTGCAGGCACCGCCCCACTGGTACGGGGTACCGAGCTGCCCCAGGCCCCAACGGATAGCCGTCTGTACGGGCTTCGGGGCATCCGCCGGAATCTGGTACCCGGCCGGGAGCGAGCCGGGCGGAATCGGACCGAAGCCCGTACCGTCACCTCCTGCACCACACCCACCACCAAGGACCTTCAGGGCTGGAGTGCCGCCCGTCGGGATGGTGTTGGCGCCGCCCTGGGGGAGGACGGCGCTGACGGCCTTCTGCAGTGCTGTCGCCAACGGCTCCCATTTCGCGTACGCATCAGGGAAACCGCTCGCCTGCACTGCCTGAGCAGCCTGGGTGACGGTCATCGATTCCCACCCCGACACCTCGAGCAGTCCCTCGTAGAACTTCGTCGAGGCGTAGACGGGGTCGCGTACCTGCTCTGGTGTCCCCCAGCCCTGCGAAGGGCGCTGCTGGAACAGCCCCAGCGAGTCCCGGTCCCCGTAGTCGAGGTTCCGAAGTCCTGACTCCTGCAGGGCGGTGGCCAGCGCGACGATCTGCCCGCGAACGGGCACCTTCATCGCTACGCCGGTCGCCTGGATCGCCTTGGCGTTCGGGATCTGTTCCTTGGGGTCGTCCAGGCCCGGCACGGACACTGAGCCGCTGCTGCTGCCCTTGAGGACCGACTCCACCTGCCCGGCCACCGCGGCCGTATCGACACCCTGCTGGTCGCCGCAGGCAGCCTGTGCGTTCGAGGAGCCGATCAGGGCAACAATGAGCGGCGCGATCAGGATCAGTGGAGCGACCGCTACCGCTCCGGCTATCGCGGCAACCTTGATCACGGGTGACCGCCGTGTTCTCGCCTACGTCGAAACCTGGGCCGGGGCGAAGGACGTGCCCGGGCAAGCTGCATCCGCAGCTCCTTACTCGTAGACAGAGCAGCACCGGAGTTCTCGTCGAAAGGCCACCGGTGCCGCACTGGTCGTGAATGCTTGGCCTCAGCGAGCCAAAGGCAGCGATGACGCAGGGGAGTCGCTAACTCGCATCTACGTCATTGGTGTTGACGCGCGGCAGCCAGCCGCGCTCGTAATCTCATTCGGCACATGAGAGGTACGTCCCTCCGAATTTCCAGCAGCTCCAGGGCCTGGACTCGGCGAGACTGTAGAGACGGAATCCGGCCGCACCAAGCAGGCTGGGGATTCGCGAAGGTCCGCCTTCGAGGCGAGTGCGGGCTCATTCGGCGTGGCTGGGGAAGTCGGTTAACCTCCACCGCACCAATCCCACGAGAGCGCCGCCCGAGGCTCTACGGAGGGGTAATCCCCGGTGCGTACTCCCAGATTCCACAACAGATCTGGGATCGCGACCGACCACAAGACGAATGAAAGGCCGCACCTGTGTCGTACACGCTGCACCGAGGAGATGCGCTCACCGTCCTCAAATCCCTGCCGGACGCGAGCGTGGACGCAGTGATCACCGATCCGCCCTACAACTCGGGCGGCCGCACTAGCTCGGCCCGAACCGGGCGGACCGCCCGCGCGAAGTACACCAGCGGCGACGCCAAGCACGACCTGCAGAACTTCCCCGGCGAGAACCGCGACCAGCGCTCGTACCGCGCCTGGCTGACCGACCTGCTCACCGAGTCGTACCGGGCCTCCCGCGAACACGCGGTGGCGATGGTCTTCACCGACTGGAGGCAGGAACCGACCACCACCGATGCCCTCCAGATGGCCGGCTGGACCTGGTCCGGCACCATCCCCTGGATCAAGCCCGCCTCCCGGCCCCGCAAGGGCGGTCCGAAGCAGGACTCAGAGTTCATCGTCTGGGGCGTCAAGGGCAGCCTCGACAACACCCGCGATCTCTACCTGCCCGGCCACTACATCGCGTCCCAGCCCCGCAAGGACCGCGTGCACATCACCCAGAAGCCGGTGGAGGTCATGCGGCAGCTCGTCCAGGTCTGCCCGCCAGGCGGCACGGTCCTCGACCCCTTCACCGGCAGCGGCTCCACCGGCGTGGCCGCTGTGTTGGAGGGCCGGAACTTCATCGGCGTCGAGCTCTCCGACCACTACGCCGGCCTCGCCGAGGAGCGTCTCCGCGAGACGTGTCTACAGGACGACTTCGCCCTGGCCGGGCCTGGCAAGTGAGACGGCTGCGCCTGGGCCGCAGGGTGAAACGACAGAAGGGCGGCTGCCGTCCGGTGACAACCGGACGGCAGCCGCCCTTCTGCCCTGGTGGTGATCAGCCTGCGTCGATGCTCTGTCGGATCAGCTCACCAGCCTGCTCCAGATCCTCGTGCGACCTGATCCGTACCTCCAGGTCTCCGGTCCCGAGGCGCCCCAGACCGCTCACGTCCCGGGAGAACCCCTCGACCAGTTGGACAGTCCGCGGATCCACCTTCAAGTTCAGCACCAGGACCCGATTGCGCGGCTGGACGCGCACGGTCGCGACGTTCTTGATCCTGCGGTACGCGAAGTAGTGGACCTGGGCCTCCCGGCGGACGTCCCCGTATGCCAGCAGCACGGCGTCCAGATCCGCGAACAGGTCCTGCAGGTCCTGCGGGGCTTCGTCGAGGTACTGCTGCACCGACTTCGGGATCGTCGTCCCCGCCGGCTCCGAGGCAGCTGACACCCGCCGACGGACCGGCGCAGCCTGGCCGCCGACCGAAGCCACCAACTGCAGCGTCACGACGTCCTCGAACATCCGGTAGGCCATGAGGTCGATCCGGCGCCCGATGACCTCCAGCGCGACGGCACTGTGCGAGGTGAAGTCGCCGGCCACGCAGACCAGCCGCGGATTGGTCCAGTCGACCGTCTCCACGGCAGCAGCCCCGAGCCGGTCACGCACCAGGCCTTCGAACTCTGCGTGACTGTCCTCGAGCCACGCCAGGTAGGAGAGCGCCTGGGTGATGACCTCCTTGTCCCGGGTTCTCTTGTACTCGATGATCACGGGCGTCCCGGTCTCGTCCAGCCCAAGGGAGTCGATCCGCCCGCGGTGGCGCCCGGTGGGGTACTCGCTGGCCAGGAATCGGATGCCGAGCATGGCTTCCATGTTGGCCTCGATCAGAGACTGCAGCTCCCGCTCCAGCGCGACGGAGGACCCCGCCATCTCCACCGCCCGGCCATCCCGTATCCGGAAGGCCTTCAGATCACTCACGCCCGCCCCCATGCAAGTCCTCGGATCATCCGAAGCGACAATCGGCTTGGTCTGCCAGGTATTCCCCCCTGGGCGCGGGACACGGTGCATCTACTCGCTCAGGACCATGTACCGGAGACGCACGGCCTCACCAAACCCGAGGGCCGCTGCGAGGCTGCTGGACGTCAGGGCGCGGGGCTCTGATCCCTCACGCAAGCCCTGGAGTGCCATGTGACGCCGCAATTCATGGACGTCAAGTCGACAGCGACCTACCTGAACATGTCCGTCCAGTGGGTCTACCGGGAAGCGCCACGCCTGGGGCTTACCCCCTACAAGTTCGGCGCTGGCCGCAACGCGAAGATCCAGTTCAAGGTTTCGGACGTGCAGGCTTGGGTCAAGCAGCACCGGCTCTCGTCCTGATATCTACGTCAAGGTTGAAGGACGACGTCCAGGTGCCGCTGGACCGGTTCGAACAGTCCGTACGGGATGTATCGCGGGATCTCTGACAGAGTCACCCACGCGACTTCGGCTATCTCGTCGACGTCCGCGACATGCGCGGTCCCGCCGGCCAGCTCGCAGGCCGTGTACGAGACCCATCGTCCGGTGATCGGATGTACCCGCTCGCCCAGCGGGACCACGGCGAGCACGTCCACCCCGGCCTCCTCCTTCGTCTCGCGGACGGCGGCTTCCTCGAAGGACTCGCCCGGCTCGACCTTGCCCGCCGGGAACTGCCATGAGAGCTGGCCCTCAGCGACCCTTCGCCGGACGAGCAAGACACGCCCCTCGTGAACCACAACCGCACCTGCGACCCAAGGCGCAGGGGCAGCGGTGCTATTCAGCGATGCCTGTCCGTTATTCACGACACTCCCGTCGTTGGGGCGAAGATTGGGCGATAGCCGACGGGACGCTGTGGTCGGTCACCCTCACGTGCTCCTCGTTGTTGCTTTGAGAATTGAATAGGGGCGGCTGTCCGATCGTCATCCCTCGAAGAGCCTTTGCTCCACCGCGGCCGCTGCTGCTGCATCTTGCGGGGCGCGCTCACCAGGCCTTCCTCGAGTTTGGCTCAACAGAGGCGCCAGGCGGGTATGGAAGCCTAGTATGGAGCGGTGACGACTGGAGCTGCCTCCCCTTACTCGACCGGTGGTGGCGGTGTCCTGCTGGAGCATCGATACGCGGCAACGCTTCTTGCCGCTTTGCTGGCTGAGGATCCGGTCGGTGAGCTCGGGGATGACCTCGTTCCGCAAGTCGTGCGGCTGCAAGCCAGCGACGTCAGCCCGATCGATGACATTGTCGTAGAGGGCCGCACGGCCGACGGCCAGCTGCGGCGCGTATCGATCGGAGTGCGCAGGGATCCGGAACTGACCACCAGCGATACGACCTCGGTGCCGCTGGTGCATTCATTCCTACGGGTCGTATGCGATCACTGGGATGAGGTTGCGGCGGGCCGTTGGAGGGTTGCGCTGGCCGTTGGCGTGTCGAGTACCGCCGTGCAGCAGACGGATGCACTGGCGCGGATCGCGCAGTCCGTCCGTTCCCCGCAGGAGTTCCGGGAAGCCATTGAGCGGCCGAGGGCGACGAACCACAGTGTCCGAGCACGCTTGAAGCACCTGGACGCCCTGGTGACTTCGGCTGCCAAGGATGACCTTGCACTTGCCAAGATTCCCGCCAGCGAGTTGACGTGGCGTTGGCTATCCGCCCTGAGGGTGCGGCAACTGCGCCTGGAAGGCGTTGACGGAAGTGATCGCACCACGGCGATCTCGGCATTGAGGCGGACGGTAGCCGACGAAACAGTAGAGACCGCCAACAAGGTGTTCTCTGCGCTGGCGGAAATAGCGGGCGGATGGGCTTCGTCCGCTGCACGCGTGAATCAGGCGCTGGTACGCCGAGCGCTCAGCGGGTATCCGTTGAATCGGTCCGCGTCCTATCACCAGGCATGGTCGCGGCTTGACGGTCTGGCCCGCCGACTGCGCGAGGGAACCGGGGCGGACCTGGCGGCCGGAGAGGTGCGGCTGGAACTGGACCGTGCCGAGGAACGGGCTCGGCTCGCCGACGTCATGACCAATGCAGGCCGTACCGGGGCGGGTTTGGTGGTGACCGGTGAACCCGACGTCGGAAAGTCAGCACTCACGCTACGAGCCGCCGAGCAACTGGCCCACCAAGGAGCTGTGGTGGCCTCGCTCAGTCTGCGTGACGTTCCTGTCTCGGTAGCTGAGGTTGAGCACCTTCTGGGGGGCCAGTCGTTGGCAGACGTACTGATGGCCGGGGATATCCGCCCCACACGGCTGCTCGTCGTTGATGGTGCGGAAGCCGTCCTCGAAGGCCGGCGTGACCTGATGCGGGAACTCGCTACGGCCGCCTTCAAGGCCGGATGGGGCGTGGTTGCGGTCACTCGCACGGACGGGGCGAGACGTGTGCAGGAGGTACTGCAGACCGCCACTTCGCTGGCAGGTGGCGCCGGAGTGCCCGCCGAAGACGCCGTGGCGCGACTCTCTTCTGGAGACCGCCGCAAGCTCGTCGACAGTTTCCAGTCGCTGATCCGACTCAGTGCCGATGCCCGGGCTGAATGGCTGGTAGGCCGACCGGGCCTGGTGGATGTCCTGCTGCGGGCCGGCACCGTGACTGAGGTAAACGAACTGCTTTCCGAGGCTGATGTGTTCGCAGCAGTCTGGAACGGACTCGTCCGTAATCATGAGGAACATACACCCGGCAGGGCATCGCCCGACGACCGCGAACAGGCCGTGCTGACAGTCGCACGCCGCGCTCTCAACACACCTGATGGTGCAGCGCCGGCTGGCGGGGTGTGGGCCCAGCTGCGCTCTGACGCGGTTCTGCGCGCGCCGGCCAACCCAGCATTCGCCTCAGGCGACGAGTTTGCCACCGACCTGATTCGCGACTTCGCGCTGTGCCGGCTGTTCCTCACAGCTGGCTGGGAGCCCTTGCGGATGGCTGGAGCACCCCGATGGACGATCCGCGCCGTGCGGCTGGCCTGCCAAGCCAAGCTGCTCGCCGGGGATCGAGCAGCGGTCTGGCGCGTGCTGCGCCGCGAATTCGACCAGCTCAGCCAGTCTGAGGGGGAGCGGTGGTCGGAAGTCCCGATCGAAGCGCTGTTGACCCTCGGTGATGCGCAGGCAGCGATCGAGCATGTCTGGGATGAACTTGCCGCAAACGATCACCAAGGGCTGCAGACGTTGCTGCGTCTGGCCGACCTACGCTACGTGACTGGAAGTTTTGGAGACCCCTTCGCGCTTGCGCCAGTGGTTGCGGTCACCTACTGCAGCGACCACAACCTCGGACAGGACGACCGCTACTCGCAGCGGCCCATGGGTAGGACCATCCGCAAGCTGGTGCTGGCGTGGCTGGGCGGAATGGCCCGCGATGGCCACGGGGCCAACCCGCTGCGGCGACAGGTGCGGGATCGCATCCTCGCCTCGAAGCCGGAGTGCTACGACGAGTTCGCGGTCGAGGCACTGGTCATGCTCGGCCCTGATTTCGACGATCGCACCGAAGAGTGGCTGAGAGGCGTGGCAGCAAACGCTCCTGCCCGGCTGCGTCCAGCCGTCGAGTCGACTGGCGTGATTTTCAGCCTCGTGCAAACGCGCCCGCGTCTGCTCCTTGACCTCACCGAGGCGTATTACATCGACCAGCCAGACTCGGACGAGACGCGTGGATGGGGGCTGCGCGACGACGGCATTCGCGACCACAGGTACGGGCTCGGCTTCGGCGTGCCGTTCGCCGCCTGGCACTACGGACCATTCTTCTGGCTGTTGCAGCAACTGCCCGTCGACACGCTAGGCATGATCAACCGGATGCTGGACCACGCTGCGGCAACCCGCGTGGGGCCCGCTCGGCAACACCGCAGCTCGGCCTTCGGCGAGTCCAGGAACGCACTGGTCGGAATCGAACTCGACGTGCCCGGTATCGGCTCCCGGAGCTATGTTGGGGACGGACATGTGTGGGGTTGGTACCGTGGCTCCACCGTCGGCCCCTACCCTTGTATGAGCGCGCTCCTGGCCGTCGAGCAATTCTCGGACCACCTCATCGACAAGCTGAACATTCCTCCCAAGAGGGTCGTGGATCTGCTGCTGCAGAGCTGCAATAACCTTGCCATGCAGGGGCTCGTCGTCGGGCTGCTCATCCGTCACCTCGAAGCGGCGTCAGACCTGCTCGACCCATGGCTGGTCTCCCCAGTCGTGTGGTCACTGGAGTTCGACCGAGCCGCTGCGGAAGGTCGCTTCCATGTGCGGGGCTCCGACCCGGAGGACGCTGTAGGTGAAAACCGGCGTCGGCTCACACCTCGCGACGCCGCCGCAGAAATGACCGTGCGCGCCATAATCGCGGGCGACCAGCCCCGGCTCGACGCCCTCGCTGAAATCGCTGACCAACTCGTTGAAAACGCACAGACCGAGCTTGACAACGATCCGGACGACCAGCTTCTTGTCGTCCAGGGGTGGGCGTCCGTGCTGCGGTCCGAGAACTACCACGCCCGCCGGGCCCCGGACGGCCCGGTGGTCATACAGTACGAACCACCCGTTCCAGTCGCAGAAGCGCTCGTTCCTTCGATCGTAGACTTCAAGGTCGGCAGCGAGGCGCTGCGCCTGGAATTGACGTACTTCGACCACGGCGAGCACCCAGACGGATGGCCGGCCGACACCCTTCTGGCCGACATCTCGCTCGCACGGCAGATCGCTGCCGATCCGCCCACGAGTGGACCGCTGCACCCCGAAGACCCGCTCGCCGCCGTTGCGGCCGCCGCTATCGTTAGTTATGCGCGAGGGCTTTGCAGCATCCCGGACGACGACTTGCGATGGGCGGCAGCCAGCGTCCTTGCAGCCGCGGTGAACCCGAAATTTGACGTCATGAGCTATGAAGCGACGACGTATCCAATGGCCGCAGACCGCTCAGCCGCGAAAGCCGTCCCGTCGTTGCTCCTCCCACAATTTGACCATCTCGGCATTGACCCAGTGCGCATCGAAGAGGCGCTCACTGCACTGGCCACCCGCCTGTACCACGAAGTCCGAACTGCTTTCGTCGCCGGATGTGCTCTGGTGTGGCCTGCCCCCTGTACCGATACCCAAGACGACACGCTTTGCCGGAGGCATGCGCAGCTGTGGAACGCTGTCCAGGCGGGTCTCAGTGACTGCCGCCTTGGCCCCTGGAACCAACAGGGGCAGCGCCGACTACCGCATTTGCTGCCGCCTCCATACACGGCCACCCTGCCGGCCGTCCCTACCGCGGACTTGCTGGTAAATAGACTTTCCATGCCGATTGCCTGTACCGCCGCCGCCCGTACCACGGCCTGCTTGTCTGAGCAGACTGCCGCACTGCTGCCGGTTCTGCTGGATGCGCACCGCACCGGCACCGATCACTGGATGACCGAGGGATACGACGGCTACCAAGATTCCCAACGCGAACTCGTAGCCCGAGTACTCATCAACCTGACTGCCGCCGGTGAAACTGAGCCGCTTACTGCGCATCTGAAGACGTTTGCAGCCAATGCCAGAGCCCTGCAGCAGCTGCTTCACGACTTCGCCGTTCTCTTCACATACGATTGCCAGCTCCGCGTGCTGCTCCCGTCCGTGTGGCAATTGGTCCTCAGGACCACACTCGATGCCATTGACGCCGGCGCCGACCTGCACGGGAATGGGCACTGGTCCGACTATGCCGTCGCTGCACTCTTGCCGACTCCGCAGCTACGCAGCTCCGACCCAGACCCCGACGAAACCCTCAACCGTGCTCGCTGCGATTGGCTACCGCCCGACGCCTTCGGTGAGCTGGCCGAACGATGGCTCTCCCTTGGGAGCAGCGAACCCAAAGCCGCAGATGCGCTGGCACAGTTCGCCCGCACTGCCCCCTATCCCTGGCAGTGCACGACAGGACTGACATGGCTCGAACGTATCATTGACGGCCACTACGGCGAATTGGCTAACCGCTGCTGGTTTGTCACCCACTGGCTGGCTGAACTCCGCGAAGCAATGATTCTTGATGCTACGGCGTTGACTCGGTGGCGCCTTATCGTTGATCTTCTTGCCGCGGCCGGCGACAGCCGAGCTGTCGAACTCCAGAGGATTGACGAGTAGAACTCTAGGCAGGGGGTGTGCCGAGCCAAATGGCTCTGCCAGGAAAATCGGCTGCAACGTGAGCTTCTTCATGCGACGATCGGGAGCTGAAGGACTCTTGCATGTGGGGCAGGGTTGGAACGGATGAAGGATCATAGAGAGTGTCGACATGAATCCTTGTCGATAGCGAACCCGTACGAGCTGCTGCGGAAGTACACATGCCTGCAGTGCCAGGCCGTTCTCACGTGCTCGTGTGATCGGGAACTCGCCCTTTACGTACTTCCTCATCAGGCCACACGGGGTGTGGACGCCCAGACCCGTCTTCCGTTCGATGTCACCCTCCCCCTTGCGGACGGCGTATGCCACGAGTGCCGCGGAGAGGTGCCTCCAGCATTCCCGACGAGGCCACACCGTGGGGCTGCCAGTTTGGTCCACCGGTACTACTGGCGAGAGATCTACAAGGAGGCAAACCACCGCTTCATTCAGTGGGCGTTGGAGCAGGGACTGCCGTTGACGGGGCCCGACGGGCAGCCTGTGGTAATGGCGCTCTCCCACGAGCATCGGGACAAATACGAAGCCATCCAGCGATCGATTGTTCGTGAGATCCGAGACCGGCACGAACGTGATCCGAAGTACGACTTCACCAGGCCGTCAGAGGCGGAGGTGCTGGCCTCTTGTCAGGTAGTGGTTGAGGACTTCCCGGCATGTTATGTCACCCCGACCATCGGCCATGTACAAGTGGTGCCGCTTGACTCGGTAGATCTCAATATCGCTGTGAGCGTCGAGGAGTTCGTGGCCCACCACATGCGCAAGGCAGGGCGGCAGGTCATGTTCTGCGAGAGCAGGCCATTTCAAGCGCTCTATGCCACCTTGATGTGGTTGTGGGTGCAGGATCCGAGGGATCCTCGAAGCCGGCCAGCCGGCTTCGGTGCGCGCGACGGGGCGGATGTCGGCCGGGAGGGGCTCATTTGGACGATGCTTCCCGACGACTTCGGCAGCCCTTCCCACGCCAGCCGTCGTGCAGATTCGTTGAAGGAGCATCTCGAGAGCCTTCCACGCACGGCGGATGAGCTTCTGTGGGTCTTCGACCACTGGAGCTCGTATGCGCAGGACTTGCGGCAGTACCTCTGGGCGTATCAGGCCTCTGACGTCGAGCGCGGCCGC
This sequence comes from Streptomyces sp. NPDC006512, assembly GCF_040611935.1. Taxonomy (NCBI): domain Bacteria; kingdom Bacillati; phylum Actinomycetota; class Actinomycetes; order Kitasatosporales; family Streptomycetaceae; genus Streptomyces; species Streptomyces sp. NPDC006512. Next base: position 10,263 of record NZ_JBEXPG010000039.1, on the reverse strand, counting down.
AAGCTCATCGAAATCTTGGGACCGGACCAGATCAAGAGGGTCCTCCGGTTCCTTGCAGACGACTACTGGGGAAGATATCTGGGATGGCCTGACTTGGTGTCCTGGCGGGAGAGTACGGCCGGGGTCGCAGATGTCCAGTTCACCGAAGTTAAGTCGAGCAGCGACAAGCTGAGTGAGGATCAGCGCGACTGGATCACGAACAACAGCGCTTGCCTGCACCTACCCGTGAAACTTGCCAAAGTGCACAGGACAAAACAGCTTCCACGGCGCTGAACTCAGTGCCCCCGGCTCAGTCAACTCGCCTCGCCCGCCTAAACTGGTGGGCCTCACCTTGCAGCGGCGTCGGCCTGTCAGAGACATCTACGCCGCCAGGCCCACGTCGAGGATCTTGGCGGCTTTGCCGATGGAGCCGGGCATGAGGTGGCGGTAGATCTTGAAGGTGATGTCGAGGCTCTTATGGCCCATCCACTCGGCGACGTCGGTGATGGGGATGCCGTTGGTGAAGCAGTTCGAGGCGAAGAAGTGGCGGAGGCTGTAGATCACCATGCCGTCGGGGACGTCGACCTCGCCTGCGCGCTTGATGCGTTGCCACTGGTTCTGGAGGTAATAGGCGAGGTACGGCTTCGTCGGGTCCATGGGGTGGCGGAGGAGGTAGCCGTCGACCGTGCCGTGTTTGTCGGCGTACCACTCGATGGTTTCGCGGACGCGGGCTGGGAGGGGGACGTCGCGGTAGTCGGTGGGCTTGCGGTGCTTGAGGCGGCCGTAGGTCTTGGTGGTCTGGTTGACCTGTTCGGTGATGCGGTAGACGTCGCTTGCGACGAGGTTGTTGAGGTTGACGGCGAAGGCCTCGCCGTTGCGCATGCCGCAGCCGCTCATGAGATCGGCGATGAGGAGGAAGCGGTCGTCGCCGGCGGTGCGTATGTCGCGGAGCTGGGCGGGGGAGGGGATGACCGCGCGCTCGGGGTCGTACTGCGGGGGCTTGACGCCCAGGACCGGGTTCTCGGTGTAGATGCCGAGCCGGTAGGCGTCCAGGAGGACGGACTTCACCTTGTCGAAGGCGTTGGACTGGGTGGCGAGGCCGGCGCCGTTGCGCTCCATGGTCCGGATGAAACCGTCGACGACCTTGTGGTCGAAGGTGCTCATTCGGCGGCTGCCGAGCGTCGGGAGGATGTGGTGCTCGAGCAGGGACTCCAGGGTGCGGAGCGACGACTCGGCGAGGTCGCGCTGGCCGGCCTTCCACTCCGCGGTGTACTCGCGGAACTGCATCGCGCCGTACTTCTGGATGCGGTCGGCCTTGCTCCGGTTCCGGGGAGCGGCCTTCTTCTCCTGGTAGACCGCGGTGAGGCGGGCGATGGCCTTCTCCTGGGTGGAGAAGCCTGCCTCCTCGGTCTGCTTCCCGGCCGCGTTGCGGTAACGGAGCGTGTAGTCGTGTGGGCACTTCGACCAGCGGGACTGCGGGTGCTCGCAGTCCTTGTAGAAGGTGCCCATGCCGTGGGGCAGAGACTTCGTTGCCATGCGGTGCGGGACTCCTGGGGCGCCAATGCTGACCTTTTGCTGACCCCAGAGGTTCCAATCCATTCCTGACCTGCACGAAGACGGATATCTCGTGTTACGTTCTGGAACTGGATCGGTCGCTCCAACGAGGAGATCGTCCAGTTCCGCAAGGACTGGACGGAAGGCACCCGCTACGGCGAAGTAAAGGGCTACGACGGTCCTCCGATTCCTGCCCCGGAACTTCCCCCAACTCGCTTGAAGCCCAGGGGTAGAACGCGCTGAACAGCGCAGATGTCATCAAGGATGCGGGCTGCACGTGGCGGTTCGCATCGTTCCGCTTCTAGGGGGCGGGCGGGAGTCGACGTGATCTCGGTCGTGTGCTCGGCGAGGGCGTGTGGAATCGGCCCGGCCGGGCGTGAGCCGCGTTCCTGCGGACTCGTGATCCCGGCCGGGCCGTCCGGTCCCGGTAACCTCCTAGTGGCGGGCGCCCTGCGGGTTGCGTCGTATGCCGGTTGCGGCGAGGGCGGCGCCGATGACGCACAGGGCGCCGGTGACGAGCGCGGCGGTGTGGACTCCGTTGATGAATGCCTGGCCGCTGCCTTCGATCACCGCGGCCTTCAGCTGCGCCGGCATGTCTCCGGAGACGGGTGAGATGCCCATGGCGACCGCGTCCTTGGCCCCGTGCAAGCCCTCGGCCATGGGCGCGGGCACCCCGGCGGAGGTGAGTTCGGCGGTCAGGGTCGAGTTGACCCGGCTGCTGATCAGGGAGACCAGTACGGAGGTTCCGAGCGCGCCGCCGATCTGGAGCGCGGTGGCCTGGAGGCCGCCCGCGACGCCGGCGTCCTTGACCGGGGAGTTGCCGACGATGGCGTCGGAGGAGGCGGCCATGACCATGCCGACGCCGAGGCCCAGGGCGATGAAGGGCGGCCACATGGCGATGTACGGCGAGTCCACGCCACATGCGAGCACGCCGAATGCGGCGCCGCCTTGCAGCGCCATGCCGAGCGGCATGGACAGCCCGGCGCCGTACTTCTCGGTGAGCTTCGCGCCCAGCGGCGAGGCGACCACGGAGGCCAGGCTCAGCGGCAGGGTGCGCACGCCCGCTTCGACGGGGGTGAAGCCGCGTACGTTCTGGAGGTACAGCATCACGAAGAAGATCACGCCGAGCAGGACGAAGAAGTTGATCGCCGTGATGATCGCGCCGATGGTCAGCGCGCGGTTGCGGAACAGCCGCATGGGCAGCAGTGGGTGCTCCACCCGGGTTTCGTACCAGCCGAACACCAGGAGGATCGCGAGGCCGGCGGCGAGCGTGCCCAGCGTCGAGCCGGAACTCCAGCCCCACGTCTCGCCCTTGACCACACCGAACACGACGATGAGCAGTCCGAGGGCGAGCAGGACGACACCGGGGACGTCGAAGCGCTGGTCGCCGGAGGCGGAGGCGTTCTTGCTCTGCGGCAGGACGAGTGCGCTGAAGACGAGCGCGAGCACGCCGATCGGAGCGTTGATGTAGAAGACGGACTCCCAGTTGACGTGCTCGACGAGGAGCCCGCCGACGATGGGGCCGAGCGCGGTGGACACCGACGACACCATCGCCCAGATGCCCACGGCCATGCCGAACTTCTTCGGCGGGAACACCGCGCGCAGCAACCCGAGCGTGTTGGGCATCAACAGCGCGCCGAAGAAGCCCTGTACGGCGCGGAAGACGATGACGCCCTCGATCGATCCGGCCAGGCCGATGGCGACCGACGCGAGCGTGAAGCCGACGACTCCGACCAGGTAGAAGGTGCGCCGGCCGAAGCGGTCACCGAGCTTTCCGCCGAGGATCAGGGCGGCGGCCAGCGCCAGCAGGTAGGAGTTGGTGACCCATTGCAGATCGGCGGTGGAGGCGTTCAGGTCCCGGCCGATCTCCGGGTTGGCGATCGCGACGACGGAGCCGTCCAGACCGACCATGAACAGGCCGAAGGCGACGGCGACGAGCGTCAGCCAGGGATTGGCGCGGCGGCCCACCGGAGCGGCGGGGCGGATGTGTGCGGGCAGGGGAGAGCTGTCCACGGCAGTGGAGGACACGGAGATGCCTTGCTTCCTCGTACAGGTGAAGGGCGACGGGACGCGGGTGCGCGAGAGCCGTCAGTGGGCGGCGGGGTGAATGTGCCGCGCCATGCCCCGCAGCGCGCCGAGCACCGACCCGATGGCGTCGAGATCCCCGTCCGTGAGGGTGTGCAGGGCCTCGACGAGGTAGCCGTCCAGGAGGCTCCCGACCTCGGCGAGGCGCTGCCGGGCCTCGGCCGTCAGGTGCAGATGCGCGACCCGCTTGTCCGCGGAGTCCTGCCTGCGCTCCAGCAGCCCCTGGCTCGCCAGCTGGGTGACCAGGGCGCTCACGTTGTTCGGCTTCATCAGCAGGACCTCGGCGGCCTCGCGCACCGTGACACCGTCACGCTCGCCGACGAGCCGCAGGAGCGCGAGCTGGCTCTCGGGCGGCTTGGGGTGCGGAAAGTCCTGGGCGAGACGCCGGTCGAGTGCCCGGTTCAGCGCGGGCAGGACGGCCGACATCGCTGACGCGATCTGCCGGATGTCCTGCTCGGACGCGCTGGGGGTGGCCATACGGGCAATATAAGTATGCCTAGATACCTATGTCAACATACTTAATTGCTCGTCCGGTCGGGGGATCGCCGTCCCGGCCATCACGCACCGCGCTGACTCCTAGGCCAGATGGCGGCATTTGGAGTACTGGCGACATGTCGTGATTGATAATCAGATATACCTACGCATACAACGTTCCTCGCAGCTCGAACAGGGACACTCCCTGATCGGGTCGTTCGAGGAGGATCCATGCAGCACTTCGCCGTTCGCGGGAATCCGCTTGTGGGGAGCGTCCGGGGGTACGTGTCGAAGCGCGGCGTTCGGAAAGCATCGTGCACGGTACTCGCTGCCGCAGCCGTTCTGACGCCGTCCGTCGCACTGGCGGCTCCTGCGGCACCCGGCACGTACGCATACGTCGCCAACACGGGCCAGAACAAGGTCCGGGTGTTCGACACCGCCACCAACGCCCTCGTGACGAGCATCGACACCGGAGCGTTCAGCGGGCCCCTGCAGGTCGCCGCCACCCGAAACGGCAAGAAGGTGTACGTGACGGAGCGGGACTCGGGCGCCGTGTCGGCGATCGACGCTCTCACCAACACCGTGGTGGCCGAAATCCCCACGGGGAACGGCACTCCGGAGAGCGTGGCCATCTCGCCGGACGACAGTCGCGCCTATGTCACCGTGGAGGGGAACGGCCTGGCCAACCGCGTGGTGGCGATCAACACCGCCACCAATGCCGTCGTGGGCACCCTCGAGACGGGGGCGGACACGCTCCCGAACGGGCTGGCGGTATCCCCGGACGGGAAACGCCTTTACGTCGCCTACCGGGGCGCAGGTGTGGTGGCGGTGATCGACTCCGCCACCATGACGCTCATCACGACGGTGGGCGTCGGGCCGAGCGCACCGCGAAGGGTGGCCATCTCGCCGAGCGGCGCACGTGTCTACGTCACCGAGAACTCCTCGGGCGAGGTATCGGTCATCGACACCGCCACCAACACGGTCGTGGTGCCGATTCCGGTCAACCAGGGGCTGGAAGGCGTGGAGGTCTCGCTGGACGGAAAGCGCGTCTACGTCGCCGACCGGAACAACGCCCGGGTGGCGGTCATCGATGCCGCCACGAACAGCGTCGTCACTTCGATCCCCACCACCGGGGATCCCGCGGAAATGGCGGTTTCCCCCACCGGAGCCCGGCTGTACGTCAGCCACCCCAACGGCGCGCACGGGGTATCCGTCATCGACCTCGCCACCAACTCCGTCTCCGCGACCATCGACAGTCCCGAAGGCGCGCTGATCGGAATCGACCTGGGCTCCGTGCCGGGTACCTCAAAGGTGTCCTGTCCGGCCGGCAGCGTGCTGACGGGCGGCGGCTTCGGATCCACTGGTCCCGCACCGGATCAGTTCGTCAGCAGGCCGGTACCCGGCACCAACGACTGGGAGGTGAACGGGCAGAACAGGACGCGGGACGACGTCACCCTCACCCCGTACGCCGTCTGTGCCACGCCATGACGGCCTCGCGACGACCCGAAGGCAGCCTTCGTCTGCCCACGGCCCCGGGTTCACTTCCAGCGGACAATGATCAGGAGTAAGCGCATGCCGTCTGAAAGCTCTGGAAGCACAGCAGCAACGTGGCGGAGCGGTCCGCCACGCCGGACCGGATGGGTCGCCGGAGCCGTTGTCTCGCTCGCCCTGACGGGTGCCGGTTTCGCGGTGCCCGCAGCCGCCGCCACCCCGCAGGACCCGTCGGACGGGCAGTACCTGACGGTGGATCCGCCTCCGCAGTACGACGGATGCGCCGAGGGAGGGCCATGGGACGAGTCGTGCGAGTCCCACCCCGGAGAGCCTCCGTTTCCTCCCGGACCTCCGGGACCTCCCGGACCGGCTGGACCGGCTGGACCGGCTGGAGCCCCCGGTCCTCCTGGAGCCCAGGGCGCTCCGGGGGTCCCCGGCCCAGCCGGCAGCCCGGGATCAGCCGGGCCCGCCGGACCCCAGGGAGTAGCCGGACCTGCGGGCCCTCCCGGTCCCCCCGGACGCGTTTTCACCCTCGTCATCACGGGCCAGCCCGTCTTGATCCCCGCGGCTCCGTAGCGGCACCGGGCCCCTCGCGGGCTGCCGCACCGCACGGCCGGCACGACCACGTGCCGCCGGCCGTGCGGCGCACCTGGCGGCACGGAAGGTGAGCCCGTGAGGGGCTCGGCGAGACCCCCGGAGCGCCGAGTGGGTCACGATGACCCTCGCCCCGACCGGGGCCGTTGGATGGACGGTGATCTGGGAGGGAAGAGGTGCGGGGACGGCGACGAGGCGGTTCCGGCGGATGCCTACTTCCACTACGACGAGGGTGCCCTACACCTGGAGTACCGGCACGAGGGCGAGTCGATGAGCATCGTTGAGGACGCGCCAGGGACGTACACCGTGACGCGGTCGGCCTGACGGGTTCTGCGGTCATCGAAGCCCCCTCCACTGAAAAGGTCGGGAGGGGGCTTCGATGTGCTCGCTACCGCGGCGCTGACGAGTCCGTCGAGCAGATCCAGCGCGACCTGGTCATCTACGCGAGGTGCGAGCGGGCGCGGGCTTCCAGGCAGTACTCACGGACTGTTCACCCCTCAGCCAGACCCACCGGCCCGGAGCCCGCGGTTGAACCCAAACGCATAGCCCAAGTGCTGGACAGAGCTCTCCGTTGTCCGTTGTCCACTCGAAAGCCCTTGCAGCCCACAGACCGCCAGCCTAGCTACCTGACCAGGCCCGCAATGCAGAAATGCCCCCACCTGGGAGGTGAGGGCATCGAGCGGGCCCGGCTTGCTCAAGGCCGCTGTTCCGACAAGGACGGTCTGCCCCGTGATCCGTTGAGCTCTTCCCCAAGGGTCCTCTGGCCGAGAATGGCCACGAGGCGCTGGCTGACCTCTGTCTGCGTTCCGCGCCCCGAAACCTTGGCCAGATAGATCCGCGCGTGATCCTCCCAGTCGACGTACTGCTCCCGGGCGTCCAGATGCAGCAGTGTCCAGCGCATCAGGACGGCCACGATCAGCTGGTGTCAGCCGGTGGTGCCGGCGATACCGCCGGGTGCTGGAGGCGGGCTCTGGAGGGTGGACCGGTGCGGAGGGTGGCTACCACTGCCCGATGATGGGGTTGTCCGTGGGGTTGCCGAAGCGGACGTTGTAGATCACGGTGTCGGAGTCCTTCGCGGCGCCGTAGAAGCCGGATTCCGCCGGCCGGTGGATACCGACCTTGTCGGTGCCGTCGCCGTTCCAGTCACCCTTGATCGGGACGTCGCCGGGGTTCCCGAACTTCACCTTGTGGTCGACCGGGGCGGAAGTCTGTGAATCGGTGAGGTAGAACGTCGTGTCCGAAGAGCGGTAGACACCTATCGTGTCCTTGCCGTCGCCGTTCCAGTCCCCAACCATCGGGGTGTCACCATCGACCCCCATCACGAGCGAGTAGGCCACCGAGACGTTGTCGTTGGACAGGTTGAACGACAGGTCCGAGGGACGGTAGACGCCGATCGTGTCGACACCGTCACCGTCCCAGTCACCGACGAGCGGCACGTCGCCCGGGTTGCCGAACTTGCGCGCCACGGCGACCGAGAGGTTGTCGTCGGACAGGTAGAAGCCCTGATCGCTGGGCCGGTACACGCCGAACGTGTCCTTCTTGTCCCGGTTCCAGTCGCCTGTCAGCGGAACGTCACCCTGGGCACCGAAGACCGCCTGTCCCGACAGCTTTCCGCTCCGGTCCGCCTTGTAGAACGTCGAATCGGCGGGACGGTGTACGCCAACGGTCGCCGCCGCCACGAAGGTGTGGTCGTGGATCCACTGCCCCAGGTCGTCCGTCCGCGCGGAGATGGCGCCCGTACGGGTTTCGGCGGCGTCGGTGCCGAGGCAGCCGCCTTGCCAGGAGCGGGAGTTGACGCCGACGAGCTCACCGGCGGCGTTCAGGAGCGGGCCGCCCGTGTCGCCCTTGCACAGGACGTCGGCGCCCTTGCCGGTGACGGCCAGGGTGGTGGCGGTGCTGGAGTTGGTGGTGAAGGTGCCGGTGTGGAGCTTGCCGGGGACCCACTCCGTCTTCGTCCGTCCGAACCCGGCCGCCGTCAGCTCGGCTCCGGCCGCGGGGGCACTGTTGGCGCGCTTGACGCCCGCGATGCCGGTCGTGGGGGTGGCCAGTCGGGCCAGGACCACGTCGCGGTCGGTGCGCGGGACGAGCTCACTGACCTCGACGGTCTTCGCGTCGCCGAGGGTCACGACGGCCTTGAGGGCCGGCTTCCCGGCCGGTACCGCGTCGCCGGGCGTGGCGCCGAAGCAGCTCGCGGCGGTCAGGACCCAGGAGGCGTCGACCAGAGTGCCCGCGCAGGCGCGGCTGTTCGTCTCGTCGCCGATGTTCAGCTTCACGACGTACGCGTGCTGACCGGCCAGGGCCTCGGGGCCGTGAAGGGCCACGGCGGGACCGGCCGATACCAGCCCCGCCGCAACCGCGGTGGCCGTGGCCGTGGCAAGGAGGCAGGTCATCTGCGCGGTGCGCGGACGGAGGACATGCATGCGGAACTTCCTTACGGATCGGGAGTTGTTGGCTGCGGCGGTCCGCAGTGGATGATCAACGGAGCGGAGGCGCGCGCCATGGGGGCTCCACCCCGAATCGCCGGCGCGAAGCCGTACGCATGCCGTGCGTACGGGAGCGATGAGACATGCTGCTCCAACTCGCTGCCGGTGCATGGCAGTTGCGCGGATCTCTCTTGCCGGCCCCGAGCCGGATCCCTCGCCCGGATCCCTGGTGGTGATCTTCCGGGGAGACGTTAGCGGGTCGACCGCGCATTTATCAATGATGGATGAGGTCTGATCAACGTTGGTTGATCTTGGGGTCCGATACCCAGGGCGCCGGCGGCCCCGCGCCGGAACGCTGCCGCCACCTCGGCGATGCGTCAACCGTCGATAACTTTTCGCCAATAAACGAAAGTTGATGGCCGATCAACCATGGTTGATTTTCAGTGATGCTGCGGCATACGGTGTGCCCCTTCGCACTTGCAGACCGATGTTGCACACACCAACTGTCCTTTCCGGAAGTCCTGGTGCGCGCTGCCGTGCTGTCTGCCTCGCTGCCTACCACGGGGAATACATGACCGAGTTGCCGCCGGCGTTCTGGAGCAGACGCCGGATCCTCACTACCGCGGCCGGCGTCGCCGCCGTCCCCGCGCTGTCCTCGACCCTCGCTCTGGTCGCCACGCCCGCCCGGGCGGCCGAGGGCACGAGCACGGATCCCACCGGCCTGCCCGCCACTGACAGGGGCAAGGCGGTGTGGGCGTACAAGACGGGAGGCCGTGCCGTCCGCGAGGAGGCCGCCGCCGCGCTCGCCGGTTCCCCGGCGGCCGTCGCAGCCTTCCTCACCTCCCAACTGCCCGCCGCCAAGGCGTATGACAACCGCTTCGCGATCCTCTCCGCCCTGCCCTACGCGGGCAAGTCGGTCCAGCAGTCGGCCGGTGCGGCGCTGTCGGCCGGGGACAGCGCCGTCGCCACGTTCCTGGCGGGTGGTTACACGAAGGCACTGGAGACCGATCTCCGGGCCGAGGTCTTCACCGTCATGAACCACAGCGGTGCGGGCGTCAAGCGTGAGGCCGCCAAGGCGCTGAACCTCGGGACCGCCAAGGCCCTCGACACCTTCCTGACGACCACCCAGTTCACCGCGCAGCAGGAGGACGACCGGGCCGAGGTCTTCACCATCCTCTCCACCGCTTCGCCCGAGGTGAAGAAGTACGCGGAAAGGGCGCTGAGCCAAGGTACGCCCGAGGCGATCCGCCAGTTCCTCGGCTCCGGCCAGTACATCGCACGGGCCCGTGACGAGGAAGCGGCGACCATCGACCAGCTGGTCGCCATCGTCGAGCGGGAGGGCCAACGGGCCCAGCTGCAGACGGAGCAGGCCGTCGCCGCCTCCGACAACGCCAAGCAGGCCGCTGCCGAGGCCAAGACCGCCGCTCTGAAGGCAGCGGACGAAGCACGGGCCGCCCAGCAGGACGTGCGCAAGGCAGCCAGTGCCGCGAACAGCGCCGCGAGCGCGGCCAACGGCGCGGCCGCGGCCGCCGCCACCGCGATCGGCGCCGCACGCATCGCGCAGTCCGCCGCCGGGCGCGCGGCCGCGGCGGCCCCGGGCGCCCCGGCCCCCCCCCCCGCCCCCCGGGAACCCCCCCCCCCCGCCGACAACCCCGCGATCGCC
>NZ_JBEXPG010000038.1:0-87519 GCF_040611935.1 Streptomyces sp. NPDC006512 | reverse complement strand
GGCGGAGCCCCCGGCAGCGGCGCCGCACGCGCACGGGTCCGGGCGGAGCCCGGGGAACGGAGGAAGGGCGGGGCGGGGAGCTGCACCGCGCAGCGACACCCCCCGCACCCCCGGCCCCGCCGCCCACCCACCCCCGGGTACGGGAACGGGCCGGGCCCGGCACCCCCTGAGGGGAACCGGGCCCGGCCCGTGAAGCGACTGCCGACGCCAGAGGCGGCGGCGCCTAGTTGTCGTCCTCGTCGATCAGGAAGCCCCGCATCGGCGACGGCGCCTGCATCGGCTGCGGCGCGGCCGGCCGGACCGGAGCCATCGGCTGGGTCATCGCCGGGGACATCTGCTGCTGGCCGCCGTAGGACGGGCCTCCACCCATCGGGGAGGGGCCGCCCATCGGGGACGGACCGCCCATGGACGGGTTGCCCATCGGGTGACCCATCGCACCGGCCGGAGCCATCGACGGGGTCGGCGACGGCGGCAGCGCGGGACCGGCCGGGTTCCGCGGCGGGGCCAGGGAGTCGTCGGCCTGGGTCTCCAGCTGGCGCAGCTGCGACTCCAGGTAGGACTTCAGACGCGTACGGTACTCGCGCTCGAAGCCCCGCAGGTCCTCGACCTTGCGCTCCAGCGTGGCGCGGGCGGACTCCAGGGAGCCCATCGCGACGCGGTGCTTCTCCTGCGCGTCCCGCTCCAGCGCGTCGGCCTTGGCGCGGGCGTCGCGCTCCAGGCCCTCGGCGCGCGAACGGGCCTCGCCGACGATCTTGTTGGCCTCGGAGCGGGCCTCCGCGATCGCCTGGTCGGCGGTCTGCTGCGCGAGCGACAGGACGCGGGCGGCGCTGTCGCCACCGGGGCCCTGCTGCGGGAGCTGCGGCTGCTGCTGGTGCATCGGCTGACCCATGGGCTGCATCTGCTGGCCCATCGGCTGCATCTGCTGGCCCATCGGCTGGCCGAGCGGGTTCTGGCCGCCCATCGACTGCTGCTGCATGGGCTGCTGGCCCATCTGCTGCTGCTGTGCCATGGGGTGCTGGCCGCCCATGGACTGCTGCTGCATGGGGCCGCCCATCTGGCCCGGACCCTGCGGTCCGTGTCCACCGGGGCCCGGGGGCAGCTGCGGCTGGCCGCCGGGAAGCTGCGGCGGGCCCATCTGCGGCTGCTGCTGCTGCTGCGGCGGGCCGGATATGGCCGCGGGCACGGGGGCGCCCGGGCCGCGCTGGTCCTGGGGCTCCGGCTTGCGCATCCCCTGCTGCTGCTGCTGGTTCTGCTGGTTCTGCGCGGCGGCACGCGTGGCGGCGGCCAGCTTGGCGCGCAGGTCCTCGTTCTCGCGCAGCAGGCGCGTCAGTTCGGACTCGACCTCGTCGAGGAAGGCATCGACCTCGTCCTCGTCATAGCCTTCTCGGAGGCGGACGGTCGTGAACTGCTTGTTCCGCACGTCCTCAGGAGTCAGCGGCATGTCTTCTTCACCTCTACGTAGTCGTCGGCAGTCGGCAAGACCGTATCGGGACTGTCCCCGCGCCTGCGGGGAAGCACATCGTTCACACGCTTCTCGCAGCGGTGCTCACGAAACTGATGAGGATGTAAACGATGATCATCAGAACGAAGAAGGACAGGTCGAGTGCCACGCCCCCGAGACGCAACGGCGGGATGAAACGCCGAAGAAGCTTGAGCGGTGGATCGGTGACAGTGTAGGTGGCCTCCAGAACGACCACCATCGCCTTGCCGGGTGTCCATGAACGTGCGAACTGGAACACGTAGTCCATGACCAGTCGGAAGATCAGCACGATGAGGAAGCACATCAGCGCGATGTAGACCACTTGCAGTGCGACGCCCATCCCGCGCTTCCCTCTCCCCTGCTCCCGCTCTGTTCCCGGTCCCGTATCTGACGGATCGGTCTAGCTTTGGTTGAAGAACCCGCCCTCCGCGATGCGGGCCTTGTCCTCCGCCGTGACATCGACGTTAGCAGGCGACAGCAGGAACACCTTCTGTGTCACGCGTTCAATGCTGCCGTGCAGGCCGAAGACGAGACCGGCGGCGAAGTCGACCAGACGCTTCGCGTCCGTGTCGTCCATCTCCGTGAGATTCATGATCACCGGAGTGCCCTCACGGAAGTGTTCCCCGATGGTACGGGCCTCGTTGTAGGTCCGGGGGTGCAGCGTCGTGATGCGGTACGGCTCCCGCTCGGAGACGACCTTGGGCATGATCACGGGGGCGTTCTTCTCCAGGTTGGTGCGGTCAGGTGTGATGGATGCCACGGGGGCAATTCGCGCCGGACGTCCGTTTTCTACCGGCATCGGGAGGGGTTCCCGCTGCGCCGGAGGCTGTACGGCTCGTACCGGTTCGTCCGTTACGGGCGGTTGGTGCACGGGCTGCTGCCGGCGGTCCCGGTCCCGCGGACGCTCCGGCTCGGGCTCGGGCTCGAACTCGTCATCGGGGTCGTACCCCGGGTTGTCGTACCGGTCGTCCTCCACGAGGCCGAGGTAGACCGCCATCTTGCGCATCGCGCCGGCCATTCTCCGAGTCCTCCGCTCTGTGGTGGATCGCCCTGTCGCAGGTGTCGCTGTGTCAGTCAGCGAGGTCGCTGTGTCACCAAAGTCACCAACTGCCCGCGATCCACGTGGTCTGTCCGCTCATCTGCGGAAATGACCATATTTTCTGCTGTGGTCCGACTTTCTTCGCGACGTTACCCGAGCCGGGGTCTCGCGCCGAGCACCGCAGTGCCGACGCGTACATGTGTCGCACCCGCCTGCACCGCCTGTTCCAGGTCCGCACTCATTCCGGCCGACACCATCGTGGCAGCAGGATGGTCCGCGCGCAGGCGGGATGACAATTCCATCAGCCGCTCGAAGGCCGCCCGTTCGCGTCCCGCGTACGGTCCGGACAGGGGGGCGACGGTCATGAGGCCGTCGATCCGCAGTCCGGGCGCGGCCGCCACGAGGTCGGCCAGCTCCGGCAGCAGGTCGGGCGCCGCGCCGCCCCGGGTGCCCCGTTCGCCCGACTCGGCGTCGAGGGCGATCTGTACGAGGACGCCGAGTTCCCGGCCGGTGCCCTCCGCCGCCGACGACAGCGCCGTCACGAGCTTCGGCCGGTCGACCGACTGCACGACCTGCGCGTAACCCGCCACGGAACGGACTTTGTTCGTCTGCAACTGGCCGACGAAGTGCCAGGTGAGCGGCAGATCCGCGCAGGCCGCGGCCTTGGGGGCGGCATCCTGGTCGCGGTTTTCCGCAACATGACGGACACCCAGGTCCGCCAGCAGTCGTACGTCGCTCGCGGGATGGGTCTTGGTGACCACGATGAGGGTCACCTCCTCCCGCTTGCGGCCCGCGGCCGCGCAGGCGGACGCGATGCGCTCCTCCACCCGCGCGAGGTTCTCCGCGAGTTCCGACTTACGGTCTGTCATCAATCCGTTCCAACCACACATATCCGGCGAGCCGCCCGGTCACCCGGTCACGGCGGTACGAGAAGTGGTCCCGCGACTCCAGTGTGCAGACCGGGGACCGGTGGACGGAAGCCACCCCCGCCCCCGCCAGTTGTGCGTGCACTCCGGCGACCACGTCCACGGCCGGCGTCCCCCAGCTGGTCTCGGCCCACGCGGCCGGCACCATCTCGGCGACGGCCTCCCGCATGTCGGCCGGCACCTCGTAGCAGCGTCCGCAGACGGCCGGTCCCGTACGGGCGACCATGCGCCCGGGGTCGGCGCCGAGGGCCACCATCGCCTCGACCGCGGCGGGGACCACCCCGGCGACCAGTCCCGGCCGCCCGGCGTGGGCGGCGCCCGCGATCCCGGCGACGGGATCGGCGAGCAGGACCGGGGTGCAGTCGGCGGTGAGGACGGCCAGGGCCAGTCCCCGACGGGCCGTCACCACGGCGTCGACGGAGGGGACCGGCTGCCCGGCGCCCCACGGTCCGTCGACCACGGCCACGTCCCGCCCGTGCACCTGGTTCATCCAGACCACCAGGTCCGGATCGATGCCCAGGCTCCGCGCCGTGACGTCCCGGTTCGCGCGAACGGCGGCCGGGTCGTCTCCGACCGCGCCGCCGAGATTGAGCTCCTCGTACGGAACGGCGCTCACTCCGCCCCACCGGTCGGTGAAGGCGAAGTGGGCGCCGTTCTCGCTGTGCTGCCCCAGGATCACTTCAAGAAGTCCGGGACGTCCAGTTCCTCGGCCGGGCTGTCCTGGTACGGCCGGGCCGTCGGGACCTGCGGCGCGGGCGCCGCGGGCTCGACCGGGATCTCCACCGGAGCCGGGGGCTCCTCACGCGGGGTGACCGTGCCGAGTCCGCCGAAGGCCGGACGGACCGGCTCGGGAGCGCGGACCGGCGCGGGGGCCGGCTCCTCGCGCTTGGTGGACGCGGCGCCGATGACGTTGTCCCGGCGGGCCGGCGGCTGTCCGCCGTCGAACCCGGCGGCGATCACGGTGACGCGCACCTCGTCGCCGAGCGCGTCGTCGATGACCGCACCGAAGATGATGTTCGCCTCGGGGTGCGCGGCCTCGCTGACCAGCTGCGCGGCCTCGTTGATCTCGAAGAGACCGAGGTCGGAGCCACCGGAGATGGAGAGCAGCACCCCGCGGGCGCCGTCGATGGAGGCCTCCAGCAGCGGCGAGGAGATCGCCATCTCGGCGGCGGCCACCGCGCGGTCGTCGCCGCGGGCCGAGCCGATGCCCATCAGGGCCGAGCCCGCCTCGGACATCACGGACTTGACGTCCGCGAAGTCGAGGTTGATCAGACCCGGGGTGGTGATGAGGTCGGTGATGCCCTGGACGCCCGACAGCAGGACCTGGTCGGCCGACTTGAAGGCGTCCAGCACGCTGACCTGGCGGTCCGAGATGGACAGCAGGCGGTCGTTGGGGATGACGATGAGGGTGTCGACCTCTTCGCGGAGCTCGGCGATGCCGTCCTCCGCCTGGTTCGCGCGGCGCCGGCCCTCGAAGGTGAACGGCCGGGTGACCACACCGATCGTCAGGGCGCCCAGCGAGCGCGCGATGTTGGCGACGACCGGTGCGCCGCCGGTGCCGGTGCCGCCGCCCTCGCCGGCGGTGACGAAGACCATGTCGGCCCCCTTGAGGACCTCCTCGATCTCCTCGCGGTGGTCCTCTGCCGCCTTGCGACCGACGGCCGGGTTGGCGCCGGCGCCGAGGCCGCGGGTGAGTTCCCGGCCGACGTCGAGCTTGACGTCGGCGTCGCTCATCAACAGCGCCTGGGCGTCCGTGTTGATGGCGATGAACTCGACGCCCTTGAGACCGACCTCGATCATTCGGTTGATGGCATTGACACCACCGCCGCCGACACCGATGACCTTGATGACTGCGAGGTAGTTCTGCGGTGCTGCCACGTCGAAGGCCTCTCGCCTCGAGTTACGTGTCGCCGCCTCGCGGGCCTGCGTTGCGACGACTGATGCCGAAATTGGGACGGTCCGTACGCGCCGACCCGAACCCTAACCCTGAAGTTTAGGGTTAAGGGTGTGTCTGTTCCTTGGACTCTTCCGAACAGGACACTAAGTCGACAAGTAGCGCGTGTTCAACGAACACGCCGAACCTCCCGTTTTTCTTTTCACCCTATGTGATCACCCGTATCGGTGGCCAACCAGGGTGCGTCGCTGTTCGACTCGACGTCAACTCCCGGACACCGCAGGGGCGGTGGGAACGCTCACGTCGAAGTGGTCAGCCTTGGGAGCGGCTTTGAGCAGGGCGGTCAACGCCCGCCCCTTCGCCTCACCCAGTTCGCCGCTCCCCCACACGACCGTGCGGCCGCGCGTCAGCTCCAGTACGACCGAATCGTACGACCGCACCTTGACCTGCACGGTCTCCGCGGCGATCGCGTCGGGAAGGCCTCCCGCGATGGCCACCGCCTCCCCGAGGAGGCGCTGCTCGTCGAAGCGGCGGGCGCTGGGAGAGCCCGCCGCGTCCAATTCGAGGACCGGAACGCCCGCGGGGGGTTTCGCGACCGTGTCGAATCGCACACCCGATGCGTCCACTTCGACGAACTCCGCGTCCTTCTTGATGAGCAGGACGGGTTTGCGTTCCGTCACTTTCAGCCCGATTCCGTGCGGCCAGGACCGCACCACATCGACCGAATCGATGCGGGGCAGGCGGGTGCGGAGCCGCTGCGCGATCTCGTCGGTGTCGACGCCCATCAGGGGGGCGCCGACGGGCACGGCGGCGGCGGAGAGGACCTGCTCGGGGGTGAGCACCTCGGTGCCGGCGGCCGTGACCTTCTCGACGCGCAGCCAGGAGGAGCCGTAGAGGACCCAGGTGCCGCCCGCGGCGAGGAGCACCGCGGCGGCGAGGGACGCCAGGACGGGGACCCGGCGCGATCGTCCGCCACCGGGCCCCCGCGGGCCGGACCTCTTCGACGATTTCGGGGGCTTGGGCGGCTTGGGCGAGCCCGGGCCCCTGCCCTTGCGGGCCGTCCCGCGCTGTGCGGTCGTCGCTCCGGCCACTCCTGTGCCTCCTGGTCGGTACGTCCCGCCTCAGCGGGCTCTGCGTGCCGCGATCGCCTCGTAGACCAGGCCGACGAGCAGGTCGTCGGCGTCCCGGCGGCCGAACTCGCCGGCGGCGCGGGACATCTCGTACAGGCGGTGCGGGTCGGACAGCACCGGCAGGACCTGGCCGAGCACCCACTCGGGCGTCAGCTCCGCGTCGTCCACCAGCAGGCCGCCGCCGGCCTTGACCACCGGCTGGGCGTTCAGCCGCTGTTCGCCGTTGCCGATGGGCAGCGGTACGTAGGCGGCCGGCAGTCCGACGGCGGAGAGCTCGGCGACGGTCATCGCGCCCGCGCGGCACAGCATCATGTCGGCGGCGGCGTACGCGAGGTCCATCCGGTCCACGTACGGTACCGGCACATAAGGCGGCATCCCGGGCATGTTGTCGACACGCGGCAGTTCGTTCTTGGGGCCGACCGCGTGCAGGATCTGGATCCCGGAGCGCTGGAGGACCGGAGCGACCTGCTGGATGACCTCGTTGAGGCGGCGGGCGCCCTGCGAGCCACCGGAGACCAGCAGGGTCGGCAGGTTGGGGTCCAGGCCGAAGGCGGCCCGCGCCTCGGGCCGGACGGCGGCCCGGTCCAGGGTCGAGATCGACCGGCGCAGCGGGATGCCGACGTAGCGGGCGCCGCGCAGCTTGCTGTCCGGGGTGGACACCGCGACGGCGTGCGCGTACCGGGAGCCGATCTTGTTGGCGAGTCCGGGCCGGGCGTTGGCCTCGTGGACGATGATCGGCACCCCGAGCCGCTTGGCGGCGAGGTAGCCGGGCAGCGCCACGTAGCCGCCGAAGCCGACCACGCAGTCGGCCTTCGTGCGCGTGAGGATCTCCTCGGCCGCCTTGATGGTGCCGCGCAGCCGTCCCGGGACGGTGATCAGCTCGGGCGTGGGCTTGCGGGGCAGCGGTACGGCGGGGATCAGACCCAGCTCGTAGCCGCGTTCCGGCACCAGGCGGGTTTCAAGTCCGCGTTCCGTACCGAGGGCGGTGATGCCCACGGTCGGGTCCTGCCTCCGCAGGGCGTCCGCGAGGGCCAGCGCCGGCTCGATGTGGCCGGCGGTCCCCCCACCGGCGAGTACGACATGCACCGAAATTCACCGCTCTCCGGACGGACGCTTCTTGACGCGCCGTCTCATCGACTTCCATATCGGCCCGCTCCGCTTCCAGCCGGATCTCGGCTGTCGCATCGCGAGCGCCGCGCGCGCCGCCGGTTCCTCCCGCGCGAAGGCGATGAGCAGTCCGACCGCGAACATGGTCGGGAGCAGGGCCGACCCTCCGTAGGAGAACAGCGGGAGCGGGACACCGGCGATCGGCAGCAGACCGAGCACCGCACCGATGTTGATCACGGCTTGCGCCGTGATCCAGGTGGTCACGCCTCCCGCGGCATACCGTACGAAGGAGTCCTCCGTGCGTCCGGCCACGCGGATACCCGCATAGCCTAGGGCCGCGAACAGGGCGAGCACCGACAGCGTCCCCGCGAGACCCAGTTCCTCACCGGTGATGGCAAAGATGAAGTCCGTGTGGGCTTCGGGGAGTTGCCCCCATTTTTCCACACTGGCACCCAGACCGGAACCGAACCAGCCGCCGGATGCGAGGGCGTAGATTCCGTGCACGGCCTGCCAGCAAAGGTCGTTCTTGCCCGGTTCTGTCGCGCCGAGGCAGGACAGCCGGTCCATGCGGTGCGGGCTGGTCTTGATGAGCAGTGCGACGATCACACCCGCGAAGACGAGGACGCCCACGAACATCCGCGTCGGGGCTCCGGCGAGCCAGAGCAGACCGAACAGGATGGCTCCGAGGATCATCGCGGTGCCCATGTCCCCGCCGAGCATGATCAGCCCGAGCAGCAGGAAGGCCACCGGGACCAGCGGCACCAGCAGGTGCTTCCACTGGCTCAGCAGCCCCTTGTCGCCCTTGCGCGCCAGCAGGTCGGCGCCCCACAGGATCAGCGCCAGCTTGCCGAACTCGCTGGGCTGGAGCATGAACGGACCGCCGAGGGAGATCCAGTTCTGGTTGCCGTTGATCGAGACCCCTATCCCGGGGACCTGGACCAGGACCATCAGGAACAGGGTTCCGGCGAGGACGGGGTAGGACAGCGCCCGGTGGAGCCGCACGGGCATCCGGGAGGCGGCCAGCAGCAGGACGGCGCCGATGAGGGCGGCCAGGAACTGCTTCTTGAAGAAGTACGCGTCCCCGAGGCCCAGCTGGAGGGCCTTGATCATGGAAGCCGAGTAGACCATCACCAAACCGAGCACGGTGATGAGCAGCGAGCTGCCGAGGATCAGGTAGTACGCGGTGAGGGGGCGGTCCCAGGCCTTCCGCACCTGCTGTTGCGTGCGCCGCACGCCTGCGAGCGGCCCGCGCCCGGCGGGCCGCTTCGCACCGGCCGCCGGGCGCGTCCGGCCCTTCGGCCTGACGGCGGACGGCCGGCGCCCCGGCAGCATCTGCTTGGCCGGCATCTGTGATCTTCCCCTCCACTCGTACGAGGCGAGCAGCCGGGTCGGGGAGGAAACCTGCCCTGGATCGACCTAGGCGCTCTCGGCGGCCAGTTCGCGCACCGCGTCGGCGAACGCGTCCCCGCGCTTGTTGTAGTTCGCGAACATGTCCATGGAGGCGCAGGCTGGTGCCAGCAGGACCGTGTCGCCGGGCTCGGCGAGCCGGGCCGCTTCCCGGACCGCCGCGAGCATCGCCCCAGTGTCGGTCCGGTCGAGGTCGGTGACCGGGACCTCGGGGGCGTGTCGCGCGAGCGCCTCGGCGATGAGCGCCCGGTCGGCGCCGATCAGGACCACGCCGCGCAGCCGCTTCGCGGACTTCTGGACGAGCTCGTCGAAGGTGGCGCCCTTGGCGAGGCCGCCGGCGATCCACACGACCGGTTCGAAGGCCGCCAGGGAGGCTTCGGCGGCGTGGGTGTTGGTGGCCTTGGAGTCGTCGACGTAGGTCACCGCGGCGACCTCGGCGACGTGGGCGACGCGGTGGGCGTCGGGCCGGAAGTCGCGCAGCCCGTCGCGGACCGCGCGCGGCTCGACGCCGAAGGCGCGGGCCAGGGCCGCGGCGGCGAGCGCGTTGGCGATGTTGTGCGGGGCGGGCGGGTTGACGTCCTCGACGTGGGCGAGTTCCTGGGCGTTCTTCTGCCGGTTCTCGACGAAGGCCCGGTCGACGAGGATGCCGTCGACGACGCCGAGCATGGAGGGGCCGGGGGCGCCGAGGGTGAAGCCGATGGCGCGGCAGCCCTCTTCGACGTCGGCCTCGACGACGAGGTCCTCGGTGGCCGGGTCCGCGACGTTGTAGACGCAGGCGACGGTGTTGCCCTCGTAGATGCGGCCCTTGTCGGCGGCGTACGCCTCCATCGTGCCGTGCCAGTCGAGGTGGTCGGGGGCCAGGTTGAGGACGGCCGCCGAGTGGGCGCGCACCGAGGGCGCCCAGTGGAGCTGGTAGCTGGAGAGCTCGACGGCGAGGACGTCGTACGTCTCGTCGCCGGTCACCACGTCGATGATCGGGGTGCCGATGTTGCCGACGGCCGCGGTCTTCAGACCGGCGGCCCGCAGGATCGAGGCGAGCATCTGGGTCGTGGTGGTCTTGCCGTTGGTGCCGGTGATGGCGAGCCAGGGGGCGGCGTTCTCGCCGCGCAGCTGCCAGGCGATCTCCACGTCCCCGACGACGTCGACGCCGGCCCGTGCGGCGGCGTCGAAGAGCGGGCTGTCGGGCTTCCAGCCGGGCGAGGTGACGACCAGGTCGGTCCCCTCGGGCAGGTTCTCCGCGTCGCCGAGGCGTACGGAGATCCCCTCGGCCTGGAGTTCCGCCGCGCGGGCGCGGTGGCCCTCGCTGTCGCCGCCGTCGACGACGGTCACCGATGCGCCGAGGCCGGCCAGGGCGCGGGCGGCACTGATGCCGCTCACGCCGAGGCCGGCGACGGTGATGTTCTTGCCGTGCCAGGA
Source organism: Streptomyces sp. NPDC006512 (assembly GCF_040611935.1). Classification (NCBI taxonomy): domain Bacteria; kingdom Bacillati; phylum Actinomycetota; class Actinomycetes; order Kitasatosporales; family Streptomycetaceae; genus Streptomyces; species Streptomyces sp. NPDC006512. The sequence goes on along the minus strand of NZ_JBEXPG010000038.1, from coordinate 77,120 downwards.
GGTCACTTGTCGGCTGCCCATCCCGCGTAGAAGAGACCGAGACCCACGATCACGCACATGCCCTGGATGATCCAGAACCGGACCACGACGAGGACTTCGGACCAGCCCTTGAGTTCGAAGTGGTGCTGGAGCGGGGCCATGCGGAAGACGCGCTTTCCGGTCAGCTTGAAGGAGCCGACCTGGATGACGACCGACATCGTGATGAGTACGAAGAGGCCGCCGAGGAGCGCCATCAGGAACTCCGTGCGGGAGCAGATGGCGAGGCCCGCGAGCGCGCCGCCGAGCGCGAGGGAACCGGTGTCGCCCATGAAGATCTTCGCGGGCGAGGTGTTCCACCACAGGAAGCCGAAGCAGGCGCCCATCAGGGCGGACGCGACGACGGCCAGGTCGAGCGGGTCACGGACCTCGAAGCAGGCGTTCGGGTTGGTCAGGGTCTGCGCGTTGGCGCAGGACTCCTGGAACTGCCAGACGCCGATGAAGGTGTAGGCGCCGAAGACCATCACCGCGGCGCCGGTGGCCAGGCCGTCCAGACCGTCGGTGAGGTTCACGCCGTTGGACATGGCCAGGATCATGAACAGCGCCCAGACCACGAACAGCACCGGACCCATCGCCCAGCCGAAGTCCGTGACGAACGACAGCTTGGTGGAGGCCGGGGTGAGTCCGCGGGAGTCCTTGAACTGGAGCGCGAGCACCGCGAAGGCGATGCCGACGATCAGCTGTCCGGACATCTTCGCCTTGGCCCGCAGGCCGAGCGAGCGCCGCTTGACGATCTTGATGTAGTCGTCGAGGTAACCGACCAGGCCCATTCCCGCCATCAGGAACAGGACGAGCAGGCCCGAGAAGGTCGGCTCGCTCCCGGTGATCACCTTGGTCAGGGCGTACGCGACGAGCGTGGCCAGGATGAAGGAGATGCCGCCCATGGTGGGCGTGCCCTTCTTCCCGGCGTGCCCGCGCGGGCCGTCGTCGCGGATGAACTGACCGTAGCCCTTGCGGGCCAGCAGCTTGATCAGCAGCGGGGTTCCCACGAGGGTCAGGAAGAGGCCGATGACTCCGGCGAACAGGATCTGCCTCATCGGCCGGCGACCTCGCCCTCGCGCTCCAGCAACGCCAGCGCGACCCGCTCCAGGCCGACCGACCTGGAAGCCTTCACCAGCACGACGTCACCCGGGCGCAGTTCACTGCGCAACAGGTCGACCGCCGCCTGCGCGTCGGACACGAGCACCGACTCCTCACCCCACGAACCCTCGTTATATGCGCCCAGTTGCAGCCAGGACGCTTCCCTGCCCCCGACTGCTACGAGCTTGCTCACGTTGAGCCGGACGGCAAGCCGTCCCACCGCGTCGTGCTCGGCCAGCGATGCGTCACCGAGTTCGGCCATGGGGCCGAGCACCGCCCACGTACGTCCCCCGTTCGCCCTGGCGCCGCCCATCGCGGCGAGTGCGCGCAGGGCGGCCCGCATGGACTCGGGGTTCGCGTTGTAGGCGTCGTTGACGATCGTCACGCCGTCCGCACGCTCGGTGACCTCCATCCGCCACCGGGACAGCGTGCCCGCCCCCGAGAGCGCGGTGGCGATCTCGTCGACGGACATGCCCAGTACGTGGGCGACGGCGGCCGCGGCGAGCGCGTTCGACACGTGGTGCTCACCGTACAGCCGCAAGGTCACATCGCTGCACCCGGTCGGGGTGTGGAGTGTGAACGCGGGCTGTCCCGCGGGCGTCATCCGGACCTCGGTGGCCCGTACGTCGGCGTCCTCGGCCTCGCCGAAGAGCACCGTACGGGCCTTCGTGCGGGCGGCCATGGCGCGGACGAGGAGGTCGTCGGCGTTGAGGACGGCGACCCCGCCCTCGGCCTCGGCCGGGAGGGCTTCGACCAGCTCCCCCTTGGCCTGGGCGATGGCCTCGCGGCCGCCGAACTCGCCGATGTGGGCGGTTCCGACGTTCAGGACGAGGCCGATGCGCGGCGGGGTCAGGCCGGTGAGGTACGCGATGTGGCCGATGCCCCGCGCGCCCATCTCCAGGACCAGGTGCCGGGTTTCGGCGGTGGCCTTCAGGGCCGTGAGCGGCAGGCCGATCTCGTTGTTGAGGGAGCCCGGGGTCCACACGGTGGGTGCGTGGTGCTGGAGCACCTGGGCGATCAGGTCCTTGGTGGAGGTCTTGCCGGCCGAGCCGGTCAGGGCCACCACGTCGGTGCCGAGGCGTCCGACGACGGCGCGGGCGAGGGCGCCGAGCGCCTTCTCCACGTCGTCGACGACGATCGCCGGGACACCGACGGGCCGGGCGGCGAGGACGGCCGCGGCACCCGCCGCGACCGCGCGTTCGGCGTAGTCGTGGCCGTCCACGTGTTCGCCCTCGAAGGCGGCGAAGAGGCTGCCGGGCTCGACCTGTCGGGAGTCGATGACGACGGGGCCGCCGATCCGCACCGAGGGGTCCGGTATGTCGTGGGGCCGCCCGCCGGTGATGTCGGCGATCTCGGCGAGGGAGAGGTCGATCACTGGTTCACCTCGGCCTGTCGGGCGCTGCGTCGCTGGTTCTCGATCGCCGTGCGGAGCACGGCGCGGTCGTCGAAGGGCCGTACGACGCCCGCGGTGTCCTGGCCCTGTTCGTGGCCCTTGCCGGCGACGAGGACGGTGTCCCCGGGCTCGGCGCGCGCGACGGCGGCGGCGATGGCCGCGGCCCGGTCGGCGTCGACGAGGACGGTGCCGCGCTCCTCGGGCGGTACGGACACGGCGCCTTCGAACATGGCGGCGAGGATCGCGAGGGGGTCCTCGGAGCGCGGGTTGTCGGAGGTCAGGACGGCCACGTCGGCGTAGCGGGCGGCGGCGGCGCCCATGGGGGCGCGCTTGGTGGTGTCGCGGTCGCCGCCGCAGCCGAGCACGATGTGCAGCCGGCCGGTGGTGACCTCGCGCAGGGCGCGGAGCACCGACTCGACGGCGTCGGTCTTGTGGGCGTAGTCGACGACGGCCAGGTACTCCTGTCCGGCGTCGACCCGCTCCAGCCTGCCGGGGACCCCGGGGACCGCGGCGACGCCGTCGGCGGCGGTCTGCGGGTCGAGGCCGGCGGCGGCGAGGGTGACGATCGCGGCGACGGTGTTGGCGACGTTGAAGGGGCCGGGCAGCGGCGCGGTGGCCCGTACCCGCTGTCCTTCGGGGCCGACCAGGGTCAGGGTGGAGTCCATGTGGCCGCTGACCACGTCCTCGGCGCGCCAGTCGGCGCCCGGGTCGCCGGTGGCGGAGAAGGTGACGACCGGGATCGTCGCCTCCTTGGCGAGGCGGCGGCCGTACTCGTCGTCGTAGTTGACGACGCCGAGGCGGGCCCGGCGCTCGGTGAAGAGCTGGGCCTTGGCCTGGAAGTAGTCCTCCATGCCGGTGTGGAACTCCATGTGTTCCGGGCTCAGGTTGTTGAAGACGGCGACGTCGAAGACGCAGCCGTCGACCCGGCCGAGCACCAGGGCGTGGCTGGAGACCTCCATGGCCACGGCCTCGACGCCGCGTTCGCGCATGACGGCGAACAGGGCCTGGAGGTCGGTGGCCTCGGGGGTGGTCCGCTCGGACTTGATGCGTTCGTCGCCGATGCGCATCTCGACGGTGCCGACGAGTCCGGTGGTGCGTCCCGCCGCGCGGAGCCCGCCCTCGACGAGGTACGCGGTGGTGGTCTTGCCGGAGGTTCCGGTGATGCCGAGCTGGAGCAGGCCGTCGCCGGGGCGTCCGTAGACCGCGGCGGCGAGCTCGCCCATCCGGCCGCGCGGATCCTCGACGGCCAGGACCGGCAGGCCGGTCGCGGCGGCGCGTTCGGCTCCGGCGGGGTCGGTCAGCACGGCGGCGGCGCCGAGGGCGGCCGCCTGGGCGGCGTAGTCCGCCCCGTGCAGGCGGGCGCCGGGCAGGGCCGCGTACAGGTCGCCGGGGCGTACGGCACGGGAGTCGTGCGTGATGCCGGTGATCCGCGTGGCGTCCGACTCAGGGAGTCCCAGCAGGCCGGCCAGCTCACCCAGGGGGGTGGGGTGGGCGGACAGGGGCCGGGGCGCTCCCGGCGGCGCTGCCGGGGCGTCTTTCTGGGCGTTTCTGGGCTGATCAGCGTGGGGCACGGCGGTGAGCGTACCGGGCGCGGCGGGCCGCTCGCGAAGCGAGGGCCCGGCCTGGGCGTCGTCGGCCGACCGGTTCCCGGGATTCGGGGTGATGGTTGTCACTGATGGTGCCTCACGCATTTCTGGCTGGGCGGCCGGATCACTGTCCGGGCTGCGGGCTGGGCTGCGCCGTGTTCGGGGCGGCGGGCGGCGGGCCGCCTTCGAAGGTCACCGGGAGTCCGGCGGGTGCCGTGCCGGTGGGTGCGACCTGGAGGGTCTTGAGGGCGAACTCCATGACCGTCTTGTAGATCGGTCCGCAGATCTGGCCGCCGAAGTAACTGCCCTTGGTGGGGTTCTGGATGGCGCAGTAGACGGTGATGCGCGGGTTGTCGGCGGGCGCGAACCCGGCGAAGGAGGCGGTGTAGCCCTTGTAGCGGCCGGTGGCCGGATCCACCCGGTTGGAGGTGCCCGTCTTGCCGCCGACCCGGTAGCCGGGGATCCGCGCCTTGGTGCCGGTGCCCTCCTGGTCGTCGACGACCGATTCGAGCATCTCGGAGAGGGTCTTGGCGGTCTCCTGACTGACCACGCGGGTGCGTTCGGGTTCCGGGGCCGGGGTGAAGCGGCCGTCGGGGCCCTTGGTGCCGCGCACCAGGGTGGGCGTGATCCGGACGCCGCCGTTGGCGATCGTCGAGTAGACGGAGGCGGCCTGCATCGCGTTCACGGACAGGCCCTGGCCGAAGGGGATCGTGTACTGCTGGGAGGTGGACCAGGCCTCGGGCTTGGCGAGGATGCCGCGCGATTCGCCGGGGTATTCGAGGCCGGTGGGCGCTCCGATGCCGAACTTGGTCAGGTAGGAGTGCAGGACCTTGTTGGCTTCGGGCTGGGTGGGGCCGAGCTGGCCGGTGGCCAGGATCGTGCCGATGTTGGAGGACTTGGCGAGGACCCCGTTGAGGGTGAGGTACCAGGTGGGGTGGTCGATGTCGTCCTTGAACAGACGGTCGCCGCGGTGCAGCCGGTTGGGGACCTCGACGTGGGTGGCGGGGGTGGCCTTCTTCTCCTCCAGGACCGCGGCCATCGACATCACCTTGGCGGTGGAGCCGGGCTCGTACACGTCCTGGAGGGCGGCGTTGCCCATGGCGGCGGAGGTGGCCCTGGTCAGGTCGTTGGGGTCGAAGCCGGGGGCGTTGGCCATGGCCAGTACCTCGCCGGTGCGGGTGTCCTGGACGATGACGTAGCCGCGGTCGGCGCCGGACTTCTCGACCTGCTCGGTGATGGCGCTCTGCGCCGCCCACTGGATGTCGCGGTCGATGGTCAGCTCGATGTCGTCGCCGGGTACGGCGGGCTTCTCGCTGGATCCCGCGGTGGGGACGCGGCGGCCGCCGGACTGGGCGTAGGTGAGCTCGCCGTCCTTGCCGGCGAGCTTCTTGTCGAGGGAGGACTCCAGTCCGCCGCCGCCCTTGCCCTCCGCGTTGACGTAACCCAGTATCCCGGCGGCGAGGGCGCCGTTCGGGTACACGCGCTTGCTGCTGTTCTCGTTGAACACGCCGGCGATGACGTTGGCCCCGGGGCCGTTGTTCTTCTTGTCCGCCGCGGCCTTCTCCGCGAAGAGCCGCTTGAGGTCCTTGATCTGGTTCCAGACCTGGGGGGTCTGGCGGCGGGCCAGGATGACGTAGCGGGTGTTCTTGGTCTTCAGGCGCGCGGTGAGTTCCTTGGCGTCCTTGCCGAGGATGGGCGCGAGCAGCGCGGCGGCCTGTTCGGGGGCGTCGGGGGCCTTGCTCTCCTGCGGGGTGAACATCTTCGGGTCCGCGGTGATGTCGTACGCGTCCACGCTCGTCGCCAGGGCCACGCCCTTGCGGTCGGTGATCTCCCCGCGCTCGGCGGCCAGGGTGTGGCTCGCGAACCGGTTCTCGGTGGCCTTCGCGGAGTAGGCGGAGGCGTCGACGGCCTGCACCTGGAGGAGCCGTACGACGAAGGCGAGCATCACCAGGGTCAGGCCCACGCTGACCAGCCGCAGCCGGGGCTTGGGGCTGCCGAGCCGGATGGTGTGCGGCCTGCGGGCGCCGGCGGGGCGCCGGGTCGCGGGGCGGGAGGCCGGGCGGGCGTTCGCGCGGGCCCGGTCGCCGGGCCGGGGGCGGGCCGGCCCCGGCACGCGCCGCCGGGGCGGCTCCTTGGGGCTCACGCGGCCACCCCCGGGCCGGGGAGGGCGGGGGCGGGGGCGAGGGCCGGGCGGGGCCCCGCGGGACCGTGCCCGTACACGGCGGAACCGCCTGTCAGCGGGGTCACGACGTCACCTGCCTGGATCGGGGGTGGACTGCTGCGGGGGCTGGGGTGACCCGGCCGGGGCGGACGGGCCCCCCGCCGCGGGGGGCGGGGAGGCCGGGGAGCCGGACGGCGCGGGAGCCGGGCCGCCCGACGGCGCGGGCGCCTGGCCCGGGGAGGCCGGGGCGCCGGAGGGGGCGGGGTTCTGGACCGGGGGGACCTGCGCGGAGGGCGGCGGGGACGGCGGCGGCGGGGCCTCGGCCGTCGAGACGGTGCCCGCGACCTTGCCGTCCGGGCCGATGAAGACCGGGCTGCCGCCGGGCACCAGGCCCAGCTCGTGGGCCCGCCGCTGAAGGGCGTCGGGGGCCGAGTACCCGTCGACGTCGCGCTGGAGGGCCTGCTCCTCGTCCGTCAGCGCGGTGGTCTCCTTCTTCAGGTTGCTCAGCTGGAAGGATCCCTCGTTCAGCGCGGAGTTCAGCAGCAGCAGGCTGATCAGCCCGCCGCCGAGGAGGGCCACGACCAGCAGCACGAACGGCATCCGCGCCGCCTGCCCCGGCGGGCCGCCGCCGGCGGGCCGCGCGGCCGGGCCGCTGCCGAGCGCCCGGCCGATGCGGGCCGCCTGCCCGCGGGTCAGCGTGGCCACCTTGCCGGCCGCCTTGCCGCCCCCGGAGCGGCCCGCCGGGCTCACAGCCGCGCCTCGCGGATGCGCTCGACGCCGCGGAACCGGGCCGGGGCCGCCCGCCGGTTCTCGGCGATCTCCTCCTCGGTGGGCAGCTCCGCGCCGCGCGTCAGCAGCTTCAGCTTCGGCTGGTACTTCTCCGGCACCACCGGCAGTCCGGGCGGCGCGGTGGAGGCCGCGCCCGCCGCGAAGACCTGCTTGACCAGCCGGTCCTCCAGCGAGTGGTACGAGAGCACCGCGATCCGGCCGCCGACCGCGATCCGGTCCACCGCCGCCGGAATGGCCCGCTCCAGGCCGGACAGCTCGCCGTTGACCTCGATGCGCAGGGCCTGGAAGGTCCGTTTGGCGGGGTTGCCGCCGGTGCGCTTGGCGGCCTGCGGGAGCGCGTCGCGGATCAGCTCGACGAGGCGGGCGCTGTTGCTGAAGGGCTCCTTCTCCCGCTCGCGGACGACCGCGGAGACGATCCGTTTGGCCTGCTTCTCCTCGCCGTACTGGCGCAGGATCCGCACCAGCTCGCCCGGGGCGTAGGTGTTGAGCACCTCGGCGGCGCTGATGCCCGTCGTCTGGTCCATGCGCATGTCGAGCGGGGCGTCCTGCGCGTACGCGAACCCGCGGTCGGCCTCGTCGAGCTGCATGGAGGAGACGCCCAGGTCGAAGAGGATGCCCTGGACGGCGGGGATCCGCAGGCCGTCCAGCACCTCGGCCAGGTCGGCGTAGATCGCGTGGACGAGGGTGGCCCGGTCTCCGAAGGGCGCGAGGCGCTCGCCGGAGAGCCGCAGGGCCTCCTTGTCGCGGTCGAGGCCGATCAGGTGCGCCTCGGGGAACCGGGTCAGCAGGGCCTCGCTGTGGCCGCCGAGGCCGAGGGTGCAGTCGACGACGACGGCCCCCGGCCTCTCCAGCGCCGGGGCCAACAGGTCCAGGCACCGCTGGAGCATCACCGGGACATGTCGGGACTCGCTAGTCAAAGCGCCCTCTCAGATAACGGCGCGGCAGGCGTACGCCGCGCCGCGCACGCGGAGTTTTACCAGGGGGCCGGGCGGCCGGTGAGGGCCGGGCTCCGGCCGGTTCGCGTCACTTTAGTGCAACGGTCGCCGCGGTCAACGAACCGCCCCGCGCGCGGTGCGCCCCTCTCCCCGTGAACCCGCAAAAGCCGCGAATCACCTGAACGGCGGCCTCCGCCCCACCCCTGTGGGTTAGCTCACAACAAGCCTGGTTGACCTTCTTTGTCCACCCTCTCTCAATGCCTCCACGACGTGTGACCACTAACGTCTTAACCATGACGACTTCCGCATCCCTGCCCGTCACCCCCGCAGCCCAGGCATCCGGCGGCGCCTCCGTCACCGACCGGCTCGTCGAGGCGAACCGGCGGTACGCCTCGGAGTTCACCGATCCCGGTATGGACGCCCGGCCGGTCCTGCACGTGGCCGTCGTCGCCTGCATGGACGCGCGCCTCGACCTGCACGCCGCCCTGGGCCTGGAGCTCGGCGACTGCCACACCATCCGCAACGCCGGCGGGGTGGTCACGGACGACACCATCCGCTCCCTCACCATCAGCCAGCGGGCGCTCGGCACCCGCGCGGTGATACTCATCCACCACACCGGCTGTGGTCTCGAAAGCCTGACCGAGGACTTCCGGCACGAGCTGGAGGACGAGGTCGGCCAGCGCCCCGCCTGGGCCGTCGAGGCCTTCCGCGACGTGGACCAGGACGTCCGCCAGTCCATGCAGCGGGTCCGCACGAACCCCTTCCTGCCTTTCCGCGACGATGTGCGAGGCTTCGTCTTCGACGTCCACACCGGGCTGCTCCGGGAGATCGATCCCGCCTCTTGAGTGACACGAGGCCGTGACGGCGTCAAGAATGCGGGAAGACGTCCGCCGGAAATCTCCGGGACGGGTGTCCGTGTTTCGGGGTGGGCCGGTTCATGCGCCAACAGCGTCGGCCCTTTGAAAGGGCCGAGGAGAACCAGGTGACCACGTATGACGACCGAGCGAGCCTCGCGGATCTGACCAGCACGGCCGAGCGGATCCGCCACTCGGTCGAGGGCGTGATCGAGGGCAAGCCCGAGGTCGTGCGCCTCGCCCTGACGGTGCTGCTCGCCGAGGGACACCTGCTGATCGAGGACGTCCCCGGCGTGGGCAAGACCATGCTGGCCAAGACGCTCGCCAAGTCCATCGACTGCTCGGTGCAGCGCATCCAGTTCACTCCGGACCTGCTGCCCTCCGACATCACCGGCGTCAGCATCTACGACCAGCAGCGCCGCGAGTTCGAGTTCAAGCCGGGCGCGATCTTCGCTCAGATCGTCATCGGCGACGAGATCAACCGCGCCTCCCCGAAGACCCAGTCGGCGCTGCTGGAGTCGATGGAGGAACGCCAGGTCACCATCGACGGCACCACGTACACCCTGCCCAGCCCGTTCATGGTGGTCGCCACGCAGAACCCGGTGGAGATGGAGGGCACCTACCCGCTCCCCGAGGCCCAGCGCGACCGCTTCATGGCCCGCGTCTCCGTCGGCTACCCCAGCCCCGACGCCGAGCTCCAGATGCTCGACGTGCACGGCGGGCTCTCCCCGCTCGACGACCTGACGGCCGTCGCGCACGCCCACGACATCGTCAAGCTGATCGAGGCGGTCCGCGAGGTGTACGTCGCCGAGCCCGTCCGCCGCTACGTCGTCGACCTCGTCTCCGCGACCCGCAGCCACCCCGACCTGCGCCTGGGCGCCTCGCCCCGCGCCACCCTGCACCTGCTGCGCGCCGTGAAGGCCTCCGCCGCCCTGGCCGGCCGGGACTACGTCCTGCCCGACGACGTGCAGGCGCTCGCCGCCCCCGTCCTCGCGCACCGGCTGCTGCCCACCGCGCAGGCCCAGCTGAACCGGCGCACCGCCGAGCAGGTCGTCCACGACATCCTCCAGCGCACCCCCGTCCCCGCCGCGCACGCCCGCGGCGAGATGCCGCCCGGCGCGGGCATCCGGGGCTTCTGATGAGCGCCGGTGCCCCGCGCGGCGCCGGCGGGCTGCCGAGGGAGACGGGTGGGCTGCGGGCCTCGCTGGCGGGGCTGACCACCCGCGGCCGGTCGTTCCTGGCCGCCGGAGCAGCCGCCGCCGCGTGCGCGTACGTCCTGGGCCAGAGCCAGCTGCTGCGGGTCGGACTGCTGCTGGTCGTGCTCCCCCTGATCTGCGTACTGGCCCTGCACCGCACCCGGCACCGGGTCTCCGGCAGCCGCCGGCTCAGCCCGTCCCGGGTGCCCGCCGGGGGCGAGGCCAGGGTCCAGCTGCGGATGGAGAACGTCTCCCGCGTGCCGACCGGACTGCTCATGCTCCAGGACCGGGTGCCGTACGTGCTGGGGCCCCGGCCCCGGTTCGTGCTGGACCGGGTCGAGTCCGGCGGGCGGCGCGAGGTCTCGTACCGGGTCCGGTCCGACCTGCGCGGCCGCTACCCCCTGGGCCCGCTCCAGCTGCGCCTGACCGACCCCTTCGGGCTGGTCGAGCTGACCCGCTCCTTCAGCGCCTACGACACCCTCACCGTCATCCCCCGCACCGAACCCCTGCCCCCGGTCCGCATGACCGGCGAGGCGAACGGCTACGGCGACGGCACCCGCCGCTCGCTGGCCCTGGCCGGGGACGACGACGTGATCCCGCGCGGCTACCGGCGCGGCGACGACCTGCGCCGGGTGCACTGGCGCTCCACCGCCCGCTACGGCGAGCTGATGGTGCGCCGCGAGGAACAGCCGCAGCGCAGCAAGGCCACCGTGCTGCTGGACACCCGGCACCTCGCCTACGAGGGGGCCGGTCCGGACTCCGCGTTCGAGTGGGCCGTGTCCGCCGCCGCCTCCAGCCTGCTGCACGTGCTCGAACAGGGCTTCTCGGTGCGGCTGCTGACCGACACCGGCGATTCCGCGGGCGGCGGCGACGGCGGCGGCTTCTCCTCGGGCGGGCAGGAGTCCGCCGAGGCGGCCGGGCTGATGATGGACACCCTCGCGGTCGTCGGCCACTCCGACGGGGCCGGGCTCTCCGCCGCCTACGACGCCCTGCGCGGCGGCGGGTTCGGCTCGTCCGGCGGGGACGGCCTGCTCATCGCGTTCTTCGGCGACCTGGACGAGGTACAGGCCGAGATGGCGGCGCGGATGCGCCAGCGCAGCGGAGGCGCCGTGGCGTTCGTACTGGACTCGGCGACCTGGGCGGGAGCGCCCTCGCGGGTCGATGAGCGGCTGCGCAGACTGCGGGACGCGGGCTGGACGGCGCTGTCCGTCCCGCCCGGCGCCGCGTTCGGCGAACTGTGGCGGCAGGCCGGGAACGCTCCCCTCGGCACGGCGACCTCCGGAGGCTGGGGATGAGCGGGCGGGCGCGCGTGACGCTCTTCGCGATGCTGGCGACGCTGCTGACCTCCTGGTCGCTGGCCCCGCTGGTGGAATCGTCCGGCTGGCTGCTCCAGGCCGCGGCGCTGCTCGGCGTGCAGGCGGCCGTGGGGGCCGGGGCGCGGCGGGTGCCGCTGGCCAGGTCGCTGACCGTGGCGGCGCAGCTGCTGGTGTCCCTGCTGATGCTGGCCCTGCTCTTCGCGGGGAAGGCGGAGTCCACCGGGTCCGGGCCGCTGGCCTTCCTCGTCACCGACTTCGGGGCCCTGTTCCAGCAGGGCGTCCGCGACGTCGGCGAGTTCGCGATACCGGCTCCGACGACGGACGGCATCCGGCTGCTGCTGCTGGCCGGGGTGCTGCTGATCGGCCTGCTGGTCGACGTCCTGGCGGTGACGGTGCGCACCGCCGCGGCGGCCGGGCTGCCGCTGCTGGCGCTGTACTCGGTGGCCGCCGGGCTGTCGGCCGGTCAGGGCGGTGCCTGGTTCTCCTTCCTGCTGGCGGGCGGCGGCTACCTGATGCTGCTGCTGTCCGAGGGGCGCGACCGGCTCGCCCAGTGGGGCCGGGTCTTCGGTGCGGCGCCCAGCGGGCGGGTCTCGGCCGCCTCCGGCTACGGGGGCGGCTCCGGCGGCCGGGCCGTCGCCCCGGTCCGCACCGGACGCCGCATCGGCGTGGCCGCGCTGGGCCTGGCGCTGGCCGTGCCGGCCGTACTGCCGGCGCTGGGCGGCGGGATGCTCGGCGGGGGCGAGGACGGCTCGGGCGGGGGTACGGGCGGGACTATCTCGGCGGTGAACCCGCTGGTCTCGTTGCAGAGCAGCCTGAACGCGCAGGACAACCGGGTCGTCCTGCGGTACCGCACGGACAGCCCCCAGCTGGGCGAGCAGTACCTGCGGATCCTGGCGCTGGACGAGTTCAACGGGGTGAAGTGGGAGGCCTCCGGGCGCCCGCTGACGGACGTCCCGGAGCGGCTGCCGGCCCCGTCGGGGCTGAGCGAGCGGGTCCGCGAGAGCGCGAGCGAGGTCCGTACGACGGTTTCGGCGTCGGACACGTACGCGCAGCGCTACCTGCCGATGCCGTACCCGGCGACGCAGGTGGACATCGGCGGGAAGTGGCGCTTCGAGCCGGCCGGCCGGACCCTCGTCGGGGACCAGCTGGGCAAGGACCGCTTCCAGAACGTGCAGGGCGCGCAGTACACCGTACGGAGCCTGCTGCTGCGGCCCACGGCCCAGCAGCTGCAGAGCGCGCCCGGGCCGAACCCGTTCGTGCAGGCGGAGTACACGAAGCTGCCGGACAACCTGCCGCCGGTGGTGGCGGACACGGCCCGGCGGGTCACCGCGGGGGCGCGGGACGACTACACGCGGGCGGTCAGGCTCCAGGACTTCTTCGCGGTGAACGGCGGCTTCCGCTACGACACGAAGGTGTCCTCCGGTACGGGTTCGCAGGCCATCGCCCGCTTCCTGAACGACAAGGAGGGCTTCTGCGTCCACTTCGCCTTCTCGATGGCGGCGATGTCGCGGACGCTCGGGATCCCGGCGCGGGTCGCGGTCGGTTTCACCCCGGGCGAGAAGCAGTCGGACGGCAGCGTGAACGTCTCGATGCGGGACGCGCACGCCTGGCCGGAGCTGTACTTCGAGGGCATCGGCTGGACCCGGTTCGAGCCGACGCCCCGCGCGGGCATCTCGGTACCGGACTACAGCCGGACCGAGGCCCCGGCCCCGCAGCCGTCGTCGCCGTCCGCGCTGCCGTCGCAGCCCGTCGCGCAGCCCTCGACGGCGCCGTCGAAGGCGGACGAGTGCCCGCCGGAGCTGAAGAAGCTGGGCGAGTGCGGCGGTCCGGCGCTGAAGCAGGACACGGCGTCCGGTTCGGGCGGCCTGCCGGTGGGCGCGGTCCTCGGCTGGACCGGCGCGACGCTGGCCGTACTCGTTCTGCTGTTGCTGCCGCTGCTGTGGCGCGGCCGGGTGAGGGCGCGCCGGCTGGGCTCGGGCGAGGTGCTCCTGGCCTGGCGGGAGCTGGGTGACGCCGCCTGGGACGTGGGCGTCCCGCCGGACGGGGCGCTGTCCCCGCGGGGGGCCGCGGCGCGCGTGGTGCTGCTCGGTCGGCTGGAGCCGGAGACCGCCGAGGCGGTGCACCGGGTCGCGGGCGCGGTGGAGCGGGCGCTGTACGCCCCGCCGGGCGCGGACCTGTCGTACCCCGGTCTCACCGGCGACGTGCTGCTGGCCCGGGCGGGCCTGCTGGCGGGTGCCGGGCGGGGCGGGCGGCTGCGGGCCCTGCTGCTGCCGCGGTCGGCGGCGCGGGTCTCGTGGGCCGTGTCGGCCCGTTGGGCCGCGCTGTCGGAGCGGGCGGCGGCCGTGTTCGGCCGCATCCGGATCCCGCTGCGCGGGCGGGGCTGAGCGGGCCGGCTCCCGTAGCCGCCGCTCGCGTACGGAAAACGCCGGTGCGTCCGGGCTCGTTCCCCCCGAGCCCCGGCGCACCGGCGTTTCCCGTTGCCGGGTCCCCCGATCCCTGTCGGCCAGGGACCCGGCCCGCTCCGCGGCCCCGTGTCCGCGGTGCGGGCCGAAGGCCCTGTCCGTCGCCCCCATTCTGCTGTTCTCGCAGGTGGGAGCCCATCCGTACGCGTACTCAATTCGGCGGCTAGGTACGGATACTCAGTTCTACGCCGGCGGCGCCCCCGGTGGGCACCGCCGACCGGGGGTCACCGGCTGCCGCTGACCCGTCCCCGCAGGAGCAGCGACAGGGCCGAGTGGACGTCGTCCAGTGACCGCTCGCTCTGGAAGGACTGCCAGTCCAGTGCGGCCACCAGCACCATGCCGACCATCGCCGCCGCCGTCAGCGGGACGTCGATCTCGGCGCTGAGTTCGCCCCGTTCGACGCCCTCGCGCAGCACCGTCTCGACAACCGCGACCGCTTCCTGGCGGACCACCATGAGGGTGGACTGCCAGGCCCGGTTGGTCCGCCACAGTTCGGCGACGTAGAGCTGGGTGAAGGCGGGGTAGCGGTCGATGAAGACCAGACCCGCGCGGATCATGCCGTCCAGGGCTTCGACGCGGCTGCCGCCGCGCGCCTCGGTCTCCTCGGCCGCGGCCCGCAGCGAGGCGGTGAGCAGCCCCACCCCGTGCCGCAGGAGCTCCTCGAAGAGGTCGGTCTTGCTCGCGAAGTTGTAGTAGACGGTGCCTTTGGCCACGCCCGCCCGCTCCGCGATCTCGTCGACCGTGGTCGCGGAGAATCCCTGTTCGGCGATGAGGGTGACGGCGGCTTCGTAGAGCTTCTGCCGGGTGGCCTGGCGGCGGGCGCCGCCGGTGCCCGTACCGGTGCTGCTGCTTTCCATGGCGCTGATTCTCACAGGTCAACAGCCCCTTACAGGCTCAGTTCCGGGTGCAGCCGGTCCATCGTCCACACCTGCTTGCCGCGGGCGGCGAGCGCGGTGAGGGCCAGGGCCCCGACCGTGAAGGCCACCAGGACCGCGCCGCCCTGCCACACCGGGGTGAGGTCGCCGCCGGTGATCAGGCGGCGCAGGCTCTCGACGACGTACGACATCGGCAGGTAGGGGTGGATGGCGTTGAAGAAGTCCGGGCTGGTCTGAACGGGGTAGGTGCCGCCCGCCGAGGTCAGCTGGAGCATCAGGACGGCGAGGACCAGGATGCGGCCGGCGGCGCCGAACTTGGCGTTGAGCCACTGGACGATCGCCGCGAAGCAGCCGGTGACCAGGAACAGGAAGCCGACGGTCAGGGCCGGGTTCTCCATCTCCAGGCCGAGGCCCGGGGCCCAGTGGAGCACGGACATCAGCAGGCCCACCTGGGCGACGCCGATGCCCAGCACGGGCAGCCAGCCCGCGAGGGCGATCCGCCAGGGCGAGGCGCCGGTGGACAGGGCCCGCTTGTTCATCGGGGCGATCAGCATGTAGGCGACCATCGCGCCGACCCAGAGGGAGAGCGGGATGAAGTACGGGGCGAAGCCGGTGCCGTAGTTGGGCGCCTTGTGCAGGGACTGGTTGGCGAGCTGGATGGGGTCGGCCATGACCTGCGTGCGGGCGTCGCGCGCCTGCTGGTCGTAGTCCGGGATCTTGCCGGCGCCGTCGTGCAGGCCCCCGGCGAGCTCGCCGGAACCGTCGACGAGCTTGTACATGCCGCCGTCGAGGGTGTGGGCGCCGTCGCCGAGCTTGCCGACGCCCTCGTTGATGGCGCCGGAGCCCTTCGTGGCGCTGCCGATGCCGGTGTGCAGCTGGGCCATGCCGGAGGAGACCTTCTGGGCGCCGCTGTTCAGGGCGTTGACCTTGGTGACGGCCGTGTCGAGGTCGGAGGCGAGGGCCGGTGCCTTGTCGACGAGCTCGCGGGCCTTGTTCTCCAGGTCGGTGAGCTGGCCGCGGAGCTTGTTCACGTCCGTGCCGGCCGCCTGGGCGACGTTGTTGGCGTCCGCGGCGAGCAGGGCGCCCTCGGCGACGCTGTCCTTGACCGCCTTCAGGTCGGGGCAGGAGGCCAGGTGCGGCTCGGCGCCCGGGGTGACGCAGTGGTCGGTGTAGTACTTGTCCATCTTGGTCTGGGCCGTCTTGGTGCCGGTGGCGACCGCGGGGGCCTTCTTCAGGAAGGTGTCCAGGTGGTTCCTGACCACCTTGGCCGAGTCCGCGACGAGCGCGGCGTTGGCGGCCAGGGACTTCGGGTCGCTGACGAACGGCTTGGCCTTGGCGGCGGCGCCGTTGACCTTGTCGGCGAGGGTCTGGGTGCCGGCGGCGAGGTCCTTCGCACCGGTCTCCAGCTGGCCGGCGGACGTGTTGAGCTTCTTCAGCCCGCCGTTGAGCTCGCCGGTCTTCTCCTTGGCCGTGTCCAGGCCGTCGGCGAGGTCCTTGGCACCCTGCTGGGCCTTGCCCGCGCCGTCCTTGAGCTTGTCGGCGCCGTCGGCGGCCTCGGCGGTCTTGTCGTGCAGGTCGGAGAAGTTGACGAAGATCTTGTCGAGGAAGCCGCGGGAGGCGTTCGTGGACGCGGCGGCGCGGACCTCGGAGAAGACGGTCTTCGAGATCGAGCCGACGATGTAGTTGTTCGCGTCGTTCGTGCGGACCTGGAGGGCGCCGGTGGCGGGGTCCTCACCGGAGCTGGAGGCGATCTTCGTGCTGAAGTCGGCCGGCATGGTCAGGGACAGGTAGTACTTCCCGTCCTCCAGGCCCTTGGCCGCCTCGGCGGCGCTGACCTCGCGCCAGTCGAAGGTCTTGCTGTTGTGCAGCTTCTTGGTGATCTCGTCGCCGGCCTCGATCCGCTTGCCGTCGACGGTGGCGCCCGTGTCGGCGTTCACGAGGGCGACGGGGACCTTGTCGAGGCGCGCGTACGGGTCCCAGAAGGACCACAGGTACAGGGCTCCGTACAGCAGCGGCAGCAGGAGCAGCGCGACGAGCGCGGCCCGGGGCAGCTTCCCCCGCCCGAACCGCTTCAGCTCAAGCGCGGCCAGCTTCGGAGATCGCATCGTCCGCCCCCTTCGGGTCTTCGTCGGTGGTGCCGGTGGTGCCGGTGGTGCCGGTGGTGGTGGTCGTGGTGGCCGTGGTGGCCGTGGTGGCCGTGGTCGGCTTCCCGGGCTCGGACCCGTCCGGCTCCCGGGCCGGGGTCTCACCCTTGGCCGGGGTCTCGGCCGGGGTCTCGGCCGGGGTCTCGGCCTTGGCCTTGGCCTTGGCCGGGGCCGAGGTCTCGGCCGGGGTCTTGGCCTTGGCCGGGGTCTTGTCCGCCGTGCGTGCCGGGGTGCCGTCCGTGTCGTTGTCCGGGGCCGGCTTCCCGTCGGCCGCCGCGTCCCGGTCGGACGCGGGGTCGCCGGAGAGGCCCCAGGTGATCTTCGGACCGGCGCCGCCGGCGGCGGGCTTCGCGGACTTGCCCGGCTTCGCGGAGCTGCCCGGCTTCGCGGACTTCGCGGGGGTCTCGGCGGGGGTCTCCGCGACCGTGCGCAGGACCGTGACGCCCTCGGGGGCCTCGCTGCACACCGCGAGGACGGTGGTCCCCCGGTCGGCGATGGACCGCAGCAGGGCCCAGACCTCGGTGCGCTCGGCGTCCGAGAGCTTGAGGTCCAGGTCGTCGAGGGCCAGCAGGCGGGGACTGCCCAGCAGGGCGATCGCCACGGACAGCCGTACGGCCTCCAGCCGTTCCAGTTCGCGCACGGAGGTGCGCGGCCCCTTCGGCAGGGTGTCCAGGTCCAGTCCGGTGGCGGTCAGGGCCGCCTCGATCCGGGACGCCACACTGGCACGGCGCTCCCCGCGCGGGCGCAGCAGGGCCCGTACGGGGCCGGTGTAGTGCCGCTGGAGGAGGGCCCCCTCGCGGAGCTGCTCGGCGACGGTGAGCGCCTGGTCGAGGTCGTTGACCCCGGGGACCGGGCCGAGGGCGCAGATCCGGCGGACCGCCGCCATCTTCTTCGGCAGCCGGTGGCGGCCGATCTCGGCGTGGCCCTCGGTGGCCTTCATCCGCCCCGTGAGGGCGAGGAGCAGACAGGTCCGTCCGCTGCCGGAAGGCCCTTCGACCGCGATGAGCGAGCCGGGCGCCGCGTCGATCCCGACGCCCCGGAAGGCCCAGCCGCGCGGGCCCTTGAGTCCGAAGCCCTCGGCCTTGACGGCCGCGCCGTGCGGGCTGTCCACGCCGTCCCCCTTCTATTGAACTGACCGGTCAGTTCAAAAACTATCAGGTGCGGGCCCAAAGGCCGTACATGAGGGGGGCTTTGTGGGGAAAAGAGCAGGTCAAGACGATTGTCAGTGGCGCCCGTCACGATGGAGACGCACGAGCACACCGCCCGTGTACCCGCAACACCGCCGAGCACCACGCAACGACAGGAGGTTCGTCATGGCCACACCGTCCCCGTCCCCTGTCCACCCCGTCCCGCGCAGGTCGGCCGCACCACCGGCCGCCCTGGACCTGCTCGCCAAGGCCCACAGCGGCCTGGCCGAGGCGGCCCAGCTGCCCCGGCCCAACGAGCGGTACGCCACGGCCCACCTCGCGGCCCTGCGCGCCGCCGCGGCCGTGCTCGCCGCGCGCGGGCGGCCCGAGCCGGTGCACCCGCGGCGCAGGCCCCGGATCCGCAGCGCGTGGGAGGTACTGCCGGAGATAGCACCGGAGCTGACGGAGTGGAGCGCCCTGTTCGCCTCGGGCGCGGCACGCCGGGCGCGGGCCGAGGCGGGGATACGGGACGCGGCGACGGGCCGTCAGGCGGACGACCTGGTGCGGGAGGCGGGCATGTTCCTGCGGCTGGTCGAGCGGATGCTCGCGCTGCAGCCCGTGGTGCAGCCCCTGCCGCAGCCGAGGACACCGGGGTCGGAGCGTCCGGAGGCGGGATGACCTGCCCGGCTGTCCGAGGCAATAGGGTGGGGTGCGCACCGCTCCCCCACCCATACGCGCCGAGGAGTCATCAGCCGTGTCGGACAATTCCCGCCCCCGCGCCTCCCTCCGCACCGCCGTGGTGTGGGAGGTCCTCAAGGAGGCCCTCGACCGCCGGGTGAAGGCGACCGGGCGGGATGTGCTGGACGTACTGGACACCGGCGGCGGCACCGGCAAGTTCGCCGTGCCGGTGGCCCACCTGGGCCACCGGGTGACCGTGGTGGACCCCAGCCCGAACGCGCTGTTCGGGCTGGAGCGCCGCGTCGCCGAGGCCGGTGTCGCCGACCTGGTGCGCGGGGTCCAGGGCGACGCCCAGGGCCTCCTCGACGTCGTCGAGCGGAATGCGTACGACGTCGTCCTCTGCCACGGCGTGCTGGAGTACGTGGACGACCCGGCCGAGGGCGTGGCCAACGCGGTCGCCGCGCTGCGCCCCGGCGGCGTCCTCAGCCTCCTCGGCGCCGGCGTCGGCGGGGCCGTGCTCGCGCGGGCCCTGGCCGGGCACTTCACCGAGGCCCGGACCGCGCTCACCGACCCGGCCGGGCGCTGGGGCGCCGGCGACCCGGTGCCGCGCCGCTTCACCGCCGAACAGCTCGGTGAGCTGGTCGGCGGAGCCGGCCTCTCGGTCGGCGCGGTGCACGGCGTACGGATCTTCGCCGACCTGGTTCCCGGGGTCCTGGTGGACACCGAACCCGGCGCGGTGGAGGCACTGCTGCGTCTGGAGGAGGCCGCCGCCGAGCTGCCCGCCTTCCACGCGGTCGCCACGCAACTGCACGTCCTGGGCGAGAAGCCCGCCTGATCTGCGGGCATGCGCGGGCGGGCTTCTGCCCGCACACCCTCCCATCCGGCGCCGCTCCCCGTATGATCGGAAGCACCGGTCGGCATGGCGGACTGCTCATTGGGGAATAAGCGCCTCAGTGACCGCGCTGGCGACGGTACCGTTTGACGCAGTGCTTCCTTGGCACGGTGGATTTGCAGAATGTGGCGTAGAGGGCGGGTATCACGGGGGCGATTCCCCGCCTATCCTGAAGGGGACCCCTGGTCGCTACCCCCCGCGACCGACGGATGAGGAGGACTCCCGTGCCGCTCTCGGAGCACGAGCAGCGAATGCTCGAGCAGATGGAGCGAGCGCTGTACGCCGAAGACCCCAAGTTCGCGACAGCGCTTGAGGGCAGTGGACTGCGCACGTACACCCGGCGACGGGTCTACCAGGCAGTCGCAGGCATTGTGGTGGGTATCGCGCTCCTCATGACCGGTGTGATCGTGCCGAACGTGCTCTGGATCAGCGTGGTGGGTTTCCTCGTCATGCTGGGATGTACGGTCCTCGTGGTCACCGGTTGGCGCAAGGCACCCAAGCCCGGCGAGCAGCCCGTCTCCGGAAGTGCAGACGGCTCGGCCCGCGGCCGCAGCCGACAGCGTCGGTCGATGATGACCCGGATCGAGGAACGGTGGCAGCGCCGCCGTGACGAACAGGGGCAGTAGCCCCACGAAGACCTCATGACCGAGGGGACGGCCGCCCGACAGCGGCCGTCCCCTCGGCCGTACCCCACCGGTTCCGCCTGCCGGACCACCCGCCCTGCGGCATGATGACCGGGTGAGTGTGCTCCCCCTGGTCTTCACCAGCGGCTGGGCCAGCGGGATCAACGCGTACGCCGTGATCCTCCTGCTCGGCGTCTTCGGCGCGACCGGACTGAGCGACGACGTACCCGCCTCGCTCCAGCGCACCGACGTCCTGATCGCCGCGGCCGTCCTGTTCCTGTGCGAGGCCGTCGCCGACAAGATCCCCTACGTGGACTCCCTGTGGGACTCCGTCCACACCGTGATCCGGCCGCTCGCCGGCGCGGTGGTCGGCGCCCTCCTGGCCGGGCAGAGCGGCTCGCTGTCCGACATCGCCGCCGGCGCGGTCGGCGGTACCACCGCCCTGGCCAGCCACTTCGTCAAGGCCGGCACCCGGATGGCCATCAACACCTCGCCCGAGCCCGTCAGCAACATCGTGATGAGCACCGCCGAGGACCTCGGCGTGGCCGGCATCGTCACCTTCGCCATGTTCAACCCCCAGGCCGCCGCCGTCATCGCGGCCGTCCTGCTGCTCGCCGGCCTGGCCATGCTGTTCTACCTGTGGACCCGGATCCGGCGCTTCCTGCGCCGGCGCGCCCAGCGCCGCGAGGAGAAACGGCTCGGCGCCGAAGTCCGCGCCGCCACCGGGACACCACCGGACTGGCCCCCTGACCTCCCTCGATAGGCTCAGCCCCATGGCACGAATTGCGGTGATCGGCGCCGGCATGGGCGCGATGGCGACGGCGGCCCGGCTGGCCGTGGCGGGACACCAGGTGGCGGTCCACGAACGCGGACCGGACTACGGCGGCTCCGTCGGCCGCCTCAGGCGCGACGGCTTCGCCTTCGACACCGGCCCCGGACTGCTCCACCTGCCCGCCGTCTACCGGGACCTGTTCGTCAAGACCGGCAAGCGGCCCCTGGAGGACCACGTCGACCTGGTCCAGCTGGACCCGGCCGTCCGGCACGTCCTCGGCGACGGCCCCGCCGCCACCACCGTCACCCTCCCCGGCAACTCGCGCGGCGGGGTCGCCGCCGCCCTCGACGAGGCCTTCGGCCCGGGCGCGGGCGACCGCTGGAACGCCGTGCTGGGCCGCGCCCGCGACACCTGGGACGCCACCCGCCGGCCCCTGCTGGAGGAGCCGCTGCGCCCCGACTGGCAGGTACTGGGCCGCGACCCCTACCCCGCGCTGCGCGGGAGCGGGCTGCTGCGCCGCCGCCCGCCGACCCTGGCCGAGGTGGCCGGGCGCGAGCTGGGCGGTGGGCTCGGCGAACTGCTGACCGGCCGGGTCCGTACGTACGGCATCGATCCGGACACCGCTCCCGCCTCGGCCGCGGCGCTGCCCTACATGGAGCAGACCTTCGGCAGCTGGTACGTCCGGGGCGGCCTGCGCGCCCTGGCCACCGCCGTCCACGAGCGCTGCCTGGAACGGAAGGTGGAGTTCGCCTTCGGCTCCGGCGTACGGGACGTCCTGCGGCGGGACGGCCGGGCCGCCGGGCTGGTCCTCGACGACGGCACCGAGGTGGCCGCCGACCTCGTCGTCTGCGGCATCGACCCGAGGCGGCTGCCGCCCGGCATCCTCGCCCCGGCCCCCGGCGGGGTTCCGGCCCGCGGGGCGGGGGTGCCCAGCCGGGTCACCCTGATGCTCGCCCTGCGCGGGGCCCGCCCGGCCGACGCCGTGCACCGCACCCTGGTCCACCGCGACCCCGCGCACCGGCCCGGAGCCGGCACCGGGCCGGTCACCGTACTGCGCCCCGACGACCCGGCGACCCGGCCCGACGCGGACCACGAGGCCGTCACCGTGAGCGCCGTCTGCGACCCGAGGGCGCCCGAGGGCGTGCCCGGGGTGCAGGAGCTGCTCGGACTCGCCGAGCGGGCGGTACCGGGGCTGCGGGAGAGGCTGCTGTGGCATGAGGTGCGCACCCCGGCGGACGTGGAGGCCGCGACCGGCGCCCTCGACGGCTCCGTGCCCCCGCCCGCCCTCGCCGGGGCCGACGGCCGGCTGCTGTACCCGGCGAACACGGCGGCGCTGCCCGGGCTGTACCTCGCGGGCGGCTGGGCCCACCCGGGCGGCGGGCTCGCGCACGCCGGGATGACCGGGGCCCTGGTGGCCGGGCTGATCGTGGAGGGGGCGGAGTTCCGGGGCTCGCAGTGACCCCCGGCGGTCCGCGTCAGTAGCGGTACTGCTCGTACTCGCCGGTGCCGTTGCCGTTGCCCTGGTTGTTGCCCTGGTACGGGTATCCCTGCTGGGGCTGCTGGCCCTGGCCGTCCTGGTACGGGGGCTGCGCGTCGTTGGCGCGCTGCTGCGGGACCCAGACCCCGCCGGGCGGGGTGTCCGTGGAGTACTGCTGGCCGGGGTCGGCGTACTGGGCGTAGCCCGAGTAGTCGTAGGGCGGCGGCGGGGCGACGGCGCCGCCGGTGCCGATGTACGGGTCCGAGTAGGCGGCGTAGACCTGCTGGTCGCCGGCCGGGTAGCCGCCGGAGTAGTCGTAGCCCGGCTGGCCCTGCTGCTGGTCGTAGTAGGCCGCGTACTGGTGGGCGTCCTGCTCGGGCGCGGCGTAGGGGGCCTGGCCGTCGCCCTGCCGGGCGGAGAAGCTCTGTATTCCGTACGAGCCGGTGTCCTCGGGGACCGGCTCCGGGGTGAAGACCTGCGTGGAGCCGGCGTCGCGGCCCTCGTCGGCGGCCGTGTCCCGGCCCTCGGAGCCGTACTCCAGGGCCGTCACCTCCAGGCCGGCGTCCGGGCGCGGTTCGCCGCCGCGGCGGCGACGGCTCCGCTCCTGCCGTACGGGCTCCCCGCCCCGGCGCAGCGCCCAGCCGGCGACGAAGCCCTTGCGGAAGGAGAGCGTCACCAGGGTCTGGCCGACGGCGAAGGCGGTCGCGCCGGCGGCGATCACGAGCACCGAGGGCAGCACCACCCCCGCGACCACACCGACGAAGCCGGTGAAGGCGAGCAGGCGCCAGCGCAGCCGGGCCTTGTACTGCATCAGGACCTCGGCAAGCAGCCACAACGCGACGACACCGAACGCGATGTAGAGGACCGTCATTCCCACGCGTGGCCCCTCTCGGTACGGCCGCCCGCACGGGCACGGGGACGGCCGGTCAGGCCCGCTGGTGCAGGCCCAGGTTCTCGTAGATCTCGAGGGTCGCCGTCGAATTGTTCAGCGTGATGAAGTGCAGTCCGGGTACGCCCTCGGACAGCAGCCGCGCGCAGAACTCCGTGGCGAACTCGATGCCAATGGAGCGTACAGCGGCCGGATCGTCCTTGACCGCGAGCATGCGCTCTTTCACGGCCGCGGGGAAGACCGCGGTGCTCAGTTGCGGCAGCCGGTCGAGCTGCTTGATGCTCACAACAGGCATGACCTCGGGGATGATCGGGGTCTCGCAGCCCGACTTCGCGACGCTGTCGCGCAGCCGCAGATAATTCTCCGGATCGAAGAACATCTGCGTGATCGCGTAGTCCGCGCCCGCGCGGCACTTGTCCACGAAGTGCCGGATGTCCGTGTCCCAGTCCTCCGAGCGCGGGTGCATCTCGGGGAAGGCCGCGACGCCGACGCAGAAGTCGCCGGACTCCTTGAGCAGGCGCACGAGGTCGGCGGCGTACTCCACGCCCTCGGGGTGCTTGACCCACGGGCCCATCGGGTCACCCGGCGGGTCCCCCCGCACGGCGAGCATGTTGCGGATGCCGGCGTCCGCGAACTGGCCGATGACGTGGCGCAACTCGGCGACCGAGTGGTCGACGGCGGTGAGGTGCGCGACCGGGGTCAAGGTGGTGTCGGCGGCGATCTGCTCGGTGGCGCGCACGGTGCCGCCGCGGGTGGAGCCACCGGCCCCGTAGGTCACCGAGACGAAGCTCGGGGAGACGCCCTCGATCCGGCGGAGCGCGTTCCAGAGGTTGCGCTCGCCCTTCTCCGTCTTGGGGGCCCAGAACTCGAAGGAGTACGAGCGCCCGGACGCGAGGAGGTCGCGGACCGTGTGTGCACGGTCCGACCAGGTGGAAGCGGTACCAAGGGCCATACGGGCAGGTTAGACGCGGCTCGGCGGACACCGAAGCGGCGTCCACCCTTTGGACACGTTTTTGGACACCCTCGCGGCCCGGCGCGTCAGCCGGTGACGGCTTCGGCGCGGGCGCGGACGCGCTTGGCCAGGTCGGCCGCGGCGGCGCCGGGGTCGGAGGCCTCGGTGATGGCCCGGACGACGACGACGCGGGTGGCTCCGGCGTCCAGGACCTCGTCCAGGTTGGCCGCGTCGATGCCCCCGATGGCGAACCAGGGGCGGTCCTGGCGCAGGGAGGCGGCGTGGCGGACGAGTCCGAGGCCGGGGGCGTGGCGGCCGGGCTTGGTGGGGGTGGGCCAGCAGGGGCCGGTGCAGAAGTAGTCGACGCCGGGTTCGGCGGCGGCCGCGTCCACCTCGGCCTCCGAGTGGCAGGACCGGCCGATGAGGACGCCGGCGCCGAGGATGGCGCGGGCGGCCGGGACGGGGATGTCGCCCTGGCCGAGGTGCAGGACGTCGGAGCCGATGGCGTGCGCGACGTCGGCGCGGTCGTTGACGGCGAGGAGCTTGCCGTGGCGGCGGGCGGCCTCGGCGAAGACCCGCAGGTGCTCCAGTTCCTCGCCGGCTTCCATGCCCTTGTCCCGGAGCTGGACGATGTCCACGCCCCCGGCCAGGACGGCGTCCAGGAACTCGGGGAGGTCTCCCTGCCGCTTTCGGGCGTCCGTGCACAGGTAGAGCCGGGCGTCGGACAGCTGCTGCATGGGAGTACCCCCCGTGGTGGTGGCGGCGTGCGGGCCGGCCGGCGGGACCGGCCGGGCCGTACACCTGTGGATCAGCTCATCAGAGGGCGAGCGCCTGAGCGCGGCGCTTCACCTCCGTGCCGCGATTCTCGCGCAGCGCCTGCACGGGGGTGCCGGGCAGGGTCGGATCCTCGGTGAAGAGCCACTCCAGGATCTCCTCCTCGGAGAAGCGGTCGTCGCGCAGCACGGTCAGCAGGCCCACGAGGCCCTTGACGACCTTGTCGCCGTCGATGAACTGGGCCGGAACCTGCAGGGTGCGCCGCTCGCCCCGGCGTACGGCGATCAGCTGCCCTTCCTTGACCATCTGGCGGACCCGGGTCACCTCGACGTCGAGCATCTCCGCGATGTCGGGGAGGTGCAGCCAGGAGGGGACTAGGGCATCGATCTTTGCGTCAATCTCGGTCACGGACACAAGCCTGCCATCTCGCACTGCCCGCCGGTACCTGGCCCCGTCCGTCCGTGGTCGGGGCCGGGTCCGGCCGCCCGGGATCAGGCCGTGGCGGACTTGAGGGGGGTCGCGGGGTCCGCGACGCGGGCCGGGTCCACCGGGGTGGCCGACTCGATCAGTTTGCGGCCCTGCGCGATGTCCCTCGGGCGGCCGACCGCCAGGACGGCGACGAGGGCCCCGTCCCGGAGCCAGCACACCGACCAGGCGGCGTCGGCGGGGTCGCCGCGCCACAGCAGGGTGTCGGCCCCGCCGTGGTGCCCGGCGTACTGGACGAAGCGGCCGAACTGCTCCGACCAGAAGTACGGGACGGGGTCGTAGGCCCGCACCGGCCCGCCCGCCAGGATGTTCGCGGCGACGGCCCGCGGCCCCTGGAGGGCGTTGTCCCAGTGGTGGACCAGCAGCCGCGTCCCGTAGCGGGCCGAGGGGAAGGAGGAGCAGTCGCCGACGGCGTACACCCGGGGCAGGGTGGTCCGCAGGTACGCGTCCGCGGTGACGGAACCGTCGGCGCCGCGCTCGATCCCGGTCCCGGCCAGCCAGTCCGTCGCGGGGCGGGCGCCGATGCCGACGACCACGGCGCCCGCCTCCAGCTCCCGGCCGTCCGCCAGCAGGACCCGGCCCTCCCCGATCCCGGCCACCTTCGCGCCGGTGAGCAGTTCGGCGCCGGCCTCGGCGTACCAGCGGGCCATCGGGGCGGTGACCTCCGCGGGGAGGGCGCCCGCCAGGACCCGGTCGGCCGCCTCGACGACGGTCACGGCGCAGCCGGCCCCGCGGGCGGCGGTGGCGAACTCGGCTCCGATCCAGCCGGCTCCGACGACGACGGTGGCGGGGGCGGCCGCCAGGACGGGCCGCAGCCGGGCGGCGTCGTCGAGGGTGCGCAGCAGGTGCACGCCGGGGACGCCGTCGGAGCCGGGCAGGGTCAGCGGGCGGGCGCCGGTGGCCAGGACGAGGTCCTCGTACGGGACGGGTCCGGCCTCGGTGTCCAGTTCGCGGTCGGCGGCCCGGAGCCCGGTGACCTCGGTGCCGAGCCGCAGCGTGATGCCGAGGCCCTCGAAGTCGACGTCGAACGCGGAGTCCTCGGCCTTGCCGAGCAGCACCGCCTTGGACAGCGGGGGCCGGTCGTAGGGCTGGTGGGGTTCGGCGCCCAGCAGGGTCACGGGGCCGGTGAAGCCCTGTTCGCGCAGGGCCACCGCGGTCTGCACCCCGGCCATTCCGGCGCCGACGATCACGACACCGGGGTTCGTCTGTTGCGTCTGCTCGCTCACGCGGCCCAGCCTAGTTCCCTGACGATCCGTCAGGAATAGCGGGTGCGGACGCCTGGGGAGGCAGCCTTACCCGCCACCGGACGCGGGGTTAGTCTGGCCACCGTACCTATCGCGGGAGTCCGGGCGCACCGGGCTGAGAGGGAGGCTGGCCGGCCTCCGACCGTACGAACCTGATCCGGGTCATGCCGGCGAAGGGAGGGGCTGGACGCCCATGCACTCATCTCGAAAGGGATCCGACGTCCTCGTCATCGGGGGCGGGATCATCGGCCTGGTCACGGCCTGGCGGGCGGCCCGGCGCGGCCTGGGCGTCGTCCTGGCCGACCCGGACCCGGGCGGCGGCGCGGCCCGGGTCGCGGCGGGCATGCTGGCCGCCGTCACGGAGCTGCACTACGGCGAGGAGACCCTGCTCGGGCTCAACGTGGCCTCCGCCGCCCGCTACCCCGACTTCGCCGCCGAGCTCTCCGCGGCCGCCGGCGGCATGGACATCGGCTACCGGGCCTGCGGCACCCTCGCCGTCGCCCTCGACGCCGACGACCGCCTCCACCTGCGCGAGCTGCACGCCCTCCAGCGCCGCTGCGGGCTGGAGTCCGAGTGGCTCACCGGCCGCGAGTGCCGCCGCCTGGAGCCCATGCTGGCGCCCGGGGTACGCGGCGGGCTGCGCGTCGACGGGGACCACCAGGTGGATCCGCGCCGGCTCGCGGCGGCGCTGCTGGCCGCCTGCGAGCGGTCCGGGGTGAGCGTCCACCGCGAGCGCGCCGCCCGGCTGGTCACCACCGGGGACCGGGCCGCGGGCGCCGTCCTCGAGGACGGTACGGAGCTGCGCGCCGACCAGGTGGTGCTGGCTGCGGGCTCGCTGAGCGGCCGGCTGGCCGGGGTCCCGCCGGAGGTGGCGGTGCCGGTGCGGCCGGTGAAGGGGCAGGTGCTGCGGCTTTCGGTGCCGGCCGCGTACGCGCCGTTCCTGTCGCGGACCGTACGGGCCGTGGTGCGCGGCAGCCACGTCTACCTGGTCCCGCGCGAGAACGGGGAGCTCGTCCTCGGCGCCACCAGCGAGGAACTCGGCTGGGACACCACGGTCACCGCGGGCGGGGTCTACGAGCTGCTGCGCGACGCCCACGAGCTGGTGCCCGGCATCACCGAACTGCCGCTGGTCGAGACCCGGGCGGGGCTGCGCCCCGGCTCCCCGGACAACGCGCCGCTGCTCGGCCCGACCGACCTGCCGGGCCTGCACCTGGCCACCGGCCACTACCGCAACGGGGTCCTGCTGACCCCGCTCACCGGGGACGTGATGGCGGAGCTGCTGGCGACCGGAGTCGTTCCGGAGGTCGCCCGCCCCTTCACCCCCCGCCGCTTCTCCACCACGCGTCAGGAGTCCTACGCATGACCATCTCCGTCAACGGCGAACCCCGCGAGATCGCGGACGGCACCACCCTGGACGTGGTGGTGGCCACGCTGACCGCCGCCCCCTCCGGCGTGGCCGCCGCACTCAACGAGACGGTCGTCCCGCGCGGACGCTGGCCGCACACCCCGGTGGACGACGGCGACCGGGTCGAGGTCCTCACCGCGGTGCAGGGGGGCTGACGGCGATGGCGGACGACCTCTTCGCCCTCGGCGGCCGGACCTTCTCCTCCCGCCTGATCATGGGCACGGGCGGGGCCCCGAGCCTGGACGTCCTGGAACGCTCCCTGGTCGCCTCCGGGACGGAACTGACGACGGTGGCGATGCGCCGCCTGGACCCGACGGTGCAGGGTTCGGTGCTGTCGGTGCTGACGAAGCTGGGCATCGCCGTCCTGCCCAACACGGCGGGCTGCTTCACGGCCGGCGAGGCCGTGCTCACGGCCCGGCTGGCGCGGGAGGCCCTGGGCACGGACTGGATCAAGCTGGAGGTCGTCGCGGACGAGCGGACCCTGCTGCCCGACGGCGTCGAGCTGCTGGACGCCGCCGAGGTCCTGGTGGACGAGGGCTTCACCGTGCTCCCGTACACCAACGACGACCCGGTGCTGGCCCGGAAGCTGGAGGACGTGGGCTGCGCGGCGATCATGCCGCTCGGGTCCCCGATCGGTTCGGGCATGGGGATCCGCAACCCGCACAACTTCGAGCTGATCGTGGAGCGGGCCGGGGTCCCCGTCATCCTGGACGCCGGGGCCGGGACGGCGTCGGACGCCGCGCTGGCGATGGAGCTGGGCTGCGCGGGAGTGATGCTCGCCTCCGCCGTGACCCGGGCCCAGGAGCCGGTGCTGATGGCGGCCGCCATGCGGGACGCCGTCTCGGCGGGACGCCTCGCCCACCGCGCGGGCCGCATCCCCCAGCGCCGCTTCGCCGAGGCCTCCTCCCCCGTCGAAGGCCGGGCCGCCCTCGACCCGGAACGCCCGGCCTTCACGGCCCCCTCCTGACGCCCGGCCCGGCCGGGGACGGGCGGTGCGGGCGGCGCGCGGAAAACGTCTCGTGCGTCACAGCTGCGCTGCAACCACCCCCGTCCCGGTCGGGCCCGCGGCGGGCGCTCGTAGAATCGCCGGGTGGATACGACCCTGGATGACCCCCTCGTCGGGCGCGTGCTCGACGGCCGCTACCGCATCGACGCCCGCATCGCGGCCGGCGGCATGGCCACGGTCTACCGGACCGTCGACACCCGCCTCGACCGCGTCCTCGCCCTGAAGGTGATGCACCCGGCGCTCGCCGCCGACGGCGCCTTCGTCGACCGCTTCATCCGCGAGGCGAAGTCCGTGGCCCGGCTCGCCCACCCCAACGTGGTCGCGGTGTTCGACCAGGGCACGGACGGCCCGTACACCTACCTCGCCATGGAGTACGTCTCCGGCTGCACCCTGCGCGACGTGCTCCGCGAGCGCGGCGCGCTCCAGCCGAGGGCCGCCCTCGACATCCTCGAACCGGTCCTCGCCGCCCTCGGCGCCGCCCACCGGGCCGGTTTCGTACACCGGGACATGAAGCCCGAGAACGTCCTCATCGGGGACGACGGCCGCGTGAAGGTCGCCGACTTCGGACTGGTCCGCTCCGTGGACTCCGTGACGAACACCACCGGCTCCGTCCTCGGCACCGTCTCCTACCTGGCGCCCGAGCAGATCGAGAACGGCGTCGCCGACACCCGCGTGGACGTCTACGCCTGCGGCGTCGTCCTCTACGAGATGCTCACCGGCGGCAAGCCGCACAACGGCGCCAGCCCCGCCCAGGTGCTCTACCAGCACCTCCACGAGGACGTGCCGCCGCCCTCGGCCGTCGTCCCGGGGCTCCCGGCCGATCTCGACGAGCTGGTCGCGCAGGCCACCGCCCGCAACCCCGAGCTGCGCCCCACGGACGCCGCCGGGCTGCTCGGTCTGGCCCGCGCGGCCCGCGCCGGGCTCAGCGACGCCGAGCTGGACGCCGTACCGCCGCAGGCGCGCGCCGAGGTGCGCAGCGCGGCGGAGGACCGTACCGGGGTGGTCCCCCGCCCGGTGGCGCAGCCCGTGCACCTCACCTCCCGGCTGGAGTCCCCGCCGCCGCCCGCCGCGCCGTCCCGCCGGGCGGCGCCGCGCGCGCCCCGGCGCGGTCCGCTGCTGGTCGTCGCGGCGGTGCTGCTGGTCCTGGGCCTCGGTACGGGCGTCTGGTACATCAGCTCGGGCCAGTTCACGAAGGTCCCCAACCTGCTCGGCAAGACGGAGGAGCAGGCGAAGTCCCAGCTGTCGGCGGCCGGTCTCGGCGTGAAGGGGATCGACCGCAAGTTCAGCGACGCCTTCGACCGCGGGACGGTGATGAACACCGATCCGCCGGGCGGCAAGCGCATCCGCGGCAACGGCGCGGTGACGCTCACGATCTCGCGCGGCCCCGAGGTGGTCAGCGTGCCCGACCTGAAGGGCCGCCCGCTGGAGGAGGCCAAGGGCGAACTGACGAAGACGGGCCTGGCGCCCGGAATCGTCACCCAGGCGTTCAGCGAGGACGTCGCGCAGGGCTCGGTGATCAGCACGAACCCGGCGGGCGGCCAGAAGCGGGCGCCCGACACGGCGGTCGCGCTGGTCGTCAGCAAGGGACGGCCCGTCCAGGTCCCGAACGTCGCCGGCCGGCCCCTCGACCAGGCCCGCTCCGCGCTGGAGAGCCTGGGCCTCACGGTGAAGACGGCCGCCGAGGACGTCAACTCGCCCTCGGCCCCCGGTACGGTCGCCGCCCAGTCGATCGTCTCCGGCACCCAGGCGGCGGCCGGTGACACGATCACCCTGACCCTCTCCAAGGGCCCCCGGCAGGTCCAGGTACCGGACGTGACCGGTCAGGACGCGGACACGGCCCGCAAGACGCTGGAGGGCCTGGGCTTCAAGGTGAAGGTGGACCGCCCGTTCCTGCCCCTGGGCAACACGGTGGACAGCCAGTCGGTGGCCGGCGGCCAGGCCGCCCCCGAGGGCAGCACCATCACGGTGAGGACGAAGGGACTGTGACCGCCGGCCCGGACACCGACGGCCTGGACACCGACAGCCCGGTGGCGCGCAATCCCGTGGGCGGGCACGTGCCCGTCGCCGGCGGGCTCGCCTCGGTCGGTCTGCCGTACGCCCGCGAGATGGGCGCCGAGGCCGTCCAGGTCTTCGTGGCCAATCCGCGCGGCTGGGCCACGCCGACCGGCAGCCCGGCGCAGGACGAGCTGTTCCGTACGCAGTGCGCCGAGCGGTCGGTCCCCGCGTACGTCCACGCCCCGTACCTGATCAACTTCGGCTCGCACACCGAGGCGACCGTGGAGAAGTCGGTGGAGTCGCTGCGGCACTCGCTGCGCCGCGGCCGGGAGATCGGCGCCCTCGGGGTGGTCGTCCACACCGGCTCGGCCACCGGGGGCCGCCCGCGTGAGGCGGCGTACGCGCAGGTCAGGGAGTACATGCTGCCGCTGCTGGACGAGCTGACCCATGACGACGACCCCTTCCTGCTGCTGGAGTCCACGGCCGGGCAGGGCTCCTCGCTGTGCTCGCGCACCTGGGACTTCGGACCGTACTTCGAGGCGCTCGACCACCACCCGAAGCTCGGCATCTGCCTGGACACCTGCCACGTCTTCGCGGCCGGCCACGACCTCGCGGAGCCCGGCGGCACCAAGCAGACGCTGGACCTGCTGGTCGACGCGGTGGGCCCGGGGCGGCTGAAGCTGATCCACGCCAACGACTCCAAGGAGGGCGTCGGCGCCCACAAGGACCGGCACGCCAACATCGGCCAGGGCCACATCGGCCGGGAGGCCTTCGGCGAGCTGTTCTCGCACCCCGAGACGGCCGGTGTGCCGCTGATCATCGAGACGCCCGGCGGCAAGGAGGGCCACGCGGCGGACGTGGCGCTGCTGAAGGAGCTGCGCGACGGCCCGCACTGATCCACGAGTTCCTTGAGGAATACCCCAGGGGGGTATACGGTTCTGTCACGGAGACAGGACCGCTACCCGGCGTTTCCCACGCGAGGGGCTTTGTCATGGAGCACGCACACGCGCACCACGGTCACGAGCACGAGCACGAGCACGACGACGAACGGGCCCACGGCCACGAGCACGGCCACGCACCCGCCGGCGGCACGGCCGGCTGGGCCGAAGCGGCCCGGGCCACCCTGCACTGCCTCACCGGGTGCGCCATCGGCGAGGTCCTCGGCATGGTCATCGGAACCGCGCTGGGCTGGGGGAACGTCCCGACGATGGTCCTCGCGATCGTGCTCGCGTTCGTCTTCGGCTACGCGCTGACCCTGCGCGGGATCCTCGCCGCCGGGGTGGGCCTGCGTTCGGCCGTCCGGGTGGCGCTGGCCGCGGACACCCTTTCGATCGCCGTCATGGAACTGATCGACAACGGGGTGATCGCCCTGTGGCCGGGCGCGATGGACGCGCACCTGGCGGACCCGCTGTTCTGGATCGTCCTGGCGATCGCGCTGGCGGCCGCCTTCGTGATCACGGTCCCGGTGAACAAGTGGATGATCGGCCGCGGCAAGGGGCACGCGGTCGTCCACCGCTACCACCACTGAACCGGCCGGCGGCGGCCTACAGCTCGGGGCCGTCCCCCGGCTCCTCCTGGTACGAGTAGCGCTGCTCGCGCCAGGGGTCGCCGATGTTGTGGTAGCCGCGCTCCTCCCAGAAGCCGCGACGGTCGGCGGTCATGTACTCGATGCCGCGGACCCACTTGGGGCCCTTCCACGCGTACAGGTGCGGGACCACGAGGCGCAGCGGGAACCCGTGCTCGGCCGTCAGCAGTTCGCCGCCCATATGGGTGGCGAACACGGTCCGTTCGGCGGCGAAGTCGTCGAGTCTCATGTTGGAGCTGAAGCCGTACTCGGCCCACACCATCACGTGCGTGACCTGCGGCGCCGGGGGCGCGAGCGTCAGGAGGGTACGGGCGAGCACGCCGCCCCATTCGGCGCCCAGCATGCTGAACTTGGTGACGCAGTGGAGGTCCGCGACGACCGACTCGAAGGGCAGGGCCGCGAATTCCTCGTGGTTCCAGCAGTGCTTCTCGCCGTCGGCGGTCGCACCGAAGACCCGGAACTCCCACCGGTCCGGCTTGAACTTCGGTACAGGACCGTAGTGGGTGACGGGCCAGCCCCGCTGCAACCGCTGCCCCGGTGGGAGCTCGAACTGCTCTGCTCCCGGAGATTCCCGGTTTTCCGGCTGACCCATGTCTCCATGGTGACAGACTGGGCAGGGTGGTCATGACCAGGTCTGGACCTAGTCGGGCAAGTCCTGGCAACTCCCACTAAGGAGGCACTTACTGGACGGCCTCCGGCGGCGGTGCAAGGATGCGCGCAACTGCCCCGTCACATAGCTGACATTGCCTGGAAGGAGCCTCTGCGATGCAGGGCGACCCCGAGGTCCTTGAGTTTCTGAACGAGCAGCTGACCGGCGAGCTGACGGCCATCAACCAGTACTGGCTGCACTACCGCATCCAGGACAACAAGGGCTGGACCAAGCTCGCCAAGTACACGCGTGAAGAATCCATCGACGAGATGAAGCACGCGGACAAGATCACCGAGCGCATCCTGATGCTCGACGGCCTGCCGAACTACCAGCGCCTCTTCCACGTGCGCGTCGGCCAGACCCTCACGGAGATGTTCCAGGCGGACCGGCAGGTCGAGGTCGAGGCGATCGACCGCCTCAAGCGCGGCATCGAGGTCATGCGCGGCAAGGGCGACATCACCTCGGCCCGGCTCTTCGAGGAGATCCTGGAGGACGAGGAGCACCACATCGACTACCTCGACACCCAGCTGGAGCTGATCGAGAGCATCGGCGAGCCGCTCTACATCGCGCAGCTCATCGAGCAGCCGGAAAGCTAGGACGCGGACCGGATCCGGCAGGCGCGACCCGGGCGGGCCGGGGACTAGGCCGCTTCGGCCAGCGCGGGCTCGGCGTCGGCCTCGGCCGAGAGGACCGCGGCCGTCCTGCCCTGGTCCAGCAGCTCCCGGCGCGGGCACGCGCCGCGGCCCAGGATGCCCTGGATGGTGCGCACGCAGGAACCGCAGTCGGTGCCGGCCTTGGTGGCGGAGGCGATCTGGCGGGGGGTACAGGCCCCGGCCGCCGCGTGGTCCTTGACCTGCTTGTCGGTGATCCCGAAACAAGAGCAGACGTACACGCGGTTCACCTCCCTGGCGAGGAACGGTTCGGCGGGCCATCCCCTGGTTGGTGAGGCTTACCTAACCGTACCCAAAGTTAGGCAACCCTAAAAGCCCCCGATATGACGATGGGGCGCGGATCACATCGATCCGCGCCCCATCGTCGTACGAAGGTACTGAGTGATCCCTACTGGTCGCGGTACATCTCGGCGACCAGGAACG
The DNA here is from genome assembly GCF_040611935.1 of Streptomyces sp. NPDC006512. NCBI lineage: Bacteria > Bacillati > Actinomycetota > Actinomycetes > Kitasatosporales > Streptomycetaceae > Streptomyces > Streptomyces sp. NPDC006512. The sequence goes on along the minus strand of NZ_JBEXPG010000038.1, from coordinate 42,645 downwards.
CCAGGTCCAGGGACTGGCTGCGGTTGAGCCGCGGGTCACAGGCCGTCTCGTAGCGCTGGTGCAGGTCGTCGACGAAGATCTCGTCGCCGCCGCCCACGCACTCGGTGACGTCGTCACCGGTGAGCTCGACGTGGATGCCGCCCGGGTGGGTGCCCAGCGCCTTGTGGACCTCGAAGAAGCCCTTGACCTCGTCGAGCACGTCGTCGAAACGGCGCGTCTTGTGGCCGGAGGCCGCCTCGAAGGTGTTGCCGTGCATCGGGTCGGTCACCCAGGCCACGGTCGCGCCGGAGGCGGTGACCTTCTCGACCAGCTCGGGGAGCTTGTCGCGGACCTTGTCGGCGCCCATGCGGACGACGAAGGTCAGCCGGCCCGGCTCGCGCTCGGGGTCGAGGCGGTCGATGTACGTCAGGGCCTCGTCGACGGTGGTCGTCGGGCCGAGCTTGATGCCGATCGGGTTCGCGATCTGCGAGCAGAACTCGATGTGCGCGTGGTCCAGCTGGCGCGTGCGCTCACCGATCCAGACCATGTGGCCGGAGGTGTCGTACAGCTTGCCGGTGCGCGAGTCCGTGCGGGTCAGCGCGCCCTCGTAGTCGAGGAGCAGCGCCTCGTGCGAGGCGTAGAACTCGACGGCCTTGAACTCGGCCGGGTCGGTGCCGCAGGCCTTCATGAAGTTCAGCGCGTTGTCGATCTCCCGCGCGAGCTGCTCGTAGCGCTGCCCGGACGGGGAGGACTTCACGAAGTCCTGGTTCCAGGCGTGCACCTGGCGCAGGTCGGCGTAGCCACCGGTGGTGAAGGCGCGCACCAGGTTGAGCGTGGAGGCGGACGCGTTGTACATCCGCTTCAGGCGCTCGGGGTCCGGGATGCGGGCCTCTTCGGTGAAGGCGAAGCCGTTGACGGAGTCGCCGCGGTAGGTCGGCAGGGTGACGCCGTCGCGGGTCTCGGTGTCCTTGGAGCGCGGCTTGGAGTACTGGCCGGCGATGCGGCCGACCTTGACGACCGGCACGGAGGCCGCGTACGTCAGGACGGCACTCATCTGGAGCAGCGTCTTCAGCTTGGCTCGGATGTGGTCGGCGGAGACGCCGTCGAAGGCCTCGGCGCAGTCGCCGCCCTGGAGGAGGAACGCCTCGCCCTTGGCGACGGCTCCCAGACGGGCGCGCAGCTGGTCGCACTCGCCCGCGAAGACGAGCGGAGGATACGACTCGAGGTCCGCGACGACAGCGCGCAGTGCCTCGGCATCGGGGTACGAAGGCTGCTGCGCCGCGGGAAGGTCTCGCCAGGTCGCCTTGGCGGCGGGGGCTTGGGTTTCAGCGTTCACGGTCACCTCGTACACATTACGGCGTCGTACGTCCCGTCCAGCCCGGTGCCCAATACGTGAGACAGGTGTCTCCCGGAATGTTCCGGCCGTGCGCTAGGGTCGGCGGCGTGTACGCGCACTTCGACAAGAACTGGTGGTGGCCCGCTTCCGGCGGCCCACACCTCGCGCGTACCCACTGACATGTGACGAGTGACGCGAAGGCCGCCCCGAGGGGCGGCCTTCCGCATGTGGTGCCACAGCCACCGCCACGGCCGGGTCGCCCCTCCCTCCGGAAGGACGCCCCACCATGACCACGGCATTCAGCCGACTGCTCGACGACAGCGCCCCGCCGTTCGCCCTGCTGCGCCGGCGGACGCCGGGCCGCGACCACGACACCGTCGAGGTGCTCGTCGGCCCGGTCCACGAGGCCGAGCGCCTCGCCGACCTGCCCGTCGGCCCGCTGCCCACCCTCGCCCTCGTGCCGTTCCGGCAGATCCGCGAGCGCGGCTTCGACGTGCGCGACGACGGCACGCCGCTGAGCGTGCTGGCCGCCGAGGAGGCGTACGAGGTCCCCCTCGCCGAGGCCCTGGCCGCGCTGCCCGCGCACCGGGTGCGGGTGGACGGGGGCGGCTTCGACGTCTCCGACGAGGAGTACGCGGCCACCGTCGGGCGGGTCATCCGCGACGAGATCGGCCGCGGCGAGGGCGCGAACTTCGTGATCCGGCGCACCTACGGGGGCCGGATCGACGGTTTCGGCCGGGCCGACGCGCTGGCCCTGTTCCGGCGGCTGCTGGAGGGCGAGCGGGGCGCGTACTGGACGTACGTGGTCCACACCGGGGACCGCACCCTGGTCGGGGCCAGTCCCGAGGTCCACGTGCGGATGTCCGGCGGCACCGTCGTGATGAACCCGATCAGCGGCACGTACCGCTATCCCGCCGGGGGCCCGACCGCCGCATCGCTCCTGGCCTTCCTCGGGGACCGCAAGGAGACCGAGGAGCTGTCGATGGTCGTCGACGAGGAGCTCAAGATGATGTGCACCGTCGGCGACATGGGCGGGGTCGTCGTCGGCCCCCGGCTGAAGGAGATGTCCCACCTCGCGCACACCGAGTACGAGCTGCGCGGACGGTCCTCGCTGGACGTCCGCGAGGTGCTGCGGGAGACCATGTTCGCGGCGACGGTGACGGGCTCGCCCGTGCAGAACGCCTGCCGGGTCATCGAGCGGTACGAGAGCGGCGGCCGCGGCTACTACGCGGGCGCGCTGGCGCTCCTCGGCACCGACGCCGCCGGGGCGCAGACGCTGGACTCCCCGATCCTGATCCGCACCGCCGACATCGCCCCGGACGGCGCCCTGCGCGTGGCGGTCGGCGCCACCCTGGTCCGCGACTCCGACCCGGCCGGCGAGGTGGCCGAGACGCACGCCAAGGCCGCCGGGGTGCTGGCCGCGCTGGGCGTACGGGAGGCCGCGCCCCGGCGGGCCGGCGCGGGGGCCCGGCTGGCGGACGATCCCCGGGTCCGGGAGGCGCTGGAGGCCCGGCGCCGGGACCTGGCCCCGTTCTGGCTGCGCATGCAGGAGCGCCCGGCGCGGGCGGCCGGGCACGCCCTGGTGGTGGACGGGGAGGACACCTTCACGGCGATGCTGGCCCACGTGCTGCGGGTGACCGGCCTGGAGGTGACCGTACGCCGCTACGACGACCCGGGGCTGCGGGCCGCCGCGGCCGCCTGGGAGGGCCCCGTCGTCCTCGGCCCGGGCCCGGGCGACCCGGCGGAGTCCGGCGACCCCAAGATGCGGACGCTGCGCGCCCTGGCCGCGCAGCTGCTGGCCACGCACCGCGGCGGGGTCCTGGGCGTCTGCCTGGGCCACGAACTGCTGGCCGCCGAGCTGGGCCTGCCGCTGATCCGCAAGGCGCGGCCGGCGCAGGGGGCGCAGACGCGGATCGACCTGTTCGGGGTCCCGGAGGTGGTCGGGTTCTACAACACGTACACCGCGCACTGCTCCGACGCCCTGGCCGCGCGCCTGTCCGGCGCGGGGGTGGAGGTCGCCCGGGATCCGGCGACGGGCGAGGTCCACGCCCTGCGGGCGGCGGCCGCGGGCGTGGCGGGGGTGCAGTTCCACCCCGAGTCGGTGCTGACCCTGCGCGGGGTGGACCTGGTGCGCGATCTCCTGAGCGGGGTCACGGCCCCCGTCTGAGCTCCGGCGCGGGCCGGGCGGGGGTCAGGCGGGGCCGGGCACGAGGGTGTTCTCGGAGCGGCGGCCGGCCAGGTAGTCGGCCACGTTCCGGACGGTGGCCTCGATGATCTGGCCGACCGCGTCGCTCGTGTAGTACGCCTGGTGGGAGGTGACGACCACGTGGGGGAACGTGACGAGGCGGGCCAGGGTGTCGTCCTCGACGGCCTCCAGGGACTTGTCGAGGAAGAAGACCCCGGCCTCCGCCTCGTACACGTCCAGGCCGACCCCCGTGAAACGGCCCGCGCGTAGCTCCGCGACCAGGGCTTCCGTGTCGATCAGTCCGCCGCGGCTGGAGTTCACCAGGATCGCGTCGTCGCGCATCGCCTTCAGGGCGGCCGAGTCGACGAGGTGGTGCGTGGACTCCAACAGGGGCACGTGGAGGCTGATCAGGTCCGAGGAGGCGAACAGTTCCTCCTTGTCCACGTACTTCATGCCCAGTTCCGTGCAGGCCGGGTTCTCGGCGACGTCCCAGCCGAGGAGGTTCATCCCGAACCCGTGCGCGATCCGGGTGAAGGCCTCGCCGATCTTGCCGGTGCCGAGGACGCCGACGGTGCGGCCGCGCATGTCGCGGCCCATGAGCCCGTTCAGACGGAAGTCGAAGTCCCGGGTGCGGATCGAGGCCCGGACGATCCGCCGGTTCACGGCCATCGCCAGGGTCCAGGCGAACTCGGCGACGGAGTAGGGCGAGTAGTACGAGACCCGGCCGACGGTCATGCCGAGCCGCCGGGCCACGTCCAGGTCGATGTTGTTGAAGCCGGTCGAGCGCTGGGCGATCATCCTGGTCCCGCCGGCGGCCAGGACGTGCAGCACCCGGGCGTTCAGGTCGGCGTTCACGCTGGAGGAGACGATCTCGTACCCGGCGGCGATGGGCGCGGTGTCCTCGCTCAGGAAGACGTCGAGGCAGCGGACCTCGTGCCCTCCGCGGAAGGCGCGCTCCAGGAGCGGCTTCTCGTCGGCGGTCACTCCGAAGGCCAGGATCTCCACGCGTGCTCCCGTGCGGTAGGGCGGACCATGGGTCGTTTCGTCACGATACGACCCACGGTCGGCCCCTGCCCGGCAGCCCGGCCGGGATCCCCCGGCCGCAGGATCAGGGCCGGGGGATCCCGGCGGGGGGATCCCGGCGGGGGGCTCACGTCGGGGGCATCACGGCCGGGGGCTCAGCCGAAGAAGACGCCGACCTCCTCGTAGAGCGCCGGGTCCACCGTCTTCAGCTTCGACGTGGCCTCGGCGATCGGCACCCGGACGATGTCCGTGCCCTTGAGCGCGACCATCTTGCCGAAGTCCCCGTCCCGGACCGCGTCGATGGCGTGCAGCCCGAAGCGGGTGGCCAGCCAGCGGTCGAAGGCGCTGGGCGTGCCGCCGCGCTGGATGTGCCCGAGGACCGTCGTACGGGCCTCCTTGCCGGTCCGCGCCTCGATCTCCTTGGCCAGCCATTCGCCGACTCCCGACAGGCGGACGTGCCCGAAGGAGTCGGTGGTGGCGTCCTTGAGCACGAGTTCGCCGTCGGTCGGCACCGCGCCCTCCGCGACGACCACGATCGGGGCGTAGCTCGCCTTGAAGCGGGAGGTGACCCAGGCGCAGACCTTGTCCATGTCGAAGCGCTGCTCCGGGATGAGGATGACGTTGGCGCCGCCCGCCAGGCCCGAGTGCAGGGCGATCCAGCCCGCGTGCCGGCCCATCACCTCGACGACCAGGACCCGCATGTGGGACTCGGCGGTGGTGTGCAGCCGGTCGATGGCCTCGGTGGCGATGCCGACGGCCGTGTCGAAGCCGAAGGTGTAGTCGGTGGCCGACAGGTCGTTGTCGATGGTCTTGGGCACGCCGACGCACGGAATGCCGTACTCCTCGTACAGCTTGGCGGCGACGCCCAGGGTGTCCTCGCCGCCGATCGCGATGAGGGCGTCGACCTCGAACTTGGCGAGGTTCTCCTTGATGGAGCGCACGCCGTTCTCCGTCTTGAACGGGTTGGTGCGCGAGGAGCCGAGGACGGTGCCGCCCCGGGGCAGGATCCCGCGGACCGCCGGGATGTCGAGCGGGACGGTGTCGCCCTCGACCGCTCCGCGCCAGCCGTCCTTGAACCCGACGAACCCGTAGTCGTACTCCTGCACGCCCTTGCGGACGACGGCCCTGATCACCGCGTTGAGTCCGGGGCAGTCGCCGCCGCCCGTGAGCACTCCGACCTTCATGGAATCTCCCTTCGCCATGACGGTCACGCTAGTGGTGACTCAGGTCACAGCAAGGGACCAGGAGGGGTCAATTCCGGTGGAATTACGGGGCGTTGCGTACCCCGGTTCACTCGTACGAGGAAGTAAGTACGACCTTCGACACCCGGTTCGGCGGGTACGGCCCCACAGGCCCGGCCGGGCGTGGCCAGGTCAGGCGTCGTCGAGGCCGCGCTCTATGGCGTAGCGGACGAGCTCCACCCGGTTGTGCAGCTGGAGCTTGCCGAGGGTGTTCTGCACGTGGTTCTGCACCGTGCGGTGGGAGATGACCAGGCGTTCCGCGATCTGCTTGTACGAGAGCCCCTTGGCCACCAGCCGCAGGACCTCGGTCTCCCGGTCGGTCAGCTGCGGGGCCTTGGGCTCGTCGGCGGCGGCCGGCGCGGGGTCGGTGGCCAGGCGCCGGTACTCGCCGAGGACCAGGCCGGCCAGGCCGGGGGTGAACACCGGGTCGCCGGCGGCCGTGCGGCGGACCGCGTCGATGAGCTCCTGGGCGCCGGCGGACTTCAGCAGGTAGCCGGTCGCACCGGACTTCACCGCCTCCAGGACGTCCGCGTGCTCCCCGCTGGCCGACAGGACGAGCACGCGCAGCGCGGGATCGGCGCCGACGAGCTCCTTGCAGACCTGGACCCCGGGCATGCCCGGCAGGTTGAGGTCGAGGACCAGTACCTGCGGGGCGGCGGCGCGGGCCCGGCGCACCGCCTCCGGCCCGTCCCCGGCGGTGGCCACGACGTCGAAGCCCGCGGCGGCCAGGTCGCGCGCGACCGCGTCCCGCCACATCGGGTGGTCGTCGACGACCATCACCTTGATGTCCTGGAGCTCGTTGGGCTCGTTCACTGGGTGCTCCCCCTCGGTACTTTCAGTTCCACTTCGGTGCCCTGTCCGGGGACGGACACCAGCTCGGCGCTGCCGCCGAGGTCGCGCAGCCGGCCCCGGATGGACAGGGCCACGCCCATCCTGCCCTCGCCCTCCGCCTGGTCGAGCCGCCCGGACGGGATGCCGGGGCCGTCGTCCCGGACGGTGACGATCACCTCGTCACCCCAGTCCTCCACCAGGATCCAGGCGCGGGCGCCGTCCCCGGCGTGCTTGCGCACGTTGTCCAGGGCGGCCGCGACCGCCGCGGCCAGCTCCCGGGCCGCGGGCACCCGCAGCATCACCGGGGTGCCCGGCTCGGCGAAGCTCACCTTGGACCCGGCGTGCGGGGCGAGGAGCGACCGCAGGTCCAGCTCGCCCGTGTCGCCGTCGGCTTCGTCGACCTCGTACGTGTCCACGAGCGCGCCGAGCGACTCGTCGCGGGAGACCCGGGACGGGTGGACGAGCCCGCTGGAGACCAGCGTGCGCAGCGCCACCTCCTGCTCCCCCGCCATGCGGCCCAGTTCGGCGGCCTCGCCGCCCAGTTCGGTGCCGCGCCGCTGGACCATGGCGAGGACCTGGAGGACCCCGTCGTGGATGTCACGGGCGAGGCGCTCGCGCTCGCGGGTGGCCGCCTCGATCTCCAGGGCGCGGGCGAGGGTCGCCTCGCTGGCCCGGGCGACCTCGACGACGTAGCCGATGGCGATGGACGCGACCCACACCAGCAGGACGTTGTGCAGGGTGTCGCGGGTGGGGTCGCCGCCGTGGACGACGATGTTGGCGGCGGCCACGAACGACGAGGCGAACCCGGCCCAGCGCCAGCCGCCCTTGATGGCGAAGGCGAGGACCGAGCCCGCGGTCCAGATGCTCGGCAGGGTCGGGCCGCCCCCCACGATCCGTTCGTGGGTGTCGGCGAGCGGGGTGAGGAGGATGCCGGTCAGCGCGACCGTGAGGTCGGCGCCGAGGAAGCGCTTCGTGCAGCTGGCCGCGTTCGCGACCTTGGAGTGGGTGGCCAGCGTCCAGACCGCGAGGAGGACGAAGTAGCCGATCGCGACCCGGGGCCGGTCGAACTTCTCGTAGGAGAAGGCGAACAGCCCCACCGCGTAGACCATGGTGAGCAGCCGGTAGGCCGTCAGGGCGCGCCACAGCGGCTGTTCGACCGACATGCGTACGACGCGCTCGCGCTTCGCCATCTCCCCCACCCCCCGCGGACGGTACGTCCGCCGCCCGCCTACTCCGCGGCCTGATCCCGCTGCTCGCCCTTGTCGGCCCTGTCGGCCTTGTCGGCCTTTTCGGCCTTGGCGGCCTTCTCGGCGTCGGCGATCTGGCGCTTGGCGGCCGTCGCGTAGATGTCGACGTACTCCTGGCCGGAAAGCTTCATGATCTCGTACATGACCTCGTCGGTCACCGAGCGGAGGATGAACCGGTCGCCGTCCATGCCGTGGTAGCGGCTGAAGTCGAGCGGCTTGCCGATCCGGATGCCCGGACGCATCAGCTTCGGGACCACCTTGCCGGGCGGCTGGATCTTCTCCGTGTCGATCATCGCCACCGGGATGACGGGGGCACCGGTGGCGAGCGCCACCCGGGCCAGGCCGCCGGGCTTGCCCCGGTAGAGCCGGCCGTCGGGTGAACGGGTCCCCTCGGGGTAGATACCGAACAGCTCCCCGCGTTCGATGACGTCGATGCCGCTCTTGATCGCGGCCTCGCCCGCACCGCGCGCTCCGGAGCGGTCCACCGGAAGCTGCCCGACGCCCTTGAAGAAGGCGGCCGTCAGCTTGCCCTTGACCCCGGGGGAGGTGAAGTACTCCGCCTTCGCGATGAAGGTGACCTTCCGGTCCAGCACGGCCGGAAGGAAGAAGGAGTCCGAGAAGGACAGGTGGTTGCTCGCGAGGATCGCCGGCCCCTCCGCGGGAATGTTCTCGAGGCCCTCCACCCAGGGCCTGAAGGCGAGCTTCAGGGACCCGCCGATGGAGAACTTCATTGCGCCGTAGATCAACTCGAAAGCCTTCCTGTGTCTGTCGAACAGACCTTATCTCCTGGCTCCGCCCGGAGCGGCCCGACGACCCTGGTCGGTGCCACCCCGGTCGCGTACGGTGAAGTCACACAGCGCAACCCTCCCCGTACCCCCGCGCATCCTGATCGACAAGGAGACTCTGGTGCCCGTCCTCCCTGGAGCAGAGCCGTTCCGCCACGAGGGCGGAGAGGTCGGCGTGCTTCTCTGCCACGGCTTCACCGGTTCGCCGCAGTCGCTCCGCCCCTGGGCCGAGTATCTGGCCGAGCGCGGACTGACCGTGTCGCTGCCGCTGCTGCCCGGGCACGGGACGCGCTGGCAGGACATGCAGCTCACGGGCTGGCAGGACTGGTACGCGGAGGTCGACCGCGCGCTGCGGGAGCTGCTGGACTCCTGCGAGCGGGTCTTCGTCTTCGGGCTGTCGATGGGCGGCGCGCTGACGCTGCGGCTGGCGGCCAAGCACGGGGACGCGATCAGCGGCATCGTCCTCGTCAACCCCGCCAACAAGGTGCACGACCCGCTCGCCGTCGCCCTGCCGGTGGCCAAGCACTTCATCCGCTCCACGCCGGGCATCGCCAGCGACATCGCCAAGCCCGGCTCGGTCGAGGTCGGCTACGACCGCGTCCCGACCCGGGCCGCGCACTCGCTGCGGAAGTTCTTCCAGCTGGTGGACGCCGAGCTGCCGCAGGTCACGCAGCCCGTCCTGCTGCTGCACAGCCCGCAGGACCACGTGGTGCCGCCCGTGGACTCGGCGCGCATCCTGGCCCGGGTGTCCTCCACGGACGTCACCGAGACCCTGCTGGAACAGAGCTACCACGTCGCGACGTTGGACCATGACGCGGAGCGGATCTTCGCGGACAGTTTCGCGTTCGTCGGCCGGCTCGCGGAGAGCGTCGGCAGGGAGGGGGCGGCCAGCGGTGGCTGAGCACGAGGAGTCGTCCGGGGGCGTTCCCCCGCTGGACGAGGAGGCGGCGTGGGCCGCGATCGTCGCCGGGTACGGGCAGGAGCCGCCGGACCCGCCCGGCGCCAGGCCGTTCCGGCCGATCGAGAACCTGATGCTGCCCGAGGAGGACGTGAAGCCGGCTCCGGCCGCGCCCGACGCGGACCAGGGCAAGGGCGCAGACCAGGGCAAGGGCGCCGATGCGGATCCCGCGCCGGCGCTGGGCAGTTCGGTGGTCTTCGCCCCCGGCGTGGGCATGGGCGGGGCGGGCGCGGGTCCCCGGGACCACACGCCGGCCGAGCCCGGGGACGATGACCTGAGTCCGGCGGAGGAAGGTCACTTCGTCCCGCCGGAGCCGGAGCTTCCGCCCGCGGACACGACGACGAAGTTCGCGTGGCTGGCCGTGATCGGCGGCCCGGTGCTGCTGCTCCTGGCGGTGCTGTTCCAGTGGGACATGACCTGGTGGCTGACCACCCTGGGCATCGGCGGCTTCCTGGGCGGCTTCGCCACGCTGGTGGCCCGCATGTCCCAGGGCGACGACGACGAGGACGACGACCCGGGCCGCGGCGCGGTGGTCTGACCGCCCCGCTCGCCTCCCCCGGAAACCGCGGCGCCCGCGCCCCGGACCCCGGCCCACCGCCGGGTTCCGGGGCGCCGTGCGTGGGCGCCGGCGCTACGGCGTCGCCGGGAGGCGGAGTACGGCCAGGACCGGGAGGTGGTCGGTGGCCGCGCCCAGGTCGGACCGCGTCACCCCCGGCAGCCCGGTCGGGACCCCGCAGGACAGGACCTCCACGCCCCGCGAGGCGAAGACCGCGTCGATGCGCCGGTCCGGGCCGCCCGGCGCCGCGGCCGGGAAGGTGTGCTCCCCGCCCCAGGGGGCGACCGTCCAGCAGTCCTGGAGTGCTCCGGCCAGGCGGCCGAAGGCGGCCCCGTCCGGGGTCTCGTTCACGTCGCCGCCGGCGATCACGTACGGGGCGTCCGTCGAGGCGACGCGGTCCAGCAGCATCTGCGTCTGCCCCGCCCGTTCCTCCCGGTCCAGGGACAGGTGGGCGCTGATCACCCCGAGGCGGACCGTCCCGAAGCGGACCACCGCCGTGGCGAAGCCGCGCCGGTGCCGGCCGGGGGTGAGCGGGAGCAGCACGTCCTCGGTGCGTTCCACGAAGGCCCGCAGCGAGCACAGCAGCAGCGGCCCGGCGGCCGTCGCTCCGCCGCCGAGGACCACGAGGTCGCTCTTCGCGGCCAGCCGGGCGGCGTGCTTGCGCCAGCGGAAGAACCGCGGGGCCTCCTGGGCGAGGACCAGGTCCGGCTCGCAGGCCCGGATCACCCGGGCGAGGGCGTCCTCGTCGTCGCGCAGTGAGCGGATGTTGTAGCTGAGTACCCGGATGACGGCGGAACCGTCGGGCTCCGTAAGGGACTTGGGCGGCAGGGGCGGCGTCGGGTCCATGCCCGCAACATACGCAGCCGCCCGCCGCTCCCCCAAGGGGCGCGGCGGGCGGTCACGGCAAAGGGCGGGTCAGCCCTGGCGGGCCAGGTCGGCCGCGCCGACGAGTCCGGCCTTGCCGCCGAGCTGCGCGGCCAGCACCTGCGCGTGCGGACGCCAGGCGCCGCCGATCAGCCAGCGCTTGAAGGACTTGCGGATCGGGTCGAGGACGAGGTCGCCCTCGTCCGAGACGCCGCCGCCGACGATGAACGCCGACGGGTCGAAGAGGGAGGCCAGGTCGGCCAGGCCCGCGCCGGCCCAACGGGCGAGCTCGCGGAAGGAGTCGACGGCCACCAGGTCGCCCTGGCGGGCGGCCTGGCTGATGTGCTTGCCCTCGATGCCCTCGGGGGTGCCGTCGCCGAGGCCGAGGAGGATCGTCGCGTTCTCCGGGGTGGCGTTGGCGCGCTGCCTGGCGTAGCGGACGAGGGCGCGGCCGGAGGCGTACTGCTCCCAGCAGCCCTGGCTGCCGCAGCCGCACAGCAGGCCGTCGGGGACGACCCGGATGTGGCCGAATTCGGCCGCGACGCCGAAGCGTCCGCGCCGCAGCTTGTTGCCGATGATGATGCCGCCGCCCAGGCCCGTGCCGAGCGTGATGCAGATGACGTCCTCGTGGCCCTGGCCGGCGCCGAAGCGGTACTCGCCCCAGGCCGCGCAGTTCGCGTCGTTCTCGACGACGACGGGGAGGCCGATGCGCTGCTCGACCTTGTCCTTGAGGGGCTCGTGCCGCCAGTGGATGTTCGGGGCGAAGAGCACGGTGGCGCGCTTGTCGTCCACGTATCCGGCGGCGCCGATGCCGACGGCTTCGATGGTGTGGCTGCTGCTGACTTCGGCGACGGCGGCGCAGATGGCCTCCGTCACCCCGTCCGCGGTCGGCGGGGTGGGCACCTTGTACGTCTCAAGGATGGTGCCCTCTTCGTCGACCACGCCGGCCGCGATCTTCGTGCCGCCGATGTCGACGCCGATGGTGAGTCCCATTAGTCCCTCGGTTTCCGGTCAAACCCCGCCAGGGCCCACCGTACCCGAGGCGGGCGGAGGATCAGTCGAGATCGATCCGCTCGGCCGGGCCGGCTTCGGGGCCCTCGTCGGGGCCGTGACCGGGGGCGCCGCCCGTCCGGGGGGCGGGTCCGGCGGGCGGTTCGTCGCGCGTCCAGCGGCGCTCGTGGCCCTCGACGGCCGAGCGGTAGGCGGCGAGGAGTTCCGAACCGGCGGCCGCGAGGTGGTCGAAGACCTCGGGGTTGCGTTCGATGACGGGCTTCGCGGCCGTCTTGGCCTGGCTGACGAACTGGCGCACGGCGTCCTGGGCGACGGCTCCGACGAGCGGGTTGTTCAGGGAGGAGACCTTGTCGGCCACGGCCTCGAAGAGCTTGAACAGTTCCTCGGCGGCGGTCCCGGTGCCGGCTCCCGCGCCGTCCCGTCCGGCGCGGCGGCGCTCCCGCTCGGCGGCGAGGTCCTCCTCGCAGGCCTTCGCCCAGGCGTCGTCGTCGGTGGGGCGGTCGGCGGTCTCGCTCATCGCGGACTCTCCTTGCGGGGCGTACGGTACAGCCACCTTCGACCTTACCCGAACGGCGGTACGGGGATCAGTGCGCCCGGGGCCACAGCTGCGGGTCCGGGGTGAAGCGGATGCGGAGCACGCCGTCGGCGAGGGCGGCGCCGGAGACGGTGCAGCGGCGCAGCGCGGAGGGCAGCGGAACGATCCTGCGGTAGGGGCCCACCGCGAGGAGCAGCTCGTCCCCGCGCCGGACCAGGTCCAGCTCGCTCTTGACGGCCCGGGGCAGCGGCACCGCCCAGACGAGCACCCCGTCCTCGGCGCGCCGGTCCTCGACGGCCCAGTGGGGCCGGCCGGGGGCGGCCTCCGGGGCGAGCGGGCCGGCGGCGGCGAGGGCGGCCAGGTCCTCGGGGCCCTGCGGGTCCCGGCCGGGGTGGGGCAGGCCGACGACGGGCAGGTCCTTGCTCCACGCGGTGCGGAACGCCTCCTGCCGGGCGGCGATGCCGGCCACCCAGGGGTCGGCGGAGTCCCGCGGTACGAGCCGGTTGGCGACCAGGTCGGCGACGGGCAGCCGGAGCAGGGCGAGCCCGAGCAGGCCGGTGCGCAGGGCGGCGTCGGCGGCGGGTCCGGGTTCGGCGACGACCCGGACCGCGGTGGTGTCCGCCTCGATGACGGCCTGGACGGCGGCGAGCTCCTCGTCCCAGCGGGCGGCGGCCTCGTACAGCCACTGGGCGGGCATCGGGACGCCGGCCAGCTGGGCCAGTACGGGGCGCAGGGCGCGGGCCGCCTGCCGTTCGGCGGGCAGCAGCCGGGCGAGGTAGCGGCGCAGCTGGGCGGGGAGGCCGAGGGTGGTGACGGTCTGGTGCAGCGGGGGCATGTCCACGACGACGAGGTCGGTGGCGGGTGCGGTGGCGGCCCGGCGCAGGGCGCGGAGCAGGGCGAACTGTTCGGCGCCGGGCAGTTCGGTGAGTTCCTCGGCGCCGAGCGGGCGGCCGCCGAGCATGCCGATGAGGGCGGCGCCGCGCTCCTGGAGGGCGACGAGCTCGGTACGGAACTCCGCGCCGGAGTCGATCCCGGCGAACCGCAGCCCGGGCACGGGGCCGGGGTCTGCCGCGGGGTCCCCGGACACCAGGACCACCCGCTGCCCGGCGCGGGCCGCGGCGAGCGCGGTGGCGGCGGCGACGGTGGTCCGCCCCGCCCCTCCGGGGCCGGTGATCAGCAGGGTGCGGGGCATGGTTCTCCTTCGTACGTACCACCGGGCCTCACGGGACGGGCACCGCCCGAGGGGTCCGGGCCCGCCCGGGGAGGCCGGCCCCACCCGGAGCGACCGGGCACCGCCCCGGGATCCGGCCACCACGCAGAGGGGCCGGCCGCCCGGAGGGCAGGGCGCCGCCCAGGGGGGCCTGTCCCGCCCGGAGAAGCCGGCCACCCGGAGGGACCGGGTACCGCCCGGAGGGGCCCACCGCTCAGCGGGGTCGGCCGCTCACGGGGCTGGGTGGTGCTCCGCGCCGTTCGGGGGTGGGGTCGCCCCGGGGGGTCAGGTGGATTCGACGCGCTTCTTCAGGCCCGCCAGCGCGCGGTCGATGATGACCTTCTCCGCCTTGCGCTTGATCATGCCGAGCATCGGGATCTTGACGTCCACGGTCAGCTGGTAGGTGACCTCCGTGCGGCGGCCGCCGTCCAGCGGAGCCAGCCGGTACGAGCCGTCCAGCTGCCGCAGCATCTGGGACTTGTCCAGCGTCCAGCTGACCTCGTCGGAGCCCTTCCAGGCGTACGCGAGGGTGTGGTCGTCCTTGATCGCGCCGGCGTCGAGCAGCAGCCGCACCTTCTCGGCGCGGCCCTCGGCGTCGGTGGCGAGCACCTCGGCCTCCTTCACCTCGCCGGTCCACTCGGGGTAGCGGGCGAAGTCGGCGATCACGGCCATGACGTCGGCCGGCGAGGCCTCGATCGTGATGCTCGAGCTGGTGTGTTCCGCCATCGCGGTCGCTCCTCCGGGGAGTATTCGACAAGTGTGCGGGAGGCCTCCGGCCGCCGCGTGAAGGCTACCGCGCGTGTGGGTGCGGCCACTCCAGCACCTCCCGTCACCCCGCCGTCACCATTCCAGGGCCCACGGCCGCCCGGTCGCCGCGAAGTGGCCGACGTTCACGCATTCCGTGCCGCCGATCCGCATGCGCCGCGCCAGCGGCTGGTGGACGTGCCCGAACAGCGCGTACCGCGGCCTGGTCCGGCGGATCGCCGCCAGCAGGGCCTCGCTGCCCCGCTCGAAGCGGCGGGCCACGGTGTCGTAGCAGAGCTCGGGGACCTCGGGCGGGATGTGCGAGCACAGCACGTCCACCTCGCCCAGCGCCTCCACCTTGGCGGCGTACTCCTCCTCGTCGACCTCGTACGGCGTGCGCATCGGGGACGGCAGTCCGCCGCCGACGAAGCCGAAGACCCGGCCGCCGATCTCCACGCGCTGGCCGTCGAGGACGGTCGTGCCGGGTCCCGCGTACTCCGGCCAGAGGGCCGGGACGTCGACGTTGCCGTAGGTGGCGTACGTCGGGGCGGGGAACGCGGCGAACATCTGGGCGTACTGGCGCCGTACGGCGTCCTCGATCAGCCGGTCCCGGTCCAGGCCTTCCCACAGGCGGCGGCCGAAATCGCGTGCCTCCGCGAACCTGCGCGCCGTGCGCAGTTCGACGATCCGGTGGGCGTTCTCGATGCCGAAGAGGTCGGGGAAGATGCCGCGCGAGTGGTCGGCGTAGTCGAGGAAGAGCACCAGGTCACCGAGGCAGATCAGCGCGTCGGCGCCGTCCTTGGCCCGTGCGAGCGCTTCGGCGTTGCCGTGGACGTCGCTGACGACGTGGACCCGCGTACGACTCTTGCTGCCACCCATGCCGCCACCCTAGGGGGGACCGGCCCGGACGGGTAGAGCAGCCCTGGAAGCCTGCCGGACCTGCGGTTACTTCCTAGTCGCAAACAGGGTCGACTAGTGTCGGCATCGCCGTTAGCGGGCGTACGGCGTACTGGCAATGTCTGACGATGTACAGAATGTGACGCACGGAACATCTGGCCGGTTCCCTCTATCCGGAACCCACTACCGGTGGGTAACGTCCGGTCGGTCCACACGGTGGCGATGGCGCCCAGAGGAGCAGCAGTCTTGCGCGAGTTCAGCCTTCCGGCTCTGTACGAGGTCCCGTCGGACGGGAACCTGACGGATCTCATCCGCCGCAACGCCGCTCAGCATCCCGACACCGCCGTCATGAGCCGCAAGGCCGACGGCCGGTGGCAGGACGTGACCGCGACGGAGTTCCTCGCCGAGGTGCGCGCCGCCGCCAAGGGGCTGATCGCGGCGGGCGTCCGGCCCGGCGACCGCGTCGCCCTGATCTCCCGCACCCGCTACGAGTGGGTGCTGATCGACTTCGCGATCTGGAGCGCGGGCGCGGTCACCGTCCCCGTGTACGAGACCAGCTCCCCCGAGCAGATCCAGTGGATCCTCGGCGACTCCGGCGCCGTCGCCGCGATCGTCGAGAGCCCCGGCCACACCAAGGCCGTCACCTCGCTGCGCGACCGCCTGCCGGAGCTGCGCGAGGTCTGGGAGATCGAGCAGGGCGCGCTCCAGGCGCTGAAGGACGCGGGCGCCGGCGTCACCGACGCGGAGGTCGACGAGCGCAGCGGTCTGGCGAACGCCGACGACCCGGCGACCATCGTCTACACCTCGGGCACCACCGGCCGCCCCAAGGGCTGCGTGCTGTCCCACCGCAACTTCTTCGCCGAGTGCGGGAACGCCGTCGAGCGGCTGAAGCCGCTGTTCAAGACCGGCGAGTGTTCGGTGCTGCTGTTCCTCCCGGCCGCGCACGTCTTCGGGCGCCTCGTGGAGGTCGCGGCCGTGCTGGCGCCGATCCGGCTGGGCTGCGTACCGGACATCAAGAACCTGACCGACGAGCTGCAGTCGTTCCGGCCGACGCTGATCCTCGGCGTGCCGCGCGTCTTCGAGAAGGTCTACAACTCGGCGCGCGCCAAGGCGCAGGCCGACGGCAAGGGCAAGATCTTCGACGCGGCGGCCGAGACGGCGATCGCGTACAGCCGGGCGCTGGACACCCCGCGCGGGCCGTCCTTCGGGCTGAAGCTCAAGCACAAGCTGTTCTCGAAGCTCGTCTACAGCAAGCTGCACGCGGTCCTCGGCGGGCGCGGCGAGTACGCGATCTCCGGCGGCGCCCCGCTGGGCGAGCGGCTCGGGCACTTCTTCCGCGGCATCGGCTTCACGGTGCTGGAGGGCTACGGCCTGACCGAGTCCTGCGCGGCCACCACCTTCAACCCGTGGGACAAGCAGAAGATCGGTACGGTCGGCCAGCCCATGCCGGGTTCCGTGGTGCGCATCGCGGACGACGGCGAGGTGCTGCTGCACGGCGAGCAGATCTTCACCGGGTACTGGAAGAACGAGGCGGCGACCGCCGAGGCGCTGACCGACGGCTGGTTCCACACGGGCGACGTCGGCACCCTCGACGAGGACGGCTACCTCACGATCACCGGCCGCAAGAAGGAACTCATCGTCACGGCGGGCGGCAAGAACGTCGCCCCCGCCGTGATCGAGGACCGGATCCGTGCGCACGCGCTGGTCGCGGAGTGCATGGTGGTCGGCGACGCGCGGCCGTTCGTGGCCGCACTGGTCACCATCGACGAGGAGTTCCTCGGCCGCTGGGCCGCGGAGCACGGCAAGCCGGCGGGCGTGACGGCGGCGGAGCTGCGTGAGGACGCGGACCTGATCGCCGCCGTCCAGCAGGCCGTGGACGACGGCAACGCGGCGGTTTCCAAGGCGGAATCGGTGCGGAAATTCCGCATTCTGCCCTCCCAGTTCACGGAGGAGTCGGGCCACATCACGCCGTCGCTGAAGCTCAAGCGGAACGTGGTGGCGAAGGACTTCGCGGACGAGATCGAGTCCCTGTACCGGAGCTGACGGAACCCGTACCGGGGCTGACGGTCACGGCACTAGTGCCGTGGCCGGGAAGGTTCGCCGGGTCGCGGCACTAGCGCGGGTCCTCGGCGAGGATCCGCGCCATGTTCCGTTCCGCGAGGGCCGTGATGGTCACGAACGGGTTCACGCCGAGCGAGCCGGGCACCAGCGAGCCGTCGACGACGTACAGGCCCTGGTAGCCCTTGGCGCGGCCGTGGTCGTCCGTGGCCCGGCCGAGGACGCAGCCGCCCAGCGGGTGGTAGGTGAAGTCGTCGGCGAAGGCCCGGTTGCCGCCGAAGAGGTCGTGCCGGTAGACGGTGACGTTCCTGCGGTTGATGCGGTCGAAGAGGTTCTTGGCCGCGTTCACGGACGGGGCGTTCTGCTCCCGTCTCCACTGGAGCTTCGCGGAGTCGCTGGCGGCGTCGTACGTGAAGTGCCCGCGCTCCGGGTTCCTGGTGATGGCGAGGTACATCGAGATCCAGTGCTCGAAGCCCATGGGCAGCGGGGCGATCTCGGCGAAGACCGGGTTGGCGGCGTTGTCCCAGTCGTCGATGCCGAGGGCGGGCATGGTGGCCTGGTTGGCGCCGACGGTGTCCCAGATGTGGTTGGCGCGGGCCGTCATGACGTTGCCGTTGGGTCCCCAGCCGAGGCCGACCTGGTCGTTCAGCGCGGGCAGGGTGCCGGTCTCGCGGGCGCGCAGCAGGATCTCGGTGGTGCCGAGGCTGCCGGCGCCGAGGAAGAGCTGCCGGCAGCCGAGCTCGCGCACCTGGGTGACGCGGCCGGTGAGGTCGCTGGTGCGGACCGTGAGGACGTAGCCGCCCGCCGGGTCGGGGCGTACGCCGACCACGCGCTGCATGGTCTCGATGGTGACGTTGCCGGTGCCGAGGGCGGCGGCGAGGTAGGTCTTGTCGACGCTCTTCTTGCCGTGGTTGTTGCCGTAGATGACCTCGCCCGCGAGCGCGGAGCGGGTGGCGGTGCCGGCGGCCTCGCGCTTCATGTACGCGAAGTCGTAGACGTTGGGCACGAACACGGTCTTCAGGCCGGTGTTGTGGGCGTGCTTGCGGGAGGTCCGGGCGAAGCGGTACCACTCGGTGGACTCGAACCAGGCGGGGTCGATGTCGTTGACGCCGAGCATGGCGCGGGCGCGCGGGTAGTAGGTGCCGTACATCTCGTCGGCGTCGACCTGGGGCAGCACCTCGGAGAAGTACGAGCGGCGCGGGGTCGGCGCCATGCCCCCGTTGACGAGGGAGCCGCCGCCCACGCCGCGGCCCACGTACACGGACATGGCCCCGTAGTTCACCCGGTCCAGGACGCCGGGGTACGGGCTGATGTCGCGGTTGACCACGTCGAGCCAGAGGAACTGGGCGAGCGGGGCCTCGGTGCGGGTGCGGAACCACATGGAGCGGTGGTCGGGCGCCGAGGTGGCCGGGAAGACCTTGCCGTCGGGGCCGGGGGTGTCCCACAGCCGCCCCATTTCGAGGACGACGGTGCGTACGCCCGCCTGCCCGAGGCGCAGGGCGGCGACGGCGGATCCGTAGCCGGAGCCGACGACGATCGCGGGGGCGTACCGCGCGGGCGGCGGCTCGGCGGCCGCGGCGGAGGAGAGTCCGATGCGGGTGAAGCCGAGCGCGGCGGCGGTCTGGAGGGCGCCGAGCCCCAGAACATGACGACGCGTCAGGTTTGGTGTCATGGCCGCATCATGAGCGGATTGCGCCCAACCGGCCATAACCCGCACTGACACGCTTCTGAGTGACAGTCAGACATGGCTCGACCGTATGCGGACCCCGGTGGAGCCCGCCCGGTTCGCCGGACTCCGCCCGCGCCGGGGCCCCCAGGGGCGATAATCCCCCTCCGCACGGAAAGGGGGCCCGCCCGCCGCGGTCACAGCAGCTCGCGCAGCCGTTCCGCCAGGAGGTCCCACCGCCACTTCTCCTCGACCCAGGCCCGGCCCCGCTCCCCCATGCGGCGGCGCAGTTCCGGGTCCCGGAGCAGGGCCGTGATCCGGTCCGCCGCGTCCTCGGCGGAGCCGCCGCGGACCACCCAGCCCGTCTCCCCGTCCAGCACCGCGTCCGGGGCCCCGCCGGAGTCGCCGGCGACCACCGGCAGGCCCGTCGCGGAGGCCTCCAGGTAGACGATGCCGAGTCCCTCGACGTCCAGACCGCCGCGCCGGGTCCGGCACGGCATCGCGAACACGTCGCCCGCCCCGTAGTGGGCCGGCAGTTCGGCCCACGGCACGGCCCCGGTGAAGACCACCGATCCGGCGACCCCGGTCGACTCCGCGAGTGCGCGCAGGTCCGCCTCGTACGGCCCGCCGCCCACGATCAGCAGCACCGCGTCCGGCACCGACGCCAGGATCCGGGGCATCGCCTCGATCAGGGTGTCCTGCCCCTTGCGCGGGACCAGCCGCGAGACGCACACCACCACCGGCCGGTCGGTCAGGCCCAGCCGGGCCCGCACCTCGGCCCCGCCCGACCCCGGGTGGAAGGTCTTCTCGTCCACCCCCGGCGGGAGCTGGACCATCCGCGCCGCCGCCCGGTCGGTCACCGCCGAGGCGATCCGCGAGCGCGTGTACTCCCCCAGGTAGGTCAGCGTGTCCGTGCCCTCGCCGATGCGCCGCAGCAGCTGCCGCGCCGCCGGGAGCTGCGCCCAGCCGGCCTCGTGCCCGTGCGTGGTGGCGACCAGCCGGCGCGCGCCGGCGCGGCGCAGCGCCGGGCCCATCAGGCCCAGCGGGGCCGCCGCCCCGAACCACACGGACTCGCAGCCGTGTTCGCGCAGCAGGCCCACCGCCCGGCGGGTCACCCGGGGGGTCGGCAGCAGCATCGTCGTACGGTCGCGCACCACCCGGAACGGCTGCTCCGCGTCGAAGGCGGCGGTGGCGGCGCGGCCTTCCTCGCCGTGCTTCCAGGTGGAGGCGTAGACCACGATCCGGTCGGGGTCCAGCCGCAGCGCCATGTTGTGCAGGAAGGCCTGGATGCCGCCCGGGCGCGGGGGGAAGTCGTTGGTCACGATCAGCGTCTTGTGCATCACCGGCCAAAGTACCGGACGCGGCCGGGGCGACCGCCGGGACGCCGGGGCCACGGCACTAGCCGGTGGCGCCGCCGAGCTCCGTGCGCAGTGCCGCCCGCCAGGCGGTGGTCAGGCCCGCCAGGTCCCCGCCGACCGTGTCCGCGAGGGCGGTCGGCAGCGGTTCGCGTCCGGCCCGTTCGTACAGGTCGACGAGCGTGGCCTCGCCCCACTTGCCGGCGATGAGCCGGCAGGCCAGCCAGGCGCCCTCGTACGCCCGGGCCAGCGCGTCCGGGTCGCCGCCGAAGGCGAAGTCCCCGTCCGACGGGAGCCCGGCGGGCAGCTCGCCGCGCCGCACGGCCCGGCCGAGGGCGGGCGCGGCCTCGGCCGGGGGCGGGCCGCCGCCCCGGTACGCCGCCCAGTCCGCGAAGCCCTCCGACAGCCACAGCGGGGTCCTCGCGGTGGTGGCGGCGCGGGTCGCGACGTGGGTGGTCTCGTGGGTCAGGACGATCCGCCGCCCCTGCCCGGAAAGCTGCGCGTACCCCTCCGGGTTGACGACGACCCGGTCGGCGGGGGCCGGTCCGGGGCCGGTGCGGCCCGTGGTGACGGCCCCCATGCCCCGGTAGGCGTCGGCGGGCCGGCCCAGCAGCGCGGCCATCGCGTCGAGGGTCCCCGGGACCAGCACCACCACCCGGCCCGTCCATGTCCCGTGCCAGGCGGCGCTCACCGCGGGCACGGCCCGGTCGGCCTCCTGCGCGATGCCCGACAGGGTCTGCGGGCTCTGTCCGACGCCGAGCACGAGCGCGTGCGCGCCCCGGGCCACGGCCGGGTCGCCCTGGTCCCACAGCTGCGGCGGGGCCCCGGGCGCGGGCCGGTCGCCGTCGACCCGCCAGCCGGCCGCGCCCCGGGTCAGCTCCACCTCGCGGTCCGCCTCGGCGGGGGCGGTGTCGTAGCCGGCGAGGGCGTAGCGCAGCCGGGCCCGCGCGTGGGCCCGTGCGCCGTCCCGCCGGACCGAGGTGACCTCGTAGGACCAGCCCTCCAGCGGGATCCCGGCGAGCCGTGCGGGCGGTGCCGCGGACCAGTCGGCGACGGCCCGCCGGACCTCGCGCTCGGGGGCGCCGGCCGGGGCGGGCGCCGTGCACCCGGCGACCGCGAGCAGGCACGGCAGCAGGAGGCGGACGACGGCACGGCGCAGGGGGCTCACCGGCCGATCGTACGCACCGGGCCGGCCGGGGCGTCCTACGGCCGGGTCACCGAGGACACCGGCATCATCCCGACCGGGTCGTAGCGCACCCGCGCCCCCGGGTAGGGGGCGTGGACGACCTGCCCGTTGCCGACGTACATGCCGACGTGGCTGGCGTCCGAGCGGTACGTGACGAGGTCCCCGGGCTGTGCCTGCGAGAGCGGGACCTGCCGGCCGGCGTGCCGCTGGGCCTGGGAGGTGCGCGGCAGGGCCACGCCCGCCTGCCGGTACGACCACACCATCAGCCCGGAGCAGTCGAAGCCGGAGGGGCCGGTGGAGCCCCACACGTACGGGCGCCCCACGGCGGCGCGGGCGGCCATCACGGCGGTCATGGCCCGGCCCGAGGCGTGGCCGGAGGCGGGCGGCTCGGGCAGCGCGCCGGGCCGGCCGCCGGAGCGCGAGGCCCGCTCGAAGTCGGCCCGCTCCCCGGAGGGCATCGCGTTGAGGAGGCGGCGGGCGGCGGCGAGCTTCGCGGTGACGGAGCGCTTGTGCCGGGCCACGTCCGCGCGCAGGGAGTCGAGTTCGGCGAGCTTGTGGGAGGCCTCCTGGCGCTGCTGGCCGATGCGGCGCTGTTCCTCGCGGAGTTCGCCCAGCTGGCGGGCCTGGCGGCCGCTGAGCCGGCTCAGGACGGCGGCCTTGTCGAGGTAGTCGTCGGGGTCCTCCGACAGCATCAGCTCGACGGTGGGGTCGAGGCCGCCGGAGCGGTACTGGGCTCCGGCGAAGGTCGCGAGGACCCCGCGCATGGTGTTGATCCGGTCCTGGCCGCGGGCCACCGCGTCCTGGGCCCGGCCGATCTCGGCCCGGAGCCGGTCGGCCTTCTCCCCGGCCTCGTTGAACTGCTCGGTGGCCTGCTCGGCCTCCTCGAAGAGCCGGTCGACCTGGGCCCGGGAACCCGAGGGCTCCTGCGGGGCCGCGCCGGCGGGTGCGCCCGTCATGGCTACGGCGGCGGTGGCCGCCGCGGCGGTGAAAACGGTGACCTTGGTGTTCCGGGCGGGGCTGGTGAGCCCGGGCCGGCGATGGGACGCCACGTGGAACCGCTCCCTTCCGCTGCGCGGGGCCCGGGTCCGCCCCCCGTGGACGGCCGTGTGCCGGGGTTCCGCGCTGGCAGACAGTAGCCGCGCGACCACGCACCGGCCAACGACCGCCGACGGGCCGGCACGCCGACGCCCCGCCTCAGACGCAGGTCATGGGCGGGGCGTGCGGTCAGAGCGGGGCCCGTGAATTCGCCCGGATGGGCGGTGCGCGGGCGCGTCCCGGAGGGGAGCGGGAGGGGTCAGATGCGGACGCCGAACTGGAAGGGCATGTTGTCGATCGACTCGTACTTGACGCCGCCGCGCGGGTTGGAGGCGTGCAGGGTCATGTTGTTGCCCGCGTACAGGCCGACGTGGTGCAGGTCGCCGTAGAAGAAGACGAGGTCACCGGGCTGGAGCTGGCTCCGGCTGATGCGGGTGCCCTCGTTCGCCTGGGTGTAGGTGGTGCGGGTGACGGAGACCCCGGCCTGCTTGTACGCCCACTGCACCAGCCCGGAGCAGTCGAAGGCGCTGGGGCCCTCCGCGCCGGAGATGTAGGCGCTGCCCACCTTGGTCTTGGCGGCGGCGAGCGCGGCGCCGGCCCGGCCGGAGGCGTTCGCGGGCGGGGCGACGGGGGAGCGTTCGGCCTCGCTGCGGCCGGCCCGGCCGGCCTTGGCCTCCTCGTCCTTGAGCTGTGCGCGGTCCTGCGCGGTCAGCGTGTTGAGGAGGGCCTGGGCCTCGGCGAGCTTGTCCTGGGAGGCCTTCTTCTTCTCGCCGAGCTCCTTGCGGGTGGCGTCGAGGTCGGCGAGCTTGCCCGCGGCCTCCTGGCGCTGCTGCGCGAGGGTGCGCTGCTTGGCCTGGATCTTGCCGATGGCGTCGACCTGCTTGCCGCTCAACTGCTGGAGCGTGGAGGCCTTGTCGAGGTAGGTCTCGGGGTCGGCGGAGAGGAAGAGTTCCACGGACTGGTCGAAGCCGCCGCCGCGGTACTGGGCGGTGGCCATCGAACCGAGCGTGTTGCGCAGGGTGTTGAGCTCGTCCTGGCCGCGGGCGACCTGGTCCTGGAGCTGCCCGATCTCCTTCTCCAGCTTCTCCTGGCGCTCCTTGGCCCCGTTGAACTTCTCGGTGGCCTGCTCGGCCTCCTCGTAGAGGCCGTCGACCTTGGTCTTGACCTCGTCCTTGTTCGGTTTGTCCGGGGCGGCCACGGCCGAGTGCGAGGAGAGGGCGACGGCCGCCGCGGCGGTCGCGGTGAGCACCGTCACGCGCGTGCGGGTCGGCTGCTTGGGTCGACGGTGGGACGCCACGGGGGCGAGCTCCTTCCTCGGACCGCCGAGGGGGAACGCACGCCCGGCGGGCACCTCCGCCGACACCCCGAATGGGTGACCTATCGCACGAAGGTGTGAGCAGACCCTAGTGACACGCCGGTGATCACTTCAAACGTCTGCACGGAAAAACCCCTTGCCCTGCCCGCATCTTTACCTACGGCCCACGCAGCGTGCCGGGGGACTGACGGTGCGTCCCCCTAGCGCCCCGTCAATTCCGGCATCGGGAGCAGTGGTTACGAAACGCGCGAAAGCCGCTTCAGCAGCAATGCGGACGTCACCGGCCGGGCTCCCGCCTTCGCGACCCCGTCCGCCACCTCCCGGTCGGTGGAGACCACGACCACCGGGCGGCCCGGCGGCTCGGCCCGTACCAGCTGGCGGATCAGCTCGTCCGCCGTCACCCCCGCCTTGGAGAACAGCACCCGCACCCCGCGCGGCGGCGCGAGCAGCACCGGCGCCGCGAGCTCCGCCCCGTCGAAGACGCAGGTCATCTCGGCACCGGTCTGCGCGGCCAGCATCGACAGCCCGCCCAGCAGCCGCAGCCGCTGCTTCTCCAGCGGCATCGTCGGATAGCCGGTCTTGGTCACGTTGTAGCCGTCGACCACCAGATGGGCCTGGGGCAGCGCCAACAGCTGGTCCAGCAGGGCCGGATCGGTCTCCGACAGGGCCCGCGCCGCGATGTCCTTCGGCGTCATCCGGCCCGGCTCCACCGCGTCCACGGTGTCCGCCGGGCGCGTGTTCACGGGCGGCAGCGCCAGCTCGCGCCGCAGCCCGGCCGCCGCGTCCAGGACGGTGTCCAGCAGCAGCCGCAGCCGCATGTCCTCGATGCTGCGCCCCTCACGGGTGGCCCGGCGCGAGGTCTCCAGCGCCGACTCCACCTCCGCGAGGCGGGACTTGAGCCGCCGGGACTCGCTCTCGGCGGCCGCCACCTGCGCGGCGGCCTCCCCGCGGATCCCGTCGATCTCGGCGCCCACCTTGCGCAGGGCGGCCTCGCCCCGCTTGACGTCGCTCAGGGCGCTGCGCAGTTTGCGCTGAAGCGATTCCGCTTCCTTGCGGGCCGCTTCGAGCTCGGCGCGCACCTGCTCGCCGCCCGCCCGCTGCAGTTCCCGTACCTGCGCCAGCTCCTCGCGCAGCCGCTCCAGCTCGCGCCGGGTCTCGTCGCCCACCCGCTCGGCGTCGGCGCGCTGCGCCTCCTCGCCCGCGGACGCGACCAGCTTGACCCAGCCGGCCGGGCGCAGCACGTACGCGGCGGCCGCCACGTCCAGCGGGTCGGCCGCGGCGGGCGGCGCCCCCGACTCCAGCGCCCCGGCCAGCTCCGGCTGCGCCTCGCGCAGCTTCTCCGCGACCCTGCTGCGGAACACGCCGTCCGTCTCCACGGCCGCGGCCATGGCGTTGCCCGCGAACTTGGCGCGCCGGGTCGGGGTGAACCGGGCGTACTGGCGCAGCTGCGCCGGGAGGTCCGCGACCGTCAGTCCGCCGAAGGCGTCCGAGACGAGCGCGACGACCCGGCGCCGCACGCCTTCCGGCAGCGGGCGGTCGAGCGCCTCGGCGGCGTCGCCGGCCTCGTCGGCCGGCTCAGCGCCGCTTGCTGGCTCCACAATCCGTCACCCCTACCGTGATCTACTGTGGGCCCGGCTCCGTCAGGAGTCGGCGCCCGGCCTGTCCACGAGTTCGATCTGGTCCACCGCGTTGCACCAGCGGCAGCGGACCGACTCGATGGTCTCACTGACCACCTCGCGCTCCTCGACCTTGGGCTCCCCGGCGAGGTCCAGGTGGACGTACTCCACGACCTTCGACGAACGGGTGACGTCGAACCGCGTGAGGTTGCCGCACAGGGTGCAGCGCCACCGGGTGGTGTCGGTCGGCAGGGGAACCGTCATCAGGCCGCTCTCTCCTTCGTAGCTCATTCAATTAAAGCCCGTGCTGCGGTCCGCGGACCGCAGCACGTAACCCTACGGCCTGGCACCACCCTCAGGGGGGCTCACCTGCGTCATGCTCTGTCGCATGATCGTAAGGTGGCGGACCGTCCGCGAGGCCGCCCGGGGCCCGGTGGTCACGTACGCGCTGATCGCCGGCTGCTGCGTGGCGTTCGTCCTCAGCCCCGCCTCGGGCCTGAACCCGTCCTACGGGACGGGCGAGCGGCTGCTGGTGACGGGGACGGCGTACTTCCGGCACTGGGGCGTGGTCCCGGACGAGCTCTTCTCCGGGGCGGGACGGCCCCTGTTCACCCCGCTGACGGCGCTCTTCGTCCACGGCAGCTGGCTGCACCTGCTGGGGAACATGCTGTTCCTCTACGTGTTCGGGGCGATGACGGAGGAGCGGATGGGCCGCGCGGCCTTCCTCGTCTTCTACGTCTGCACGGGATACCTCGCCCTGGCCGCGTACGCGGCGGCCAACGCGTCCTCGGACCAGACCCTGGTCGGGGCGTCCGGCGCGATCTCGGCGGTCCTGGGCGCCTTCCTGTGCCTGTTCCCGCAGGCCCGGGTGACGAGCCTGTTCCCGTTCCTGCTGTTCCTGCCGCTGCGCTTCCCCGCGTGGATCGTGCTGCTCTTCTGGTTCGGGCTCCAGTGGCTGGCGGCGCACCGCGCGGGGAGCGGCCCCGGAGTCGCCTACCTGGCCCACGTGGTGGGCTTCTCGCTCGGCTTCCTCTACGCGTGGGCCCGTTATCGGCGTACGACTAGAGTGAGGCGACCAGTGACTGCCGGCGAGGGAGACAGCCAACCGTGATCACCGCGATCGTGCTCATCAAGACCAGCGTGGACCGCATCCCCGAGATCGCCGAGTCCATCGCGCAGCTGGACAGCGTCAGCGAGGTCTACTCCGTCACGGGAACGTACGACCTGATCGCGCTGGTCCGCGTGGCCCGCCACGAGAACCTCGCGGACATCATCCCGGGCCGCATCAGCAAGATCCCGGGCGTCGAGGCGACGGACACCCACGTCGCGTTCCGCACCTACTCCCAGCACGACCTGGAAGCGGCGTTCGCGATCGGCCTCGACGCGTAGCGCCCGCCGGCCGCTGGTGCCGGCCGTCAGACGGCCGGGACGCAGCGGCCCTCTTCGGTGCGGTACTGCCACTTGGCGCCGTCCGCGACGAGTTCCCGCACCGCGCGGACGAAGCGCTCCACGTGCTCGTCGGGGGTGCCGGCGCCGAAGCTGACGCGGATGGCGTTCAGCGAACGCTCCCCCGGCGCCGCCTCGGGGGCACCGCATTCCCCCGGCTCCTGCGGCTCGCTGCCCAGCAGCGTGCGCACCAGCGGGTGGGCGCAGAAGAGTCCGTCGCGCACCCCGATGCCGTACTCGGCGGACAGGGCGGCGGCGAAGTGCGAACTGTTCCAGCCGTCGACCACGAACGAGATGACGCCGACGCGCGGGGCGTCGTCCCCGAAGAGGGACAGGACGCGGACCGCCGGGACCTCGGCCAGGCCCTCGCGGACCCTGGCGATGAGGTGGCGCTCCCGGGCGACGAGACCGTCGAAGCCCGCCTCGGTGAGGGCCTTGCAGGCGGAGGCGATGGAGTAGACACCGATGACGTTCGGGGAGCCGGCCTCGTGGCGGGCGGCGGTGGTGTGCCACTCGACGTCGACGCCGCCGTCCTCGCGGCGGGCCACCTTGCGGGAGGCGCCTCCGCCGGCCAGGTACGGGTCGGCCTCCTGGAGCCAGTCCGCGCGGCCGGCGAGTACGCCCGAGCCGAAGGGGGCGTAGAGCTTGTGGCCGGAGAAGGCGACCCAGTCCACGTCCAGGTCGCGGACGGAGACGGGGTGGTGCGGGGCCAGCTGGGCGGCGTCGAGCACGATCCGCGCACCGTGGGCGTGCGCGGCGGCGGCGAGCTCCTTCACGGGCCACAGCTCACCGGTGACGTTGGACGCGCCGGTGACGCAGACCAGCGCGGGACCGTACGGGTCGCGGTCGGCCAGGGCCCGCTCCAGGGTGGCGACGGCCTCGCCGGGGGTGCGGGGGGCGTTGAGGTAGGTGACCCGCGCGTCCGTCCAGGGCAGCAGCGAGGCGTGGTGCTCGGTCTCGAAGACGAAGACCTGGCAGCCGGCCGGGAGGACCGCGGCGAGCAGGTTGAGGGAGTCGGTGGTGGACCGGGTGAAGACCACCTGGTCCGAGGGCCGGCAGTCGAGGAACTCGGCGACCGTGACCCGGCTCTGCTCGAAGAGGTCCGTGGACAGCTGCGAGAGGTAGCCGGCGCCGCGGTGGACGCTGCCGTAGTACGGGGCGTACGCGGCCACGTCGTCCCAGACCCGCTGGAGCGCGGGGGCGCTGGCCGCGTAGTCCAGGGCGGCGTAGGTGACCTCACCGCCGGTCACGAGCGGGACGGTGACGTCCCGGCCGAGCACGGCCAGCGGCTCGGCACAGGCGGGGCCCCCGGCGGTGGCGGCGTCGGTGGCGTCGGTGGCGGCGGTGTTCAGGGATGCGGACATGGCGGTATCTCCCGGCAGGCAGGGCTGAATGGCTTCGGTGTGCCCGTACGCGGGTACGGCTCTGCGGCCGTCCGGGGTACGGGAAAGCCCTCGGAGTGACGCGGGGCGCACGGAAGCGGACCCGGTCCGAGGGGTGAAGTGGGGGCGGAGTCGCCCTATCGCATTCGCTTGCTCACGGAAAACGCTCCTCGAGAGACCAGGACCCCTGGTGTCGAGGGATCCGCGCTTGCCGTAGACCTCGCTGCCTACGGCCTGGTCATCACCCGGGGCACCCCGCCACGGAAGGAGGGTTGCCGGACAGCAAGCCGGGGCCTAAACGCTGTCACTCGTGACCTGGGCAGAATCCTGCCACACGATCTCCCGTGCGCAAGACCCCGGTCCACGATGCGGACCGGGGTCTTGGCCGAAACGGGTGGGGCTCAGGCGTTGCTGGCGGCCACCCAGCGGTCCAGGGCGGCCCGCGCCGCACCCGAGTCGATGGACTCGGCCGCCCGGGTCACGCCGGCCGCGAGCTGCTCCTCCAGGGAGCCCGTCCCCGGGTCCAGCGCGACCAGGGCGGCGGCCGAGTTCAGCAGTACGGCGTCACGGACGGGGCCGCTCTCGCCCGCCAGCAGCCGGCGGGCCACATCGGCGTTGTACGAGGCGTCCTCGCCCCGCAGCTGCGACACGTCGACGAGCGGGATTCCGATGTCGCGCGGGTCGAACGTCGACTCGGTCACCGAACCGTCCCGGACCCACCACACGCGCGAGGTGGCCGTGGTGGTCAGCTCGTCGAGGCCGTCGTCGCCGCGGAACACCAGCGCGGACGAGCCCCGCTCGGCCAGCACCCCCGCCATGATGGGGGCCACCCGCGGATCGGCCACGCCCGTCGCCTGGGCCCGCACCTTGGCCGGGTTGGTCAGGGGACCTAGGAAGTTGAAGGTCGTCCGGATGCCCAGCTCCTTGCGGGCGGCCGCCACGTGCCGCAGCGCCGGGTGGAACTTCACCGCGAAGCAGAGGGTGATCCCGGCCTCCTCGACGACCTCCACCACCCGGGCGGGGGTGAGGTCGAGGTTGACGCCGAGCTTCTCCAGCACGTCGGAGGAACCGCTCGCGGAGGACGCCGCCCGGTTGCCGTGCTTGACGACCTTCGCGCCCGTGCCGGCCACCACGATCGCCGACATGGTCGAGATGTTGACCGTCTTGGCGCCGTCGCCGCCGGTGCCGACGATGTCCACCGCCCGGCCCGCCACCTCGATCAGGTTGGCGTGTTCGTACATGGCGCGCACCATGCCGTTGATCTCCGCGACGGTCTCCCCCTTGGCCCGCAGCGCGACCACGAAGCCGGCGATCTGCGCGTCGGTGGCCTCGCCCCGCATGATCCGTTCCATCGCCCAGGCGGTGTCGTCCGCACCGAGGTTCCGGCCGGTCAGCAGGGCGTCGAGGACGCCCGGCCAGCCACGGGCCGCCACGCTGTCGCCGCCTGCCGGGGTCACAACGTTCATGGTCCGCTCCTGCTGCTCATCGGGATACCACGGGGGAATGGGAAGGAGACCAGCCTATCCAGCCCCGGAGACGGCAAAGAGCCCCGTCCAGACACTGGACGGGGCTCTCGCCGTGGCGACACCAGGATTGACCGAAATCAATCCCTCAAGCGGTCATGCCGGAGATCAGTGGTGGCCGTGGCCGCTCTGGATCTCCTTGTACTCCTCGACCGTGGGCTTCGGAATCTGGTTGCCCTCGGCGTAGAAGCCCTTGCTGAGCTTCGCGCGCAGCTTCTCGGTGGCCTTCACCTTGCGCTCGACGCCGTTCTCGTCGACCGTCGGGCCGATCTCGATCGGCTCGTAGGTGGTGTACGAGGTGAGCGTGTGCAGCTTGCCCTGCGAGAGCGGCTCGTGGATCTCGACGAACTCACCGTGCGGCAGGCGCTTGATGATGCCGGTCTCGCGACCGTGCAGCACCTTGTCCCGGTCCCGGCGCTGGAGGCCGAGGCAGATCCGCTTGGTGGCGATGAACGCGAGCACCGGGACGACGAAGAAGCCGATCCGGACGAACCAGGTGATCGAGTTGATCGACAGGTGGAAGTACTGGGCGAACATGTCGTTGCCGCCGCCGATGAGGAGCACGATGTACTCCGCGATCCAGGCGACACCGAAGGCCGTACGGGTCGGGACGTTGCGCGGGCGGTCCAGGATGTGGTGCTCGCGCTTGTCCCCGGTGACCCAGGACTCGATGAACGGCCAGACGGCGATGGCGCCCAGCACCAGCGGGAAGAGCACCAGCGGGATGAACACGCCCAGGACGAGCGTGTGGCCCCACAGGTTGATCTCCCAGCCCGGCATGGCTCGGATCAGGCCTTCCGGCATACCCATGTACCAGTCGGGCTGCGCACCGGTGGACACGTGGTCCGGGCGGTACGGGCCGAGGGCCCAGATCGGGTTGATCGAGGCGATCGCGGCGACGGCCGAGATGACACCGAAGACCAGGAAGAAGAAGCCTCCGGCCTTGGCCATGTAGACCGGCAGCAGCGGCATGCCGACGACGTTGTTGTTCGTCTTGCCGGGACCCGCGAACTGGGTGTGCTTGTGGAAGAACACCAGGATCAGGTGGGCGACCAGCAGGCCCATCATGATGCCGGGCAGCAGCAGGATGTGCACCGAGTAGAACCGGGCGACGAAGTCGCCGCCGGGGAACTCGCCGCCGAACAGGAACATCGACAGGTAGGTGCCGACGACCGGGACGGACAGGATCGCGCCCTGCATGAAGCGGACACCGGTGCCCGAGAGCAGGTCGTCCGGCAGGGAGTAACCGGTGAATCCGGTGAACATGCCGAGGACCAGCAGCAGGAAGCCGAAGATCCAGTTGACCTCACGCGGCTTGCGGAACGCACCGGTGAAGAAGACGCGCATCATGTGCACGACCATGGCCGCGACGAAGATCAGCGCCGCCCAGTGGTGGATCTGCCGGATGAGCAGACCGCCGCGGACGTCGAAGCTGATGTCCAGGGTCGAGGCGAAGGCCTCGGACATCATGACGCCCTGCATCGGCACGTACGAGCCGTGGTACTCCACCTCGTTCATGCTCGGGTGGAAGAACAGCGTCAGGTACACACCCGTGAGGATGATGATGATGAAGCTGTAGAGGCAGATCTCACCCAGCATGAAGGACCAGTGGTCCGGGAAGATCTTGCGCATGTTGGCCTTGGCGAGGCCGTAGATGCCCAGGCGGCCGTCCGCCCAGTCCGCCACGCGCTCGCCGGCGGGCGCTTTGCGCCCCGTCTTGTTGTCTGTGGCAGTGCTCATCCGCGCTCCCAGAATGCAGGCCCGACGGGCTCTTCGAAGTCGCCGTGCGCTTCGAGGAAGCCTTCGTCATTCACGCCGATCCGCAGCTGCGGAAGCGCGTGACCGGCCGGGCCGAAGATGACTCGGGCGCCGTCGGAGAGGTCGAAGGTGGACTGGTGGCACGGGCAGAGCACGTGGTGCGTCTGCTGCTCGTACAGGCTGATCGGGCAGCCGACGTGGGTGCAGATCTTGGAGAAGGCCACGATGCCCTCGTGGGACCACTCCAGCTCCTGCTTGTCCTTGATGTCGTCCGGCTGGATGCGGACGATCATCAGGGCGGCCTTGGCGATCTGGACCTGGAAGTCGTGGGCGTGCTCGTCCAGACCCTCGGGCATCGCGAAGGTCAGCGAACCGACCAGGACGTCCTCCGGACGCAGCGGCTCCATCGTGTTCTGGTTGATGAGCAGCTTGCCCTTGGCCCACATGGTCTTGCGGAGCTTGTCCTCCGGCAGGGGACCGAGGTCGCGCATGATCACGAGCGCGGAGAGCGGCAGCATGGCCAGCGCACCGAGCAGCGTGTTGCGGATCAGGGGGCGGCGGGCGATGCCGGACTCGTTCGCACCATCGGCGAAGTCCTGCATGACCTGCGCCTTGACCTCCGGCGGAGCGGCGATCTCGTGGCGCTCGGCGGCGACCTCGACGTCGGACATCAGGGTGCG
This sequence comes from Streptomyces sp. NPDC006512, assembly GCF_040611935.1. NCBI lineage: Bacteria > Bacillati > Actinomycetota > Actinomycetes > Kitasatosporales > Streptomycetaceae > Streptomyces > Streptomyces sp. NPDC006512. Next base: position 10,223 of record NZ_JBEXPG010000038.1, on the reverse strand, counting down.
GGCCCAGTGGACCGCACCCGCGCCGATGCAGAAGAGCGCCGTGCCCAGGGTCAGACCGAGCGCGAAGTTCAGCGCGCTCACCTTCCCGACCGGGAAGATGTAGACGATCTTGTCGACCGGGAAGATCACGTACGAGGCGATGAAGCCGATCGTGGCCAGCATCGACAGCGTGAACAGCATCGCGACGGTGCGCTCGGAGCGCTTCGCCGCCCGCTCGTCGATGTCCTGGATACGGGGCTTGTGGACCGGCAGGCCCGGGTCGGCGAACGGGTCGTCCGCGACCGCCACACCACCGTGGTGCGCGTCGCCCTGCTCGCTCGGCAGGTGCTTCTCTTCGGGAATGTCTTGGCTACTCATGACTTCTTGGCCTTAGCGGTGTGGGCCGCGACCCAGACGGCGACAGCGATCAGCGCACCCAGACCGAAGATCCAGCCGAACAGACCCTCGGAGACGGGGCCGAGGCCACCGAGCTTGAGGCCACCGGGGCTGGTCGACTTCTCGCCGTTGACGTTCTGGAGGTACGCGATGATGTCCTTCTTCTCCTTCTCCGGCATGGTGCTGTCCGGGAAGGAGGGCATGTTCTGCGGGCCGGTGAGCATGGCCTCGTAGATGTGCTTCGGCGAGACGTCCTCGAGGTTCGGGGCGTACTTGCCGTTCGTCAGCGCGCCGCCCTCGCCGGTGAAGTTGTGACACTGCGCGCAGTTGTTGCGGAACAGCTCACCACCCTTGGCGATGTCGGCATCAGCCGGGTCGTACTGCTTCGCGACGGGCGTGATCGGGCCGGCGCCGAGCGAAGCGATGTACGCCGCGAGCTGGTCGATCTGGGCCTGCGAGTAGATGGCGGGCTTCTTCGGCACCTGGGCGCCGGGCTGCTGGGCGGGCATGCGGCCCGTGCTCACCTGGAAGTCGACGGCCGCGGAGCCGACGCCGACCAGGCTGGGGCCGTCAGTGGAACCCTGACCGCCGGTACCGTGGCAGCTTGCGCAGCCCACGGCGTAGAGCTTCTGGCCCTCCTCGATGGCGAGGGACTGGGCGGTTTCGTCGGCCTGCGCCTTGCCCGCGGGCGCGAAGGCGGCGTACAGCCCCCCAGTGACCGCCAGCGCGAAGAGTAGAACGACGACCGCCGCCAGCGGATGGCGTCGTCGTGCGGAGAGCTTTTTCACGGATTACCCCGGTGTCAGGATCTTCTGCGTCGGTGTTTCTGGATGGAGTGCCGAGCGCTGGGGCCCGGCGACGTGTTCGCTACTTGATCAGGTAGATCGTGGCGAAGAGGCCGATCCAGACGACATCGACGAAGTGCCAGTAGTAGGACACGACGATGGCCGACGTGGCCTGTTCGTGGGTGAACCTCTTGGCCGCGTACGTCCGGCCGAGGACCAGCAGGAAGGCGATGAGACCGCCCGTCACGTGCAGACCGTGGAAGCCGGTGGTCAGGTAGAAGACCGAGCCGTACGGTCCGGACGAGAGGGACATCCCCTCGTGCTTGACCAGCTCGGTGTACTCGAACACCTGGCCGCCAATGAAGATCGCACCCATGACGAACGTGATGATGAACCACGTCCGGAGCTTCTTCACGTCACCGCGCTCGGCGGCGAAGACGCCGAGCTGGCAGGTGAGCGAGGAGAGCACCAGGATCGTTGTGTTCGTCGCCGAGAAGGGCAGATTCAAGGCCGAAGCCTGCTCTGTCCAGTACTCGGCACCCGTCACGGATCGCAGGGTGAAGTACATCGCGAAGAGGGCCGCGAAGAACATCAGCTCGGAACTCAACCAGATGATGGTTCCGACGCTGACGAGGTTCGGCCGGTTGACCGTCGGGTGCGCGTGCCCGGTATCTACTGTCGTTGCTGTCGCCACGACCGACATTATGTCGGTCGCTTATCCCGCCCTCACCCCGGGGGGTGCCGTTCGGAGTGTCAGGGGCGTGTGCAAGGCCCGAACGGCCCATCAGATCGTCCTTCCGGTGTCTCGGGCGGGGCTGTGCGAACCGATGTTGACAGCGGGTCGGACGGAGTAGCATCCCGCGCATCATCAGCGTGATTCACGGACACGTGGAGGAACGAAATGCGGGCGACTGCGCGGGTTCTGGTCTACAGCGACGACGCGGGCACCCGGGAGCAGGTGCGGCTGGCGGCCGGGCGCAGGCCGGCGGCGGACCTGCCCCCGGTGGAGTTCCTGGAGTGCGCGACGCTTCCGGCGGTCCTGACGGCGCTGGACGAGGGCGGCATCGACGTGTGCGTGCTGGACGGCGAGGCGGTTCCGGCCGGGGGCATGGGCGTGTGCCGGCAGATCAAGGACGAGATCTTCCGGTGCCCCCCGGTGCTGTTGCTGATGGGGCGTCCGCAGGACGCCTGGCTGGCCACGTGGAGCCGCGCGGACGCCGCGGTCACCCTTCCGGTGGATCCTGTCGACTTCCCCGAGGTCCTGGCGGGTCTCCTGCGCCCGCGCCTGTCCCTGGACGCCTAGCAGGGGCCCCAGAGGGCCCCTGGGGCCCCGAACGGCTCACGGGCGCCCGTACGGACGCCCGTGGGCCGCTGTGGACCCGTACTAGACGGTCGGGCGGAGGCGGGCCTGGTCGATGGGGCTGCGGCCCTCCTGGGTGCCCTTGAGGAGGGCACTGCCCTCCCTCCAGTCCTTCCAGTCCATGTTCCAGTCGCCGAAGCCGTTGCCGAAGATGTCCATGTCGTCGCCGATGCTGTTGATCACCTTGACGATGTCGCCCTCGGTGATGTTCTCGTAGAACCAGGCGGCGTTGCCGGTGCTCATGCCGGTGCAGCCGTGGCTGACGTTGGCGACGCCGTGGGAGTCGACCGACCACGGTGCGGCGTGCACGTATTCACCACTCCAGGTGACACGGGTCGCCCAGTAGACGGGCAGGTTGTAGTACTCGCTGCCGCCGATGCCGACGGTGTCACCGCGCATCTGGACGTAGTACTGCTTGCCGAGCACCACCTTGATGCCGTTGCGGGTGGAGAAGCCGGGCTTGCCCGTGGTCACCGGGAGGGTGGTGACCACCTCTCCGTTCCGGCGGAACGTCATGTAGTGCGAGGAGGCGTCGGTGGTGACCTCCACCCGGTCGCCGAAGTCGATCTTCAGCGGCTTCGAGGCGGCGCCGTGGAGCTCGTCGGAGACGCGGACGCCCTCCAGGTTGCTCCGTACGGTGACGCTGGTGTTGGCGGGCCAGTAGTCCTTGGGCCGGTAGTGGAGGTTCTTGTCGTCGATCCAGTGCCAGGCGCCCTCGGTGCCGGCGGCCGCGTCGACGACCAGGGCCCGTTCCACGACGGCACGGGCCGCCTTGTCCTTGACGGGTTCGTTGAGCTCGGCCGTGATGGGCTGCCCGACGCCGTACTTGCCCTCGTCCGGGCCGAACTCGACCTTGAGGACCTTGTCGGCCGGTGTGGTGTCGAAAGCCAGCGTGCGCTGCCCCGGAGCGCCCTTCTGGTTCTCGGTGCTCACGGTGACGGCGTAGTGGACGCCCGCGGCCATCGGGGTGGTGCTGTGCCAGCGGTCCCCCTTGGCGGAGAGTTCGCCCGCCAGACGGCGTCCGTGGGTGTCCACGACCGTCACGTCGGTGATCCGGGACTCGGCTCCCTTGACGGTGACTTCCAGGGGCTTGTCCGGATCGGCGGGACGGCCGCCGGAGGCCTGGTTGAAGGCAACGTGGTCGCCCGCGTCGTACGGGCGGGCTGACAGCGGGTTCTTCTCGCCGGACCCGCATGCGGTGGCGCCGGCCCCGAGGGACGCGACCAGCAGGGAGCAGCTGAGTACCGTCCAAAGACGCGGTGAGTGCTTCATGGAGCCAACGCTATGAAGATATGACAATTACGGCGCGCGGGGTGACTGCAAACGAGGGGCCCGGACTCCTCCGAAGAGGTGTCCGGGCCCCAAGTGCGCGGTCGGGCCGCGAGGTCCTGCTGGTGCTGCCCTGCTGGTGCTGTCCTACTGGTTCTGGTTCTCACCGCGGTAGTACTCGTACACCCAGCCCCACAGGCCGATCAGGATGATCGGGGCCGAGAAGTACATGAGCCACCAGCCGAAGATGACGCCCATGAACGCGAGCGCGCCACCGATGGCGAGCGAGAGCGGCTGCCAGCTGTGCGGGGCGAAGAACCCCAGCTCGCCCGCCTCGTCGGCGACGTCGGCCTCCAGGTTGTCCTGGGCCATCTCGTCCACGCGCTTGGCCGTGAAGGCCAGGTAGTAGCCGATCATGACGCTCAGGCCGAAGGCCAGGAAGAGCGCGGTGGTGCCTACGGGCTCCTTCGACCACACGCCGTACACGACGGCCATGACCAGGATGAAGAAGGAGAGCCACAGGAACATCTTGCCCTGGATCTTCACTTGTCGGCCTCCTTGCCGCCGGTGACGGCCTTGGCGGCGACGCTGTGGTCCTCGAGGTGGTCGAGGGCCGCGATCTCAGGGTGGTGCAGGTCGAACGCCGGGGATTCGGAACGGATCCGCGGCAGGGTGAGGAAGTTGTGCCGCGGCGGCGGGCAGGAAGTCGCCCACTCGAGCGAACGGCCGTAGCCCCACGGGTCGTCGACCTCGACCTTCTTGCCGTACTTCGCCGTCTTCCAGACGTTGTACATGAAGGGCAGCATCGACAGGCCGAGCAGGAACGAGCTGATCGTGGAGATCGTGTTCAGCAGGGTGAACCCGTCGGCGGCCAGGTAGTCCGCGTAACGGCGCGCCATGCCCTCGGCGCCCAGCCAGTGCTGCACCAGGAAGGTGCCGTGGAAGCCGACGAACAGCGTCCAGAAGGTGATCTTGCCGAGGCGCTCGTCCAGCATCTTGCCGGTGAACTTCGGCCACCAGAAGTGGAATCCGGAGAACATCGCGAAGACCACGGTGCCGAAGATGACGTAGTGGAAGTGCGCGACGACGAAGTACGAGTCCGAGACGTGGAAGTCCATCGGGGGCGAGGCCAGGATGACGCCGGTCAGACCACCGAAGGTGAAGGTGATCAGGAAGCCGACGGCCCAGAGCATCGGGGTCTCGAAGGACAGCGAGCCCTTCCACATCGTGCCGATCCAGTTGAAGAACTTCACACCGGTCGGAACGGCGATGAGGAACGTCATGAAGGAGAAGAACGGCAGCAGCACACCGCCGGTGACGTACATGTGGTGGGCCCACACCGTCACCGAAAGACCGGCGATGGCGATGGTCGCGGCGATCAGACCGATGTAACCGAACATCGGCTTGCGCGAGAAGACCGGAATGACCTCGGAAATGATTCCGAAGAACGGCAGCGCGATGATGTACACCTCTGGGTGTCCGAAGAACCAGAAGAGGTGTTGCCACAGCAATGCGCCGCCATTGGCCGCGTCGAATACGTGCGAACCGAATTTGCGGTCGGCCTCCAGCGCGAAGAGCGCGGCGGCCAGCACCGGGAAGGCGAGCAGGACCAGGACACCGGTCAGCAGCACGTTCCAGGTGAAGATCGGCATGCGGAACATCGTCATGCCGGGCGCGCGCATGCAGATGATCGTGGTGATGAAGTTGACCGAACCGAGGATCGTGCCGAAGCCGGAGAAGGCCAGACCCATGATCCACATGTCGGCGCCGATACCCGGCGAACGGACGGCGTCCGACAGCGGGGAGTAGGCGAACCAGCCGAAGTCGGCGGCACCCGAGGGGGTGACGAAGCCAGCCACCGCGATGGTCGAACCGAAGAGGTAAAGCCAGTACGCGAACATGTTCAGCCGCGGGAACGCCACGTCGGGCGCGCCGATCTGGAGCGGCATGATCCAGTTCGCGAAGCCCGCGAACAGCGGGGTGGCGAACATCAGCAGCATGATCGTGCCATGCATGGTGAACGCCTGGTTGAACTGTTCGTTCGACATGATCTGCGTGCCCGGACGGGCCAGCTCGGCGCGCATGAAGAGCGCCATGATCCCGCCGATGATGAAGAACACGAACGACGTGACCAGGTACATCGTGCCGATGGTCTTGTGGTCGGTGGTGGTGAGCCACTTCACGACGACATTGCCCGGCTGCTTGCGCCGTACCGGCAGCTCGTTCTCGTACGAGTCAGCTGCGGCGGCACCCTGAGATTCGTTGAGGATGCTCACAGTTTGTTCACTTCCGCATTCCGGGCCGGGTCAGTCTGCTGGATACCGGCCGGGAGGAAGCCGGTCTGCCCCTTCTCGGCCAGCTCCTTCAGGTGCGCCCGGTACTCCTCCGGTGAGACGACCTTCACGTTGAAGAGCATCCGGGAGTGGTCGACACCGCACAGCTCGGCACACTTGCCCATGAAGGTGCCTTCCTGGGACGGCGTGACCTCGAAGACGTTGGTGTGACCGGGGATCACGTCCTGCTTGAACAGGAAGGGGACCACCCAGAAGGAGTGGATGACGTCGTTCGACGACAGGATGAAGCGGACCTTCTCGCCCTTGGGCAGGTAGAGGGTCGGCCCCGGGTTGCCCGTCTCCGGGTTCCGGTCGCCGGGGACGCCCTTCTCGTAGACGCCTTCGGCGCCCGCCGGGAAGTCCTTGGTGAAGCGGTCCGGGATGGCGTCGAGCTCCTTGGGAACCTGCGTGGTCCCGAGCTTGCCCTCGCCGGCCTGCTTCGCCCGCTCGCGCGCGGCGGGGGTGCCCGCGTCGCCGTCGACGTTCTCGACGTAGTTGAAGCCCCAGCTCCACTGGAAGCCGATCACGTTGATCGTGTGCGCCGGCTTGGCGGAGAGGGACAGCAGCTTCGACTCGTCGCGCGCGGTGAAGTAGAAGAGCACCGAAACGATGATGAGCGGGACCACGGTGTACAGCGCCTCGATGGGCATGTTGTACCGGGTCTGCGCGGGGACCTCGATCTTCGTCCGGCTACGCCGGTGGAAGATGACGCTCCAGATGATCAGGCCCCAGACCAGGATGCCCGTGATGAGAGCAGCTGCCCACGACCCCTGCCACAGGGACAGGATGCGAGGCGCCTCCTCCGTGACCGGATAGGGCATTCCGAGGCGGGGGAAGTCTTGCCAGTTGTACGTGCAACCAGTGGCGGTCGCCAGGACCGCGCCCGCAGTCAGCGCCTGCAGCAGCTTCCGCCGCATCGGGCGCCGCGGCGAGCGGTCGGAGCCGTAGGGACTCACGTAGCGCCTTCCCGAGAGTCTCGGCCCGCGCGGCCGGCTGCGGCCGTGTTCGGGTCGGTCGCCGGCCCTGACGCAGGCAGGGGTTTGGATGTTTATGCGGACCAAACCCTACTGGACGCTATTTGGGGTCGCGCGGGGAGGGTGCCCAACGCGCCGTTACTGACCCCGAAGGGGTGGATCCGCCGTACGGGGGACGGGCCATCCGGCCCTGAATGGCCCGCTCCGGACGACATCTGACGGCCCCTGACCCGGCCGTTCGCGGGGCGGGGGTTAGCGTGGCCCGATGCCGTACTTCGACACCGCGTCCGCCGCCCCGCTGCACCCCGTCGCCCGACAGGCCCTGCAGGCCGCCCTGGACGAGGGCTGGGCGGACCCGGCCCGGCTGTACCGGGAGGGCCGGCGCGCGCGGCTGCTGCTGGACGCGGCGCGGGAGGCGGCCGCCGACGCGGTGGGGTGCCGCCCCGACGAGCTCGTGTTCACTCCTTCGGGAACGCACGCGGTTCACACGGGCGTCGCGGGCGCCCTCGCGGGCCGCCGCCGGGTCGGCGGCCATCTGGTCGTGTCGGCGATCGAACACAGTTCCGTCCTGCACGCGGCGGACGCGCACGCGGCGGCCGGGGGCACGGTCACGGAGGTTCCGGTGGACCGGCTCGGGGCGGTGGACCCCGGCGCGTACGCGGCCGCGCTGGCCCCGGACACCGCCCTGGCCTGCCTCCAGTCGGCGAACCACGAGGTCGGCACGGTCCAGCCGGTGGCGGAGACGGCCGAGGCCTGCGCGGCGGCCGGGGTTCCGCTGCTGGTCGACGCGGCGCAGTCGCTGGGCTGGGGCCCGGTCGAGGGGGCGTGGTCGGTGCTGACGGCGAGCGCCCACAAGTGGGGCGGCCCGCCCGGGGTGGGGCTGCTGGCGGTGCGCAAGGGCGTCCGCTTCTCTCCCCAAGGCCCCGCCGACGAAAGGGAGTCGGGGCGCTCCCCCGGCTTCGCGAACCTCCCGGCGGTCGTCGCGGCGGCTGCCTCGCTGCGCGCGGTGCGGGCGGAGGCCGACGCGGAGGCGGCCCGGCTGCGGATCCTGGTCGACCGGATCCGGCGGCGGGTGGCCCGGCTGGTCCCGGACGTGGAGGTGGTGGGCGACGCCGAGCGCCGGCTCCCGCACCTGGTCACCTTCTCCTGCCTGTACGTCGACGGCGAGACGCTGCTGCACGAGCTGGACCGGGCCGGCTTCTCGGTGTCGTCCGGCTCCTCCTGCACGAGCTCCACGCTGACCCCCAGTCACGTGCTGCGGGCGATGGGGGTGCTGTCGGAGGGGAACGTACGGGTGTCCCTGCCGCCGGGCACGACCGCCGATCAGGTCAACGGCTTCCTGGAGGTGCTGCCGGGTGTGGTGGCGGGCGTCCGGGAGAAGCTCGGCGTGGCGGAGGCGCCGGCGGTGACGCCGGTGGCGGACTCCCTGGAGGTGGACGCCCTCGGGCTGCGGTGCCCGCAGCCGGTGATCGAGCTGGCCCGGGTCATCGGCACGGTCGAGGTCGGGGGGACGGTGACCGTCCTGTCCGACGACGAGGTGGCGCGGCTGGACATCCCCGCCTGGTGCGGGATGCGGGGCCACGCGTACCTGGGGGAATCGCCCCGGCCGACGGGCGTGGCGTACACGGTCCGGCGCCTGGTCTGAGTCCGGCGCGACGGATCCCGCCCGCCGGGCCGGCGGGCGGGATCGGTCACGCGGTGGTGCGGTGCGTCAGGACGCGAGGTGGGCGCGGACCTCGGCGGCGGCGTCGTCGCCGTACGCCTTGGTGAAGCGCTCCATGAAGTGCGCCCGCGCCAGGGTGTACTCCTGGGTGCCCAGGGTCTCGATGACCAGGGTGGCCAGCATGCAGCCGAGCTGCGCGGACCGCTCCAGGCCGACGCCCCAGCCCAGGCCGGTCAGGAAGCCCGCGCGGAACGCGTCGCCGACGCCGGTCGGGTCGACCTTCGCGGTCTCCTCCGGGCAGCCGACGACGATCGGCTCCTGGCCGGCGCGGTCGATGCGCACGCCCTGCGAGCCGAGGGTGGTGATGCGGGTGCCGACCTTGGCGAGGATCTCCTCGTCCGTCCAGCCGGACTTCGACTCGATGAGGCCCTTCTCGTACTCGTTCGAGAAGAGGTACGTCGCGCCCTCCATCAGGGTGCGGATGTTCTCGCCGTCCATGCGGGCGATCTGCTGCGAGAAGTCCGCGGCGAAGGGGATCCCGCGGGTGCGGCACTCCTCCGTGTGGCGGAGCATCGCCTCGGGGTCGTCGGCGCCGATGAGGACGAGGTCGAGGCCGCCCACGCGGTCGGCGACGGCCTTCAGCTCGATCTGGCGGGCCTCGCTCATGGCACCGGTGTAGAAGGAGCCGATCTGGTTGTGGTCGGAGTCCGTGGTGCAGACGAAGCGCGCGGTATGCAGCACCTCGGAGATGCGCACGGAATCGGTGTCGACGCCGTGCCGGTCCAGCCAGGCGCGGTACTCGTCGAAGTCCGAGCCGGCCGCGCCGACGAGGATCGGGCGGCTGCCGAGCTGACCCATGCCGAAGCAGATGTTCGGGCCGACTCCGCCTCTCCGGACGTCGAGGTTGTCGACGAGGAAGGAGAGGGAGACCGTGTGGAGCTGGTCGGCGACCAGCTGGTCGGCGAAACGGCCCGGGAAGGTCATGAGGTGGTCGGTGGCGATGGAGCCGGTGACTGCGATGCGCACGGCGTGGACGCTCCTGCGGAGGACGGCAAGGGGACAGTCAAAACTACCCGGTCGGCGACCTGCGGCCGACCGTCCGAAACTACCCCGTAGTAGGACTTCCTTCACTCGCCGTGGCGTGCTTAACGTGCCTCCATGACCTCTACCGATGGCTTCGGGTACGCCGAGTACGCCGCCGACGGGCGGCCCGGCTTCGCACGGCTCCTGGGTGACTGCGCCCGCATGGCCCCGCACTGGGGGGTCCCGGAGGGCCCCCGGCCGGTCCGCGTGGCGCCCTCCCAGATCCACGGCGTCTCGGTCCCGCCGGACTCGGCCCGCCTGATCGCCGCCACGGCCGCCTACGGGGACTAGGGCCTGTCGTCAAACTCCCGTCTGCCCCGCGACGCCTGGCACGCGCTCTCGCCGCACCGGGCGAAAGCCAAGTACGTCCAGTACGCGGGC
>NZ_JBEXPG010000037.1:0-88602 GCF_040611935.1 Streptomyces sp. NPDC006512 | reverse complement strand
GCGGACAACGCTTCCCACTCCAGATCCGACAGTTCATGACGACGCACCATGCGGCACATGATCCCCCATCAGAACCCTTTGAAGACAGTGCCTAGCCCGCTGCGGGATCTCCGTCCAGCACACGAAGACCTGGAAGGAGTCCCCGGATCCGGCGTTCGACGCCAGGTTGGATCGGATCGAGTAAGCGGTCAACGAGCGTCCTGACCGCACGTTCGCCTTCGACGACTTCGGCCCGCTGGGCATCCGCTCGACCGCCGGCTCCTGCTGGGCCGAACAGAAGCGGCTCGACCGGCTGCCGGCCACCTACCGCCGCACCCACGGCATCACCTACTTCCACGGCTGCTACTCCGTCGGCGACGACAAGCTGTGGGGTGTCAACCGGCGCCGCAAGGGCATCGACCACACCTGGGTCGCCCTGCGGTCGATCCGAGCCGCCCGTCCGGACGACGCCCCGATCTACGTGATCCTAGACAACCTCTCCGCCGACTTGAACTGGAGATTCCGCAGGTGGGCGCCGAGAAACAAGGTCGAGCTGTGTTTCACGCTGGCCTACCCGTCCTGGGCCAACCCGATCGAGGCCCACTTCGGGCCGCTGCGGCAGTTCACCCTGGCCGACTCGAACCATCCGAACCACACAGTCCAGACCCGGGCCCTGCACGCCTACCTGCGCTGGCGGAACAACAACGCCCGCCACCCCGAAGTCATGGCCGCCCAACGAGTGGAACGAGCACGTATCCGTAGCGAACGAGGTGTCCGCTGGGGCGGACGGCCGCGGGCGGCGGCCTGACAATTTCCGGCTTGGCGGCCTACTCGTCCATTTCCTCAGGAGAGAGACGAGTGATCTTCATCCCGGCTTCGGTCTCGACCAGGGTCAACGCACCGATCCAATCCCCGTCGTCGGGATACTCCCAGTTGACGGCATCTTCGAGAGCCGCCGGAAGCTGATCCCGAGGGATCAGCTCGCCCGGCTGAAGACCGCTCTCTCCGGCCGGCGACACCCACGGCGCAACCCGACGGACCTCAATCCACCCGCGATCAACGAGGGTGAGCAAGGTTCCTGCGAGCTCGCTGACCGGCCGGGATTGGTCGGCGTCGTCGAGGTCTCCCCAGACGCCGGCCAGGATGTCGATCTCGAATGAATTGACCATGAACACTTCCTCGATCTTGGTCAACGCGTCCCACTCATGCTTGCTCACTCGTCGATCATCGCAGAGCAACACGGCAAACCTTCCCGGTCACGGCACTAGGCCATGCCCACGGAGACGAGTTCGCTTTCGAAGCCGTCACGTGATTCGAGGTAGGCGGCGCGTTGGTGGGGGCCGCCGACGGGGGGGCGATGTGGAAGGCGAGGTGTCTGAGGCCGGGTGCGCAGCGGTCGTGCCGTGCTGCGGTGAGGGCGGGGGACTGTTCGAAGACGAGGTGGACCGCCGACGACGACGAAACGATCGGCACCTGCGCGCAGACAACCGCAGTACGGGCAGACCGTCCGTACGCTCTCGGCCTTCGAGTCCGGCGTCGTCGACGAGACTCCCCGGGGGCGGTGGCGCCCGCCCGATATTCAGTGGCGCCGTGCTCTCGTGGGCCGTTAGCGTGCTTCCGCCCGCAGTCGCCCCTGGCAAGGACGTGCCGTTGTACACCAAGTGAGACCCCCCGAGCGCTGAACCGTCGCGCGTCGCATCTGTGCGCCGCGCTCCCTTTCGCTGCTGTCTTCTCACTGGAACCGGTGTATCTCCATGTCCAGAACCTGGGTGGTCGTTCCCACCTGCCTGCCGATCGTTCTCCGCCGTTGCCGCGGGTGCCCCTCCGGGCACTTGCGGGTGCACGGCGAGTTCCGCGTCCACGCGCACCGCACGCTCCTCGACCCGGGTGTCTCCGGTCGAAGCGACCGGCCGGCTTGGCAGTCGCCGTACGGTCCGCCTTCCCACCGGGCGCACCGCGGCCGGTGGGCCCCCGTGCCGGGAGTGGCACATCCTCGGTCCGCCCTGCCGCGCGAATACCTGTGCGGCCGGTGCGACTGATCGCCGCAGGGTTCGGCTGTGCGCCAGCCGAATTCGGCAGGCCGCTCGGCGCGAGGAACCTCGCGCCGATGGTCCGCCTGGACGGCTAGCTCGCGGGCGCTTTACCTTCACGCTCAATGGCTGAGTCCTGCCAGCGCGGGGCCTGTCCGGCGGAAACCGATCCGCTGGGCAGGCCCTCGTGACCTGAGTCTGAAATTTGTCGTTAGTCGCAGATCCAGGCCCTGGACCGGTCCCAGCCAGTGCTGCCGATGATGCCCGGTGTTGCGGAGCGACGCAGCCACGACTACATCCGCGCCGGCACCACCACCCTCTTCGCGGCCCTCGAGGTCGCGACCGGCAAGGTCATCGACTCCCTCCGCCGGCGCCACCGGGCCGCCGAGTTCAAGAGGTTCCTGACCAAACTCGACAAGGAGTTCCCCGCCGACCTCCAGGTCCACCTCATCCTGTACAACTACGCGACCGACAAGACGCCGGACGTGAAGAAGTGGCTGCTGGCGCACCCTCGTTTTCACCTGAACTTCACACCGGCCAGCGCGTCCTGGCGGAACCTGGTCGAGGGGTGGTTCGCCGAGCTCACCCAGAAGAAACCCAAAGGGCTGTCCCGTAAATGATCTTTGAGTCGCCCTGGGCAGGGTCAGTCGCGGTGCGGGCCGCTTGCTTGCCTATCCGGCGAGGGCGAGGTTGTGCATGCGGGCGATGCCGAGCATGGCGTGGTGGACGCCGTCGCCTTTGAGGCAGCAGTCGCGGAGGATCTTCCAGGTCTTCATGCGGGCGAAGACGTGCTCGACTCGAGCTCGGACCTGCTTGTGGGACTTGTTGTGATCCTGCTTCCAGTCGGCCAGTTCTTCGCCCTTGCGGCGGCGGTGCGGCATGACGAGTCCGGTGCCGGGATAGCCGCCGTCGGCGATTGTGAGTGTCTTGCCGACGGCGGCTTTGGCGGGATTCCTCCCATGCCTTGCAGTCGTTGCGGTTTCCGGCGAGCGGCCGGCCGACCACGACGACCAGCCGGGTGTCGGCGTCGATGACGACCTGGTGGTTGGTGGAGTATCGGTAGTTCTTCGACTGCGTCCTTGGCGAACCGCTTTCGGGGCTGGAGCGCGAGCATCGGCGCGAGGTGGTCGATCATGCGGTCCGCGGCCGACTTGGACACCCCGAACAGCGGGGCGAGCTGGCGCATCGTCAAGTTCGTTCGCCAGTAGGCCGCGACCAGTAGTGCCCGGTCCTCCAGCGGAAGGCTCCACGGCCGGCCCTTGCGAACCCGCGTCCGCACCCTCGCGCCGCAGCACGATCACCAGCTTCCCAAAACAGCGCGGGCTCAGCCCGGTGAACGGGGCTATCCAGGACGGCTCCGACGCCGTGATCACACCAGCCACACCAAGATCATCTCACCCGTGACCAGCAGTTACAGGAATCCTTGACCCGGAACCAGGTGACGGTGGGGCGCGTCTCTGATCTTCAGAGCGGGCCGAGAGGGCTCGGACGAGGGGCGGAGCGGGAAGTGGAGCGGCTGACTAGAAGACGTGTCGATGCGGCAGTGCGGGCGGCGATGGTCGCCTGTGTGGCTACCGCCCTCGCCAGCTGCATCTCAGGGGAAGGAGGTCAGGGGCAAAGCACACCCGGCCCTGCGGGAGTTGACGTCACTGTGGTCCGCGGCGACAGGACGTACCCACTGACCGCCAAGATCACACACTGGGAGGTAGGGCCACACCCTCAGGTGCCCGAGCGAGGAAGTGCGGTGCACTACACCTACCGGTTGGCCATCACCGCCACGCTGCCAGAAACCATGGTGCAACTCGCGGCGTGCGCGGTGGACTCAGCGGACGTCGTGTTGCTGTGCGACACCTTCTACGTGCACCAATACCCATGGACACCCGGGGAAGACCGTGACTCCTGGATCGGCCCCGGCTCCGATCTGAACCTTTCCGACACCGCCCGCGTCCTTCTCCTCCCCGACCAGCTACTTGACGACGGGCGAGCACATGACCCCAAGGACCACGACGGCTACACCCCTCCCCGCCTCCCGATGCCAGGCGACCGGCTGCGCACTAGCTGAACCGTTCCTGACCGCTTACGCACCATCAACCATCCCAGATCACTTACCGGACAGCCCTAAGCGTGGAGTCGACCGCTCCGTCCAGGCCCTCGAGCGCGACATCCGGGCCTGGCTGACCGACTGGAACGACCAGCCCGGGCCCTTCGTTTGGACGAAGACCGCCGACGAGATCCTCGACAAGGCCGACGCCTACTGTCACCGAATCCTTGGCCCAGGGCACTAGATTCCTACAGGGGGAGCACCACATGAGCGTCGTCGAAGCCGAAGCCCCCCCTGGGCGCCCACCCGGTGTCACCGGTCCGGGCGGCTACCGCGTGGGACCTCCTGCGTGACGACTGCCTTGCTGTCACTCAAGGCATGTCTATGGGCTCGTAGAGCACATCGGTTCTGAGAATTGTTTTCTTACCCTCAAGAAGAGGGGCCGAGTCGTGAAGCGTCCGATGCCAAAAGAGGAGCGCATCGCCCGGCTCGGGGCGGTGGGCGCTCAATATTTCCTCAGGCTCTGCGAGCCGGGGCCAGTCCGAGAAGTCGCGTTGCGCAAAGGGAAGGTCGTTCTGCTTGTCGGCGATGAACCGCGTTTCTCCGCCCACTGCCTCATACGACAGGTAGACGACGACCGTCAGGTGAGTTCGCGTTCCATCGGGGGCGAAATAGGGTGAATCGTAGTGCGGGACAAGAAATCCGCCGGGTTCGTACGTGATGAAGCGCATACGCGGATTGACGGACGCCGGCTTCCAGCGCCTTCCGTCTGCATCCGTCGGATCGTCCGGTCCTACTTCAAACGACAGAAACGTCCGCAGCCTGCGGTAGAACTCTGCCGCCAAGACTTCGGAGTCAGCCGTGGCGCGGAGAGAGCCGACCGGGTCTCCTTCTACGTAGTTGGCGGCAACGCCGTCTAGACCCACCGGCGCAAAGCGCTGGGTAGCGAGTTCGGCCGCGAATGCTTCCACTTCAGCCGGAGTGAGGAAATGGCGAATCACCCTGGCATCGACGTGTGGGATCTGCGACTCGGTCGGGGCCCATGAGTCATCGGTGGATATTCGGCTCAGCATTCCCTCGGAGAGGTCGAAGGGATTTACCGGCATTGTGAACATGCTCACTTTTTCGTCCTGAGGTCATTGTCGATGCCGCCGGGGGCGCGGAGGACGCTCCTGGCGGGTGGATTTCTCCGGGAGGGGAGGGGTTGCGTCATCCGAATTCCCACTTCGATCGACGCGCTTCTTTGCGTCGGCACGCGGCTCCCCGAGCGCCGGAGTCTTCGAGGGTTTGAAGTGCACGAGCGGTGAATCGGGGAGCACGATCGCGCATCAGGGATCAGGCGCTGGGTTGCCGCAGCGCGGTGGCAGGCGGCCGCCGGGCGGCTGGTGTGCGCGCCGGCATGACTCTGGGTTCGTGCTCGACGTCACGGCCGTGCGCGTAGAGGCGGATCGAGGCTCCTGGAATCAATGCCCACAGGGAGGCGGGGACCGCTGAGCGATTATCGTCATGGTGACGAGAATAGACTGGGGTGAACCCGCAAAGCAAGCAGAGCGTCCCCAACGCGGCGGGGTGGGGGCCGGCTCGGGGACTACTGATGCGCGGTGGTCCCAAGCAGGGCTGGGCCGCTCCGTACCGGGTGACCGCATGTGTGGTGTGGGAAGACCGCTCTGACGCGGGGTCAGGTCACCCGGCGTAGTTGTCCCCAATGAAGTAAGTCAGTGCGGTGTCCTGACCTGGTTTTCCGGTAACTGACCTTGTGGCAGGTCCAGGTGGGGGGATCGTCGCCGTCGACTCCACGGTCAACCGCGCCCACCAGTACGCCGCCGACGGGCGGGGCCTGCCCCTGCCCACCGTGCTCACGCCCGGCAATGTCAACGACGCCACCGCGTTCGCTCAGCTCCTCGACGGGATCCGATCCGCATCCCGCCGATCCGGCACATGCTGCGGCGTCGGGGTATCGCCGTCACGATCTCCGAGCGTCGCGACCGAGCGGCCAACCGCCGGCGCCTCAGCGGCCGACCCCCCGCCTTCGACAAGGAGGTCTACCGCGACCGCAACGTGGTCGAACGATGCTTCGCACCCCTCAAGCAGTGCCGCGCGATCGCGATCAGGTTCGGCAAGCTCGCCGACCGCTACCGCGCCGGCGTCATCCTGGCCTCGCTGACCCTCTGGCTCCGTGAACCGATCCGTGATCATTTGTCGGACACTCCTAAGGGGAGTCGTCCTCCTGGTAAGAGTGCCGCTGTTCCTTCCACGGGTCCGCGACGTTGTGGAACCCGCGTTCCTCCCAGAATCCCCGCCGGTCCTGGGTCATGTACTCGATGGCGCGCAGCCACTTGGGCCCCTTGTAGCCGTACAGGTGCGGTACGACCAGGCGCAGGGGGAAGCCGTGTTCGACGGTCAGCGGTTCCCCGTCGTGGTGCATGGCCAGCAGGGTCCGGTCCGAGGCGAAGTCGGTCAGGCGCAGGTTGGCGCTGTATCCGTACTCGGCCCACGCCATGACGTGGGTGACATCGGGGGCCGGTGGCGCCAGCTCCAGCAAGGCCCGGGCGGGCACGCCGTAGAACTCGTGGTCGGTCGTCGAGGGCCCCGACGCGCAGTGCATGTCGGTGACGATCGTGATGCAGGGGAGGGCGGAGACCTCGTCGAAGGACCAGCTGTACTTCTCGCCCGAGGCAGTGGCGCCGAAGACCAGAAGGGTCCACCGCTCGGGCCGGAACTTCGGTACCGGCCCGTAGTGCGACACCGGCCAGCCCTTCGCCAGCTTCTGGCCAGGAGGAAGTTGTCCCGATCCCACGATGCCGCCCTGTTCTCCCGCTTGCCGACGCGGTGACGGCGAGCGCCTCTCCGCGAGCAGAAGTCTGCCAGCATCCGCCGCTCACCCGCGCCGTAGACGCGGAGACCGACAGGCTCGTCGTGGTTTTCGCCAGGCTCCAACCCGCCTTGCCGGCCAGGGCCCGCACCTCGGCGTGCAGCTGTCCGCCGGCGATGCGGTCCTGCCCGAGAAGTCTCGCGGGCTGCCACGCTCAGCTTGACCAGGTCGTCGCCGAGCACAACCGTGCGGGCGAAGTCCGTCAGGTACCCGGCGAAGAGCGGGCGACCAGGTACGAAGCGAATCCCGCGCGAGCGGCATCCGCGCCCCGGACCGCCTCTTCACGGCGTTGTCCCTCGGACGGTCAGGCGCGGCCGACCTGGACGTGGGGCCGCTTGATGTCCTCCGGGTAGGCCGTGTGCAGCAGGGCCTCCTCGTGGGCGACGGCGCCTGCCGCGACGAGGGCGTTGATGCTGGTTTCGAGGGTCTGCATGCCGTCACGGTGGCCGGTCGAGACCATGTTGCGGATCTGGCGGGTCTTGCCCTCGCGGATCAGGTTGCGGATCGCCGACGTGCCCACCAGCACCTCGAAGGCGGCCACCCGGCCCCCGCCGATCCGGGGGATGAGCGTCTGGTTCAGGATGCCGACCAGGGTGTGCGCCAATTGCAGCCGGATCTGCGGCTGTTGCTCGGCCGGGAACACGTCGACGATGCGGTCCAGCGTCTGCGACGTGTCGTTGGTGTGCAGGGTGGCGAACACCAGGTGCCCGGTCTCGGCGATGGTCAGGGCCGCGGAGATGCTCTCCGGGTCGCGCATCTCGCCGAGGAGCAGGACGTCGGGATCCTCACGCAGGGCCGCATGCAGCGCGGCCGGGAACGAGTCGGTGTCGGTGCCGACCTCGCGCTGGTTGACCGCCGAGCGCTTGTGCTGGTGCAGGTACTCGATCGGGTCCTCAATGGTCAGGATGTGCACCGACCGGTGCGTGTTGACGTGGTCGACGAGCGCCGCCAGGCTCGTCGACTTCCCCGACCCGGTCGGCCCGGTGACCAGCACGAACCCGCGCGGCATGCCCGCCCACCCCATGACGACCGGGGGGAGCCCGAGCTGCTCGGACGACGGCACGTCGAACGGGATGATCCGCAGCGCCAGAGCCGAGGCGCCGCGCTGCACGAATGCGTTCCCGCGCAGCCTGGCCCTCTCCCCCCAGCTGAACGCGAAGTCGACCTGCTTCTCCCGGCGGAACCGTTCCGTGAGTTCCTCGCCCAGCACGCCGGTCACCAGACGATCGGCCTCCGGCTCGGTCAGCGCGGGCCCCTCGACCGGTCGCAGTGCGCCGTCGACGCGCAGGAACGGCGCCGATCCGGTGGTCAGCAGCAGGTCGCTGCCGCCCCGCTCCCACAGCTCACCGAGCAGGCGGTCGATGATCGCGGCACTTGGCCCGGACATGGTGGTCTCCAAGGTAGTGTGCTTGCTCATGGCAGGACCGTCCACTGCTTGACGGTGCTGGTGTGGCCGTCGAAGGACACGGCGGCCTTGACGAGCGGGCCGGACAGCAGGTCGATCCGGGTGCCGCCGAGGTGCTCGTTCGCGCCGCCGCTCCCGGCGGTGACGGTGTAGGTCACGGTCAGCCCGGCCAACTGGGAGGCCTCGGTCAGGCCACACGGTGCCAGGTCGACCTGGTCGGTCACCGGGCCGCTGGAGCCGAGACGGACCGGCACGTTCAGTGCGGTGCCGGTGCCAGTGCCGGTGCAGGTGCTGCCGGGGAAGTCCACCGACATCTTCACCGACTCCACGTCGCCGTCCTCGTGGTGCGCCACCTGCAGGACGACGTGGTCGAGCGCTCCGGTCGTGGCCGGTCCCGGCTTGGCGTAGCCGCCGAACGTGAGGGACGCCCGGCCACCGCCGGGGATGGTGGCGTCCGTGACGTCGACGGGCGCGCCGGGAGCCGGGGCCGTGAACCCGGTGATCGCGGTGACCGAGGCCGGTTTCGCGATCACGGCCGGATAGGTCGTGAACAGCACCGGCTCCGGTGGGACTCCGATCACCGGGCGGAGGTATCCCGCGGCCGGACGGATGCCGAGGCCGATGGTCCGGGCGATGACGCCGCGGGTGACGACCTGCGAGCTGACCTGGCTCATCGACAGGTCGACGGCAGCGGTCGGCGCGTAGACGGTGCCGTTGATCACCAGGGGTGGCCATGGCAGCCATGAACCTCTGCCTCTACTCGGCCATCGACCGGATCCCGCTCGGCGTCGCCGTCACCCTGGAGTTCCTGGGGCCCTGCGCGGTGGCCTTCCTCGGGATCGGCGCGATCGGCCGGGTGAGCGGGCACCAGTGGCTGGTCCCTCCGCGAGGGTGGTCGGCACGCTGTTCAGCATCGACCCCGTCATGGGATCCCTCGCCGGACTGCTGATCCTCGGCGAACGCATCAGCTGGGCCGCGGTCGCCGGCATCGTCGTCGTGGCCGTCGCGGGAGCCGCCGTGGTGTGGCTGGCAGAGGCTGCGAACGAGGCGGGCGAGCCGCTCGCAGAGGCGCCCGAAACGGTCCGGTTCTGACGTCGCGGGACCGGCCCGTATGCGCGTCGACCGGGCCGTTCCGGTTGGCCGGTCAGATCGGTGCGCTCGCCCCGTCGCCGGGTGGGTGGGGGCGGACGTGGGCGATGACGAGGGCGACGTCATCGGCGGCGTCGTCGTGTCGTAGGGCGGCCAGGAGCCGGTCGCAGGTTGCCTCAGGGGAGAGGCCGGAGTCGGTGAGGAGGCTGAGGAGGAGGCCGAGGCGGTCGTCGAAAGAGTCTCCGCGGGTTTCGACGAGTCCGTCGGTGTACAGGACCAGCCGGTCTCCGGGGACCAGTCCGAGGGCGGTGGTCTGGAAGTCGGCGTCGCCGAGGCCGCCCGTGCCGAGCGGCACACCGACGGGAAGGTCGAGCAGTTCGGGGTACTGCCCTGACCGGATCACGATGGGGGGAGGGTGGCCGGCGAGGGCGACGCGGCAGCGGGCGCGGAGAGGGTCCCACGTGGCGTAGACGCAGGTCGCCATGGTCCCCTCCAGTTCGGTGGTGATGTGGTCGAGGTGGCGCAGGACCCGGGCCGGATCGAGGCTCAGGTCCGCCAGGGTGCGGGTCGCCGTGCGCAGTTGTCCCATGGTGGCGGCGGCGTGGACGCCGTGTCCCATGACGTCGCCGACGACGAGGGCGGTCTTGTCCTCGGGCTGGGGGATCGCGTCGAACCAGTCGCCGCCGATCCCACTGGCCGCCGCGGCGGGTTGGTAGCGGTAGGCGATCTGGAGGCCGGCGGACCGGGGCGGGGGGTGCGGGAGGAGGTGGCGTTGAAGGGTCAGGGCGGTGTCGGTGGCGTGCTGGTACCAGCGGGCGTTGTCGATGGCGATGGCGGCGCGGGTGGCGAGCTCGCCGGCCAGAGTGACGTCGTCGTGGCCGAAGGGGAGCGGATTGCGGGTGCGCAGGAGGCCGAGGGCGCCGAGGACCTGTCCGCGGGCCGTCAGCGGCACGGCCAGGTAGGAATGCGCGCCCTCTTGGGCGAGGAGGTCGGCGGAGGCGCCGTCACGCGCGATGCGCCCCAAGTCCGTACGGCTGGTGTGCGGCACCAGGACGGGGTGCCCGGTGGTCACGCAGCGGGTGACCAGGCGTTCGGCCGAATAGGTGGTGCGCTCGCCCACCTGGTCGGCGGCGCGGAGCGCGTCCGTCTCGTAAGCCGCGGCGAGGGCCAGGGCCATGAACAGGGCCTGTCCCGCACCGGGGCCGGGGGCCGCGGTCGCGCTGCCCTCCAGGACCGAGTCGAGGACGTCGACCGAGGCGAGGTCGGCCAGGTCGGCCACGACGAGGTCGGCGAGTTCCCGGGCCGTGCGCTCAAGGTCCAGGGTGGTGCCGACGGTCACCGAAGCCCGGGCGATGAGGTCCAGGCGCCTGCGGGCCTCGGCCGTTTCTCTGGCCGCACGGTAACTGTCGGTGACGTCCACCACCACCAGGGCGACACCGATCACCCGCCCGCGGGGGTCCTCCAACCGGTAGTACGAGCCCGACCAGGCGTGCTCCCGGCCCGGGTCGGCGGGAGTACGGCCGACGCCGTACTGGTCCAGCAGCGGTACGCCGGTGTCCAGGACCTGGCGCATGGAGGCTTCGATCACCTCGGTGTCCAGGAACGGCACCGCCTCATGGGGTGTACGGCCCAGGTGTTCCTCGGCGGGTAGGCCGTTGATCCGTACCAGCATCGGGTTGATCAGTACGTACCGCAGGTCGGTGTCCAGTACCGCGAGCCCGAGCGGGGACTGCGCCACGAGCGGCACCGAAAGTGCCAGGTCGCGCTCCACGCCGCGCAGAACGGCCTCGTCGCAGGCGATCCCCAGGGCGTAGACGGCGCCGTCCTCGTCCTGCAGCCGCATGTTGCGGAACTCCACCAGCTTCGTGGAGCCGTCCTTGTGCCGCACGGGGAAGACGCCTGCCCAGGTGTCGCCGCCGGCCATGACCTTCGCGAACAGCTCCAGGACCAGATCGGCGTACTCATCGGCGACCAGCAGTTTCACCGCGTAGCTGCCCAGCGCCTCCTCGGCCGACCAGCCGAACAGCTCCTGGGCCTGAGGGCTCCACAACGTGATGCGCCCCCCGGTGTCCAGGACCACCGCGGCCACGCTCAGCACGTCCAGCAGGCCGCCGGGCTCGGAGGGAACCACCCGTACGGGGCCGGGGCCGGCCGGGAACGCCTCGGACGCGACCATGACCGGACCTCCTTCAGCCACTGCGGGTCTCGGACCCGACGGTCCGGTCCCTCGCTCGCCCGTCGGTCCTCCTACTCATCCTGCGCCCGCCCGGCCCGGGCGGCAGCCTCCGTCGGCGGGTGCTCCGGTGTGGGGGAGGGGCACCCATTCGGAAGTTCGTCCGTGGAGTGAGGCGTAGGAGGCGTTTCTGTGGTGCGAGCAGGACTCTCCGTGTAGCGTCAGCGCCAGCTGTCATGGTTCCGAAGTACCGGTCGCCCGTGAGCACAGTTTCACGGGCGATTTTGCTGTTCGGCGTCTCTGAGGACCAGGGCGATCACCTCCGGCTCCCGCATGGTGCGGGACCGGTTTCTAGTCCCTTGGAGGACACATGGCCACCGGAACCGTGAAGTGGTTCAACTCGGAAAAGGGCTTCGGCTTCATCGAGCAGGAGGGTGGCGGCCCGGACGTCTTCGCCCACTACTCGAACATCGCCGCTCAGGGCTTCCGCGAGCTGCAGGAGGGCCAGAAGGTGAACTTCGACGTCACCCAGGGCCAGAAGGGCCCCCAGGCGGAGAACATCACCCCCGCCTGAGCCTTCACTCCCTGTAGCGGCCCGCGAGCACGCAGTGGCTTCGCTGCCGCATGAAAGCCCGGCCGGCACGCTCGTGCCGGCCGGGCCTTTCTTTTGCGACGCCAGGTCAGGTCGCGTGAACACGCCGTATGGCAGGCGGCTGCGGATCCTGATTACCTCCGAGCGGCCCCCGACCTCATCCCCGATGCCCCCATCGGCGGCAGCGGACCCCGCCCCCGCCGATGCACCGCCATCTGGGCCGGCCTCACGGCGCGGCGCGACGGTCCGGGGAACCGGGTATGAGGATGACCGGTTCCCCGCCTGAAGCCGTGCACGCCCCCAGACCCGCAGTACGCGGCCCGATATGACCGTCCCGCGGGCCGGTGAGAGGATTTCAGTACCACGGGTAGAGGGCGCGACGTGTGCGTCCATCCCGATACAGGACAGCAGGTCAGGTCATGGCCAAGCAACCGAAGCCGTCCCGGCCCCGCGATGGCGAGGGCATCAGCCGGCACAAGGAAGCGAAGCAGCACGGCTGGTCACCGGATGTGGACGAGACCACTCAGCAGGAGAACCCGAGCGCCCACCGCTCCTTCCACCCGGACGAGTACGCCGCCGCCAAGGGCCCCGGCCGAAAGGTTTCAAAGGAAGAAGCGGGCAACCCCCACGGCACCCCCTCCAAGAGCAGGGGCACCCGCGGAGAGGACCAGGGCAAGGGCTCCGGCGACAAGGGCATGCACGACCTCGGCCCGCGAGGCCGCTCACAACGCCCCAGCGGAACCAAGGACGCCTCCGCCTCCACCGGAGTGGACCCCCAGGACCCGCCCGGCACACGCAGCGCCGGATAGCGCGCTCGCGGGTGTCGTTCTCTCTGCGACGTGTCACCCAGTGATCCGCCAGGTGCCGTGACGTACGTCGAGCGTTGCGGTGAGGTGGGCCTGTCGCGGGAACGAGACGTTCAGCCGCCACGGCTCCGGCAGGGCAGCCAGCTTGATGGCGACCAGATCCTCGGTGACGCCGGCCAGCGTTCCGATCCAGTGAGGCGCGGTCGCGATCAGCTGCTCAGGCAGCCAGAGCCCGGGCTCGGGAACATTTGAGAGGGACGCCTCGGCGAGTCCGGCGAGGGCGGAGCCGGCCAGAAGGGTCAGCAGCCGTGCCAGGACCGCGGCCGGCAGAGCCGGGTCCCGGGTCTCCAAAAGCACGTAGCAGTCGTCGTGGCCCGAGAACCAGACCCGGGAGTCTCCCAGGCGGTTCAGGAGCGGCTCGTCAAAGCCGGTCGTGCCGAGCACGAGCGCGAGCTCGTCGAGCTGCTCCGTCGTCACGTCGGCGGGCACGTCGATCAGCGTCAGCTCGTACGGCGACCAGGTGCCGTCGAGGAGACGGGGCAGGAGGTCGCGGTCCGTCACCAGGAACTCCTCCGCGAGTCCGTTCGTGCCGGACGCCCAGGATCCGAGGGAGCGGACCGTGCACGGCACGCCGAGCTCGGCCGCGATCAGCGAGGGCCGCAGCGGATGCCAGTTGTACTTCTACGCCCTGGAGGACGCTCTCGACCTCCAGCTG
Source organism: Streptomyces sp. NPDC006512 (assembly GCF_040611935.1). Lineage (NCBI taxonomy): Bacteria > Bacillati > Actinomycetota > Actinomycetes > Kitasatosporales > Streptomycetaceae > Streptomyces > Streptomyces sp. NPDC006512. The sequence goes on along the minus strand of NZ_JBEXPG010000037.1, from coordinate 74,900 downwards.
CCCCGGCAGGACATCCGGCAGGGAACGGTCCGGGCCGCGCAGTGGGCGAGCCGCAACAGTTGACGGTTCCGCTCCGAGCGCCTGCCCAGGGCCGTTTCGGGTTCACGTGCCGTGGACGGTGGTCAGGTCGGTGAGGCCGGAGATGGTCAGGACGGGTTCCAGGAGGGGGTTGGCGAGCAGCTCGATGCGGTCGGCGTGCGGGAAGAGCACGCTGAGGCCGGCACTGTCGAGGTATTCGACACCGGTGAGGTCGAGGACCAGGGGACCGGCCGTGCCCGCGAGGGCGGCGGCCAGTTCCCTGGTGTTGCTCATGTCGATCTCACCGACAGCGGTCAGCAGCGCGGTACCGTCGGGCCGCCATCCGAGGGTGAGGGTCAGGGGAGTGGTGGTCATCAGGCGATCCTCGTATGCATGTCGACGGTGGTGCCGGACGGGCCGGGGGTGACGGTGACGTGCTGCATCAGTGCGCGCATCAGACCCATCCCGCGACCGCGATGGGTGTTGAGCTCCGGCTGCGGTGCTTTCCAGCGGCCGGTGTCGGCGATGGTCAGGCGCAGCTTGTCGACATGCGCCTCGGCCCGGAAGTAGATGGTGTCACCGGGGGCGTCGCGGTGGCCGTGCTCGATGGCATTGGCACACGCCTCGCCCGCGGCGACCAGGACGTTCTGCATGGTGGTGGGGGGCAGGTCGCACTGGTTGAGCCAGCCGCGCAGCGTCTTGCGGACCGGGGCGAGCTGCGAGGACTCGGCGGGGAAGGACATCTCCAGCGGGGCCGGGTGGCGGTAGAGCAGCAGGGCGACGTCGTCGTCGTAGCCGTCGGCGGGGGCCAACCGCGACATCACGTGGGTGGCGAGGTCGTCGATGGAGGTGTCCCGGCCGTCCTGGAGGGCTTCACTGGCCTGGTCGATGCCCGCGCTGAGCGGGCGGCGGCGGCGTTCGACGAGCCCATCGGTGTACAGCAGCAGGGTGGACCGGGCAGGTATGGTGCAGGCGCCCTCGGGGCGTTGGTTGCCGGGCCGCACGGCCAACGGCAGGGAGCGTCCGTCCTCCAGGAGGCGACGGGTGCCGTCGGGAAGGACGAGGATGCCGGGCGGATGGCCGGCGCTGGCGTACGTCAGCTGCCCGGTGTCGGCATTGAGGACGCCGCAGAAGACGGTGGTGCAGATCGCACCCGGGACCCCCGCCGCGAACTGGTCCAGGGCCATCAGCGTCTGGGAGGGACTCGAGTCCTGGAGCAGCAGGGCGCGGCACGCGCTGCGCAGTTGGCCCATGACGCTGGCGGCGGCAAGGCCCCGGCCGACGCAGTCGCCCACGACGATGCCGATGCGGCCGTCAGGGAGGGTGACGGTGTCGTACCAGTCGCCGCCGACCTCCAGGGGCTGGGTGGCGGGCTCGTAACGGACGGCGAAACCGTCGGGCAGCCGGGAGGGGCCGAGGATGGCGCGCTGTAGGGCGATGGCAGTCGCGCGCTGCTGGTCGAACTGGTGGGCGCGGTTCAGCCCCTGGGCCAGGTGACCGGCCAGGAGGGACAGCAACAGCTGGTCCTCGCCGGTGAAGGGCCGGTTCTCACCCAGGTCGATCCACAGGACCAGCGGGCCGTCGGGGAACTCCAGGAGGATGCCGGCTCCGGTCTGGTCGGCGACCGGCGTCAGGACCGGCCCCCGGCGCAGCCCGTCGAGCGTCCCGCGTCGTGCGGCGGGCAGCTCCGGCCAGGCCGGCGACGCGTCGGTGGAGGTCAGCACGGGTTCGTCGCCGTGGTCGAAGACAGCGGCCACGACCCACCGGGCGCGCCACAGCTTCTTCAGTTCGGCCAGAGCACCGGCCAGGGCCTCGGGCACGCTGGTGGCCCGTGACAGGCACGTGGCCAGCGCTGCCAGTGCGCTCTCGCGCTGGATGGCGTAGTGCTCGGCGGTGACGTCGCGGAACGTGCCGACGGTCACGCGGCGCCCGGTGTCGGGATCGTCGACCTGGTTGAAGGTGGCCGTCACCCACAGCCGGTGTCCGTCGAGGTGGGTCACCGGAATGGTGTACGAGCCCTTGGTGTGGCCCAGCAGCAGGGCGAAGGCGTCACTGACCTGCTGGTGCGCCTCGGAGTCGGTGGCGGCGTCGGGCCACCAGGGGTGGATCGGCCGGTAGGGCAGGCCTTCGGGTCCGTAGCCGATGATGTCGGTGAAGGCCGCGTTGATCTCGACGACGGCGCCTTCCTCGTCGCAGACGAAGAAGGCCTCCTGAAGGGAGTCCACCAGCGCGGTGCGCCAGCGGGCATGGTGGCTGCGCAGCTGCGCCAGCTCGATGTTCGCCCGCACCCGGGCGAGGAGTTCGGCGGCCGCGAACGGTTTGACGAGGTAGTCGTCCGCTCCCGCCCGCAGACCCTCGATGGACGCCTCCTGCCCGGCCCGGGCGGACAGCAGCAGTACGGGGACCGAGGCGGTGCGCTGGTCGGACCGCAGCGCGGCGACCAGGGCGAGGCCGTCCAGGTGGGGCATCATGACATCGCTGACCACCAGGTCGAAGGCCGTCGCACGGATGGCCCCGATTGCTTCCCGGCCGTCGTTGACCGCGCTGACCTGGTAACCGGCTCCGCGCAGCAGACGGATGAGGTACTCGCGCATGTCGGCGTTGTCGTCGGCGACCAGTACGTGCGCCGGGCCGCGGCCCGGCCCTTCCGCGTTCCCCTCCACGGCACCCGTGACCGCGTCCCCCCGGACGGCGGCGGGCGTCGCCGCGCTCTGCTCGCCGGGCAGCCAGCGCAGGGCCTCCTGTACGAAGGGGTCGGTCGCGAGGGGAACCGCGTCGGTGCCCGCCTCCGGGAGGACGGCGTCGGCCGGCAGGTGCGCGGAGCCGAAGGGCAGCCGGACGGTGAACCGGGTGCCCCGGCCCTCGGCGGACGCGGCGCTGATCTCGCCGCCGTGCAGGCCGACCAGCTCCTTCACCAGGGCCAGACCGATGCCGCTGCCCTCGTTGGAACGCGAACGGGCATTCTCGATGCGGTGGAACCGTTCGAACAGCCGGGGCATCTCCTGCGCCGCGACACCGATCCCGGTGTCGGTGACGGTCACCACCGCCGTGCCGTCCTCGGCGCCCACGGCGACACGGATCGAGCCGTCGAAGGTGAACTTCAGCGCATTGCTGAGCAGGTTGAGGACGACCTTCTCCCACATGCTCCGGTCGATGAACACCGGCTCGGCCAGCGGGGAGCAGTCCACCCGGAAGTCCAGGCCTGCCTTGTCGACGGCGGAGCGGAACACGCTGGCGAGCTCACCGGTGACCCGCGCCAGGTCGACCGGCTCGTAGCGGGCCTGCATCCGGCCCGCCTCGATGCGGGAGAAGTCCAGCAGCGTGTTGACCAGCTTGCCCAGCCGCAGCCCGTTGCGGTGGACGACCTCCAGCTCCTCGCGCACGTCCGCGTCCGCGCCCACGAGGCGGTCCCGCAGCTCCTCCACCGGCCCCATGATCAGCGTCAAGGGGGTACGGAACTCGTGGCTGATGTTGGAGAAGAACGTCGTCTTCGCCCGGTCCAGCTCCGCAAGCTCCTCCGCGCGCCGCTGCTGCGCCTGGTAACTGCGAGCGCTGGCCACTCCGGTGGCGACATGCCCGGCGACCAGTTCCACGAAGCCGCGGTACCCGTCGTCCAGGTCCCGGTACCGGTTCAGGCCCACCACCATGAACCCGTACGGGGCGCCTCCCTGCTGCCGCAGCGGCACCACGAGCGCCTGGCGGGGCACTTCGGCCCACGCCCCCGTCGGCAGGTCCGCGAACACGGCGCCGTCCAACGGCACCAGCGCGGACTCGCCCCGCGACGCGGCGGCCGTCGGCCACACCGTCTCGGAGTCCGGCAGCAGAAGCTCCGCCGCGGCCGGGTGGTCGGCGCGCATGCCGGTGACCGCGGCCAGCCCGGCGCTGCCGTCGTCCTGGAAGAGGTAGGTCAGCGTGAACGGCAGGTCGTGCGGATTGCGGCTCAGCTGCAGACGGGCGAAGTCGAGCATTTCCTGCTCGGTGCGCACCACGCTGGGGTCGGACCCGAGATCGCGCAGCGTGGCCATCCGTCGTTCGCCGATGACCCGGTCGGTCTCCTCGCTGACCACGCACAGCATGCCGACCACCTGCCCGGTGTCGTCGCGCAGCGGGCTGTAGGAGAAGGTATGGTAGCTCTCCTCCGGGTACCCAGAGCGCTCCACGAACAGCAGCAGGGCCTGGTCCCAGGTCGCTTCGCCGGTGGTGAGCACGGTGTCGATGCGGGGACCGATGTCGTTCCAGATCTCCGCCCAGACCTCGCTCGCCGGCCGCCCCAGGGCCCACGGGTACTTCCGGCCCAGGGTGTCGCGACGGTAGGCGGCGTTGCAGAAGAACGTGAGTTCCGGCCCCCAGGCCATCCACATCGAGAACTTCGACGACAACAGGATGCTCACGGTCGTCTTCAGGCTCTGCGGCCAGTCCTCCGGGTCCCCGAGCGGCGTGGTCGCCGCCCAGTCCACCAGGGACAGGTCCCGGCCGACCGCCTCGTCGGCGGCGAACACACCGGCCCCGACTGCCGGCACCGGTTCCGGTTCGGCACGCTCGGAACGCGTCACTGTCCACCCCTTCGTTCACGACGGCCGATGCCCGGGCGCAGCCCGCCGGCGTCGATGGCGTTGTCCCCTCCGCACGTCAAGATCACTACGTCCGTGAGATACCCACATGGGCGCTGGGCCATCCTGAGGAACTCGTTGACGTGATCAGTAGGATAGGACAACCGGGCCCCGCACCAAGAGGGACGGCCGACGAGGGGGCGGGGGCGACATGACGGGGGCCGAGTACGCCGTTCACCGGGACGCGAGGGGAGCCGCGCCGGACGAACAGCAGCGGCTCGCCGCGGTGCGCCGCTACGCGGTCCTTGACACCCCGTCCGACGGAACCTTCGACAAGATCGCCGCCCTCGCGGCCCGCATCTTCGACGTCCCCATGGCCACCGTGGCGATCCTGGACGGCGACCGGGTGTGGTTCAAGGCCGCGCACGGCCTCCAGGGCGTCCCGCAGGTCCCCCGCGACCCGGGCCCGAGCCCCTGCGCCGTCCCGTACGACGATCCGTACGTCCTCACGGACGCCCTCACCGACCCGCGCGGAGCCACCGACCCCCTCGTCCAGGCGGACCTGGGCGTCCGCTTCCACGCCGCGGCGGCGATCACCACGGCCGACGGATACCACCTGGGTACCGTCGACGTCCTCGACACCCGTGCCCGCCGCCCCACCGACGTCCAGCTCGCGACCCTCCGGGACTTGGCCGCGCTCGTCATGGACGAACTCGAACTGCGGCTGTCCGCGCTGCGCACGGTCGCCGCCGAACGCGCCCGGCGCGCCGACGCCGAACGCCTGGCGCGCACCCTCCAGCGCACCCTGCTGCCGCCGGCCCTCCCGACGGTGCCCGGACTGCACACGGCCGCCGCCTACCACACCGCGTCCGCCGACGAGGTCGGCGGAGACTTCTACGACCTGTTCCCCCTGGACGACGGCCGCTGGGCGTTCTTCCTCGGCGACGTGTGCGGCAAGGGCGCCGACGCCGCCGCCCTGACCTCACTCACCCGCTACACCCTGCGCGCCGCCGCCATCTACGACCCCGACCCCTGCACCGCCCTGGCCAACCTCGACGCGGTCCTCAAGGGCGAGTACCAGGGCGACAACCCACGCTTCTGCACCGCCGTGTTCGGCGTGCTCGACGCCGCGTCCGACGGCTCCTTCACCGTCACGCTGGCCGGCGGCGGCCACCCCCCGACCCTGGCCGTGCGCGCGGACGGCACCGTCGAGACGGTGTCCACCACCGGCGGCCAGCTGATCGGGCTCCTGCCGGACCCCCACTTCGTGCAGGCCACCACCCGCCTCGCCCCCGGTGACACGCTGCTGCTGTACACCGACGGGCTCATCGAGGCCCGTACCGCGGACGGCAGCATGCTCGGCGAGGAGGGACTGGCCCGCCACCTGTCCGCCCATACCGCGCGCGGAGCCGACAGTCTGCTGGCCACGGTGCACAAGCTCTTCACCGCCCTGGGGACCGGGGTGAGCGACGACACCGCGCTGCTCGCCCTGTCCGTCCCGCCCCGCCGCACACCACTACCCGCTCAGGAGAACAGGTGACCGACCGCACCCTGACCGCCACCCGACACACCCACTCCCGTGGGGTCACCGTGCTGGCCGTGGCCGGCGAACTCGACCACCACACGGCACCGGAGCTGACCCGGGTCATCCAGGACACCCCCTTCAGCTCCGACGTCCCCGTGCTGATCGACCTCTCCGCGCTCGACTACTGCGACTCCACCGGCATCACCGTGCTCGTCAGCGCCTACCACCGCGCGAACGAGGCCGGTGCGCCCCTGCTCCTGGTCGGGCTGAACGCCGACCTGATGCATGTCTTTGGCATCATCGGCCTCGATCAGCTCTTCACCTTCCAGCCCACCGTCGAGGACGCCGTCAACGCCCTGCACGCCTAGCGAACTCGTGCACAGCTCAGCCCCTGGCTCCCCTCGGCCTGACGCCCGCACTCCCCACCCCGCACCCCACTTGGGATGCCGCGGGTTTCAGGTGTGGCGCGCCCAGGCGAGGGTGGACCGGTGCTCACGACACGCTTACGACTACACCCGGCGGTACTGGGACCGGATCGGAGTCACGGTTGTCGGCCGCCACGTCTTCGTGCTTCACCTGCGCTATCGGGTGCGCCGTTGACCGATCTGAGCGGGTCCAAGCCGGTCCGGTGCCCCCGGGCTCGCCCCTTGCCCGGAGCTGATCGACCGGGCTTCCCCCCCCGCCGCCGGGATGGCGATGATCGATCCGATCCACGGCTGAATCCGCGCCGGACGCGGCCGGGCGGCGGGCGTGGCGTCGTGATTTGTGCGGGGTGTCGGGTGATGATGCAGCAGTGCGACTTGATCACGTGTCCTATGCGGTGGCCCGCGACAGCTTCGTCTCGACCGTCCAGTGGATCGGATCGGCCCTCGGAGCCGGGTTCGTCGACGGGGGCGTGCACCCACGATTCGGCACCCGCAATTTCATTCTCCCGCTGAGCGGCGGCACTTACGTCGAGGTCGTCACCACACTCGACCACCCCGCCGCCGACCGCGCACCCTTCGGCCAGGCGGTCGCGCGCCGCGCCGCCGAGGGCGGCGGCTGGCTCGGTTGGGTGGTCTCCGTCGACGACATCGCCCCGGTCGAAGCCCGCCTCGGCCGCACCGCGGCCGAGGGCCACCGCGTCCGCCCCGACGGGTTCGACCTGAGGTGGAAGCAGATCGGCCTGCTGGAACTGCTGGAGGACCCGCAACTGCCTTACTTCCTGCAGTGGTCGGTCCCCACCGAGGAGCGCCCCAGCGCCGACCCGCGCACCTCCACCACCATCCACGGGGTCTCCATCGCCGGTGACGCCGCCTCCATCGCCGAATTCCTCGGCGAACCGGCCGACCACCCCCTCGACCAGATCGACGTCACCTGGGTCGAGGATGAGGAACCGGGCCTGGTCTCGGTCGAGTTCGCGACCGCCCGCGGCCCGGTCACGATCTGACCAGGGCCCGCCTGCCCCGCGGGAGCAGTCCCCTGACCGTCACCGCGGGCCACGCCGGCACGCGCTGGCCTTCGCAGCGGTCGTAGCCGTATCCGCGCGCCACGAAGCGGTCCCACCCACCCACCCGGTTTCACAATGACCCGGTCTTGGTGTGGGTCAGCGGGCGAGGGAGACGGCGAAGGGCTTGAAGCCGTGCCGTCGCAGGATGTGGGGCACGACCAGGATCATGGCCTCGGTGGCGCGGGCTGTGGTGATGTCGCCGAGATCTTCGATCCGTTCGGGCTGCCAGCCGAGGTCGCCGAGCAGGCCGGAGACGGTCCTCTTCGCTTGTTCGTCGTCGCCCGAGAGATATGCGGTCGGTGGGGTGGCCAGGGTCTCGGGAGCGGTCATGACCGTGAAAAGCATGGTGTTGAGGGTCTTGACCACATGGGTGTCGGGGAGCGCGGCCTGGAGCTTCTCGGCGAGGCTGCTTCCGGGATAGCACAGGTCGGCGGGCAAGCCGTCACCAGCGGTGCTCGTGGCGTTGGAGACATCGATGAGGATCTTGCCGAAGAGCTCGGTGCGCAGGTCGGCGAGGCGTTCCAGGGAGCTGTCGCCGGGCGTCGCGTTGATGACGATGTCCGCGGTGCGGGCGGTGGTGCGCTGGTCGGCGAAGGCGATCCGCGGGGCGAGCCCATCCGTGCGGGCGGCGGTGTCTTCGGGGCTCCGGCCACCGAGGGTGACGTGGTGTCCGGCGGCGGCTAGCTTGCGGGCGAGGTTGGTTCCTACGCGGCCGGCGCCCAGGATGCCGATGCTGGTCATGAGGTGGTGCTCCTTGTGGTGTCGGGTGGGAAGAGCGGAGGCGCGCCGGTCAGGCGATGGGTGCGAGGACCTTGAGGGCGGCGGAGTGGAGGCCGGGGGCGGCGGCCAGGAAGTCGCGGCTGGCGGTGTTCCAGGGTTCGCCCGCCCGGTCGGTGACGGTGCCTCCTGCCTCGGAGACCAGCAGGGCGCCGGCGACCAGGCCGGAGCGGACGTCGGAGAACTGCCAGAACGCGTCCATGCGTCCGGCGGCGACGTGGATGAGCTGCATCGTGGCCGGCACGGACACGCGCACGACGAGGCCGTTGATGAGCATGGCGGTGACGGAGTCACCGATCCGCCGGAAGGTGCGCTCGTCCTCGCCGGGCTTGGCCTGACCGGTGCCGATGAGCGCGGCGCCCAGGTCGGTCTTGGCGGACACCTTCAGGGGACGGTCGTTGAGCCGGGCACCGCCGCCCGCGACGGCGGTGTACGTGTCGCCCGTCAGCGGCAGGTGGACGACGGTGAGCACCGGCCGGTTGTCGCTGACCAGGGTGGCGGTGACAGCCCAGTCGTCCATCCCGTGGACATGGTTGATGTTGCCCTCGGCGGGGTCGACGACCCACCACTCCCCGGCCGGGAGCGCGCCGCCGGCCAGTTCGTCCTCGGCCCACTGCGACCCCGGCCGCGCCCGCAGCAGCGGTTCCCGCAGCACCTCCAGTACCGCGTCGTCATTGGCGTGGATCTCGCCGACGACCTCGTCCAGACTCACGCCCCGGGCGTGCGGGGTGTAGCGGTCGCGCAGCGTGATGCCGGCGGTCTTCACAGCGGCGGTCACATCGGCCAGGAACGTCGTACCGGCGTCGAAAGACATGGCGGTGCTCATGGTGGGCTCCCTGGGGATCGTTAGAAGCGGGGGCGGTTGTCTTGCCCCGCACTTCGAAGGTAGGCCGCCCGATCGTTAACAACAAGTGCATGCTTTTCACTCATAGGATTACTGTCATGCAACTGGATCTGAATCTACTGACGGCACTGGACGCCTTGCTGGAAGAGGGCAGCGTCGCCGGCGCGGCAGCACGCCTCCACGTCACCCCACCCGCGATGAGCCGCTCCCTGGGCCGCATCCGCAACGCCACCGGTGACCCGATCCTGGTTCGTACCGGCCGGAGCATGGTCCCCACCACCCGGGCGCTGGCCATGCGCGCCCAGGTCCACACCCTCGTGCAGCAGGCCCACCAGCTTCTCTCCGCGCAGCAGGAACTCGACCTGGCGGCTCTCGACCGGGTGTTCACCGTGCGCTGGCACGACGCCCTGACCGCAGCTTGCGGTACTGGCCTGATCACCTCCGTACACCGCCGGGCCCCAGGCGTCCGGCTGCGCCTGTCCACCGAACCCGGGTCGGACGATGCCGAGTTGCGCCGGGGTGAGGTCGACATCGAATCGAGCTCCAGCACTCCGACGCTTCCCGACATCCGCCACCGCCTCGTCGGCAGGGACCGGCTGGTCATCGCCGTCCGACCGGGGCACCCGCTCACCGAAGGCCCACTGAGCCTCGAGCGCTACGCAGCCGCCGAGCACGTCACCGTTTCGCGTCGCGGTCGCCTGCGCGACCCGGTCGATGACGTCCTGACCGCACACGGCCTCGAACGGCGCGTCGTAGCCGCCGGGCCCACCGCCGCCTTCGCACTGCAACTCGCCCTCGAAACCGACCTGGTCGTCACCCTCCCCGACGCCGTAACCGGAAAGGCCCGGGAGCAACTCGGCCTGACCACACTGCCGCCACCCCTCCCGCTGCCCGACGTCCCCCTGTACCTACTGTGGCACCAGCGCTACGACAACGACCGCGCCCACACCTGGCTACGAGACCTGGCCACCAAAACCGTCCAGGCACTATTCACCCCACCGACCACCTCTCCACAGCCCCTCACCAACGGGACCGGACAGTGACGGATAACCAGGGGAATGGGCCTGTGGCAGCTGACTTCCGTCCTCGTGACCGTCTGACCGGAACGGGCGATCATCCCGAAGCGGTCAGCGGGTCCCGGCCGATGGGAGGGGGCAAATTCTGGACGGAAATTTGATGGAAGACGAGGCTGACTCGCTGTCGGATGAATACCCCTTCTAGGGGAATCTCAACTGATCGGGTCTGGTCCGGAGGGTGCCCCCTGTTTCTGCGGGAAGGTGCCCTCCGTCGATTTCGAGAGCAGGGGATCAAGGGGGCGTCCGACTTCCCCCTCATTCTGTGTGGCCGCCCCAACAGAGCTGAGTCGGAGCCCGAAGTCATTGACAAACGACTCCCGTCATCGGGCGCTGGAGTCGGGAGGTGGTGGGCCTGGCGTGCGCGTTCTTCGATGAGGCGGCGGAACCCGGCGAGCGCATACCGTTCTCTGGTCGCGGAGCCCGGGCCGCAGATGCCGGCGACGTCGGCCACGAGCTGCTGGGGCTGTGGCTGCCGGCCGACGACCAGGACCCGCAGTGCCCAGCCCTCCGCCCGCCGGTGCAGGTCAAAGCAATCCAGGGCGTCCCGCACTCGGGACACGTCACCCGACCCGCCCCCTTCAACTCTGCCATCACCCTGCGCCGTAACCGACCAGCCCGCCGCCATGACCTGGCACGGCATGCCGTCGAGCAGAACACGGCGTCCATCCGCGCAGCCGGCCGCAACTGGTCACCACAGCCCCCACACACCACTCCAGGCTGCGGCCCCGAGTACCTCGAAATCAGTGAGGGACGTCAGATCCAGTTGCCCCAACCGAACGTTGCGACGTAGGCCCGCCGGATGGCGTCCCAGCCACGGCCGCTGCCGATCTGGATCACTGTCAGTGCAAGGGTGAACCAGGCCGTGAAGGCACCAGTAATGATCAGTGTCCATCGAGGGCCGGAGAGGCTGGCGACCACGATGAGGGCGATGATGGTCACGCCCAATCCCATGTGGGCGGCGGGCAGATCGGAGCGCAGGACTTCGCGCAAGGCGTGGCGTTCTTGCTGCATATCCCGGGTGTAGCGGGAAGAAGCCGAGCCTTCGCTGTTCTCTCGCTCAGAGCTGTGCTCCATAAGGCCCCCTGTTGGTCCAGCTGCGACTACCCGAGCAGCCTATGCCGTGCTGTGATCGCGGTCAGCGTCGGTTTTGCGTCGGGGTTTTGTCCCCTCCTTGCGGTGGGCGGGCCGACTGTAGGCCTCGCACGTGGCGAGGACGCGTCCCACCTCGTAGCGGGTGGCTGGATGCCGGTTCTTCGAGCCGAGCGGGCGTCTGGGGCCGGCCCGGGTTGGTTTCGGTGCACTGGCTGGCGTGCCGGTCTTCGCGCGTAGGTTTCTGAACCCGCGTCGAACGCGGGCGGGGGTGAGTCTGTTCGGTTCCGCCGGGCGTTCCCACGGCCGACGGAGGTCCCGTGCCCTGGAGTTCCGAAGTCGCGGGCGGGTCCATCCGAGGATCTGCTTGAGCAGCTGGAAGGTGTGTTCCAGGTCGAATCGTCGCAGGAAGGACTGCCAACATCGGTCGACGTCCTGGGTGGTGGCGCCGGTGCCGGACCACCAGAGCCAGACGGGCTTGTTCACACCGCCGCTGGGCAGCTTCTCGACCGTCAACCAGATCACGGTGCCTTCGATGATCGGCAACGGGCCTTGGTGGTCGAGCCAGGCGGCTCGGCGAGTCAGTCGTGGGTGGAGCCGGTACCAGCCTTGCGCGGTCGCCGCCCCATATCGGTCGGTGTTGGTGACGATGACCGTGATGGCCTCGCCCCACGTGGCCGGGTCACCGAAGACGAAGTCGCCGCCGTGCTTCGGCGGACGGCCGCCCTGTGGCGGGCAGATCCACGGCACCGGGACCGGCTTGCGCATCACCCGGTCCGAGCGGATCCGCCCCAGAACCTCCTGGGGAGGCCGGCCAGGAGGTGGGCGATGTGGGACGCGTCGTAGCCCGCGTCCAGCACGACGAGGATGCTCGGGTCGCCGACTCCACTGTCCAGCGTCCAGGAGCCGTCCGACGACGCCGCGGACCTGTCCAGCGGTGACCGCGGCCACGTCGGCGGCGGGCTCCAGCCGGATCGTCCAACAGCGCGGTCCACGAGGTCCGGCCGGTCTCCAGAGCGGCGAGGATCGAGTACGGCCAGCCGGGCACCATCTGGTGCTTGCCCGGACCCCGGCCTAAGGTATGGCAGAAGCAGCGGTCCGAGGGGGTGTCGGCGTCCGGCCTCAGCCACGGGGAGACGTCCACGGTCAACACCAGCCAGCCATCGCTAGCCCGGGGCAGTGTAACGGCGACCAGCCCCCTCCGTAGCCGGGCGACATCGATCCGGCGCTGGTCAACCCCGGAGTAGAGGGCACCGTGGCCCCCTCCGGTGCTCAGGCGCGAGGGCCAGGTCCACGAGCGTGCGGTGAAGACCAGGCACGCGTACAGCTCCGACCGGCACTCCGCCACCACCGTGAACGCGTCTCGTTGGACGTTGTGCTCGACCAGTCCCACGTTCCCGGCCTCAGTGCTGCGTTGTTGCTGAGCACAGCATCGAACGACGGCACCTCACACATCCGGTGAACTGGGGAAATCTCGATCAAGTTCGAGCCCCCTTCGACGGCAGACCATAAACGACAAGCTCAGTCCGCGAACTTGGTCACTCCGGCGTCAGGGCGGCGTCGCGCCGCCGAAGGTCTTGCATCGCCAAGGCCACGCCCCGGCCATCGGCCACCATCGCCCAGAGCCCTAGCGGGACAACAAGCCACCGCCACCCACTATGGAAGTTCGTGATCACGGCGACTACGAAGACCAGCTGGGCTGCACAGAGCGCCAGGTTGCCCAGCAGGCGCAGCACCGGATGCGGTCTCCTGCGGAACACCACTTCGAACCAGGTCTTCTCCACTGTCCCCACCTCTCATTCAGTCCGGGGTCACCCCGGACGACGACAGGGAAACAGTAGCGGCGTACTGCATCGAGACCTGGCTGAAGAACGACAAGGTGAAAGGTGCTGCCGCGCTTGCCCAGGCGGCTGTCGAGACGGGTCAGGCCCAGCACACCTCTCTGCCTGGGGAGAGGCTGGCCGCGTCGATGGTGGCCCGTCTCGCGATGCCGTGTGGCGGATGAACTCGTTCCCCGAAGCAGGGCTCATACCTCGAAAGTCGTTCGCGACCCAGACCGACGGTCGCCGCGAGCTCTCGCCTCCCCGCCCGCAGCCTGCGGGCGGCCGGTACGCTGCGCCCGTCCAGCCGGGACGCGGACCAGGAACGGTCGCTGCGGCTGCTGGCGGACGCGGACCGGGCGTTCGCCACCGGGCCCGGGGCCGCGCGCTGTCCGTGGACGTCTCGTTCGAGCGGAACGTGCTTCCGTGCGTCGGTGGTGACCCCGACCGGGAGTTCCCGCCGCCTGGCCACATCTGTCGTGAGCATCTCCGGTGGGGGTCTCGTGCGGGCGCTGTGGCCGCGTGGCACCGGACGGTCTGCGCCTTCCCGCTCCACCCGCTGCGTGAGGGCCCGCCGGGCCCCGCATTGATGCCCGCTGCCGTCAGCCCGTCGCGCCGGGCAGAGCCGTGAAGGTCGCGCTGGCTGACCGAGAGGACACCGCCCCTTCCACTGCGAGTTCCCCGTCGATGGAGATCGTGCACTGGAGCCAGCCGTCGGGATGCTCGGGGTTGGAGGTGATGATCGTGAGCATGGGCATCGCGTCGATGCCGGACATCACGACGTCCTGCTTCCACGGCGTGACGCCAGCCTTGACCTGCTTCTGCTCACCTTTCAAGGGGTCGCCGACCGAATAGGACACCTCGAAGGAGCCGGTGCCGGTCACCTCGTAGGTGACCTTGGTCCCACGCTTGCGCAGGAAGGGGAGGAACTTGCTGTTCATGTGCGGCCTCTGTGAAAGCGGACAAGGCGAACTCTCAGTGATCCTCGCACGTGCTGCCGCGACGGCCGCGGGGGTACCGGGAGCGACGGGGCCTTCGATGAGCATCCCTTTCGCCGCCGAGAGCGCCTCCGCCCGTAGATACCCCTGCTCCACCTGGACCAGTCGGCCCCGGGACAGGGCGGGCACGTTCGGCTTCACCACCGGGGTCAGGGCCCACGTCGCTGCACGCCTCCGCCATGGCAGGGCGCACACGCTCAGCGCGAACTCCACCATCGACGGGTCGACGCCCGGAGATATACGTGAACGCCGACGTCATGCCGATCAGCTCGGCGACCTCCAAGAGCAGCTGCGGGCGTCGTCGACGCTCGCCGACTCCCGATGCCGCACAGTGGGGGGCACCGTTGCGGTCTTCCGCGTCTCCTCCAGTTCCCGCAGCGTGGGCGCCTTCGAGCCCATCCCGTACTGGCGCTGCCGCCGTGTCGCGTACGCGGCGAACTCACCGGGGTAGACATCCAGTTGATCGGCGGCGCAGCGGACCGCCGCCCCTGGGGCCACGGATAGGTCCTCGGTGGGGAACACCCCGAGCATGCGTACGCAGCTCCACTGCACTGCCCAGCCGGCTCGCCGGCGCCCGCTTCGGCCGCATTGATTCCAGCGCCCCTGCTCCCGTCCCGGGGCGACGGAGGGCCATGTAGATCCGTTCCATCTGCGCGAACATCGTCAGCAGGGCGATGGCCATGTCGGTGCTTTACCGTCAAGTCCTCGCCACCGAACGGAAAGGCAACCGACGTGCACATCGCCATCCTCACCTTCGAGGGCTACAACGAGCTCGACTCCCTGATCGCGCTCGGAGTGCTCAACCGCATCAAGACCGACGACTGGCGCGTCACCATCTCCACCCCCAGCCCCAAGGTGACCTCGATGAACGGGGTGGTCATCGAGCAGATGTCCACGCTTGAGGAGGCGTGCACCGCTGACGCCGTCATCGTCGGGAGCGGCATCGACACCCGCGAGGTCGTCGAAGACCTGGCAATCATGAACATCCTGCGCCGCCTGGACCCCTCGCGCCAGCTCATCGCGGCACAGTGCTCCGGCGCGCTCGTGCTGGCCAGGCTCGGCATGCTCAACAACATCCCCGCCTGCACCGACCTGACCACCAAGCCCTGGGTCGTCGCCGCCGGCGTCGAGGTACTCAACCAGCCCTTCTACGCCAAGGGCAACATCGCCACCGCCGGCGGCTGCCTGGCCTCGCACTACCTCGCCGCCTGGATCATCGCTCGCCTGCAGGGCAACGACGCCGCCGCAAGCGCGCTGCACTATGTCGCCCCGGTCGGCGAGAAAGAGGAATACACCGAGCGCGCCTTGCGCAACATCACCCCCTACCTGCCCTCCTCCACAGCGGCGCTCGTCTGAACAACGTGCCGCAGGCAGCGACCTAGGGCCGTCGCAGCCTCAGCCCGGTGGCCGGGGCTGCTGGACGGCCGTACCGGCGGGCGGACCGCTACCATCCGGCACGGCCTGCGCCCGGTCCGGGCGCAGGCCGGCTCACCCTGCGCTGCCCCTCCTGACGAACTGTCGAATCCGTCCGGTTCAGGTGCCGGCTTCGCAATGCAACGTCACCGTGAACACTGCCGACGAGACGCCCTGCTCCGATCCCTGTCGGGGTACCAGGAGCTGGGCCTTCACTGTGGGCCTTGGTTCTGCCGGGTTCGCGCGAGCGGGGGCATTGACGACGAACTGGGTCTTGGCGCTCGGGGCGGTGAACTTCACCATGGGCTCGGTGCGCTTACCCGTGTCCGGGCTGGTCCACACGACCTTGATGTCACCGCTTCCCGTGCCTGTGAGCGTGCCCTCGAACGTCACGGGAGTTGCCTGGTTGCACTTGACCGTGGGGGTGTCCGGTTTGGTCGCGACCACGTCGGCTTCGGCGATGTTGACGTTCACTGGGGCGGGCCCCTCCGTGCACGGGACGGTGGAGCCGCGACCACCATCGCGTGGTCTGACGTTGTAGGTGCCGTCGCGCAGGTTTTTCGCGATGAGGTTGCCCTGTGCATTGACGCGTGTATCCGACGCTCTTCCGCCGATTCGGTTGATCGTGATCTTTTGGTTCGGCCGGAAGCCGGTGAGCTCCATGTTGACGTTGGTCGAGGAGCCGCCTATGGCTTTCAGCTGGCATGCCGGGGCGGCAGGGGCTTGCACGGCCGAAGGGGCCGCCAGGGCCGCCGTCGGTGGCAACGCAACGGCGGAAGCCAGGAGTGGGGCGATCAGTGCACAACGACGTTGCCGATTCATGTGCTTCCCTCCATGGCAGAGTTGCTGCCAGGGTGTGTACGGAATCAGGGATCGAGCTCGCCATGGCGGGCGACGCGACACGTGTCGCGGCAAGAGGGGGCGCGGCCGGTCTACCGGTCGGCCGGGATCAGCGCTCGACGCCGACTGTCCGCGAACGTCGCGGATGGGGTGAGGGCTGATGGGCCGTCATGGCGGCCTGCAGTGGCCCCGAGCCACGGGGCTCCTCTCCGAGGATACCTGCCAGAGCCTGAAGCGGCTCGTCAAGAGCGCGCCCGGCCCCAGAGAGCCGCATCCGCTGGGCGCGGTAGCGAGTCGCGCCTGGCCCGAGGAGGCGGCCACATATGCGATGCAGCCGCTCTTTTCTGCGCCTAGGACGGGCTTCGCCCTCCTCGAAAGCCAGGTATTCGGCCGCCGCGCGGCGTTCCTTCCCGCTTGCCGGAGGCGGGGGCGCCAGTTCCTGGACACGGAGGCCGGGCAGTGAGCGTCTGACCGGTCGACCTACGGGAGGTGGCCGACCCCTCGTCGTGGCGTCGGGTCCACCCTCGTATGCAGTCCTCGGAATGCCCGGCACTCCGGGGGCTGGGTCACGCAGTGGATCCTCCTCACCCACCTCGCGGTCGAAGTCCATGCCGCTCGACGCAGCACGACGGAGTACGGAGCGGCGCGGAACAGCTGGAATGGTGGCGGTCCGAACAGGAACAGCGCCCGGCGGCCTCCGCAGAGCGGTCCGCCCTCCGAAAAGCCGCCCAGATGTCCTCGTCCGCCACGGAGTAACAGGATGTCGGCCGTAAGCGGACCCGGCTACGCCGCAGGTGGCGTCAGGCGTCCCCGTACCGGTGCCGGTCGAGCTGGACGGCCTCCGTCCCGGCCGCCAGGAGGCCATCTCCTAGGCTCAGAAGCCCGAAGCGTCGCCCGAGCTCGCGTACGCCACGGCCTACGGGGGCTCGGCTCGATCCACGAGATGGGGTTCTGGCTAAGTTTCCGTTCGGTGAGAGCGGTCAGCTGGCTTCGTACTCGGCCAACCGGTCGAGGCGGTCAAGGTGGGCCGGGTCCAGGTGGAGATGCGCCGCAGCGAGATTCTCCTCCAAGTGGTCGATTCGACCGGTGCCCGGAATCGGGAGAATGACCGGAGAGTGGTGAAGGAGCCAGGCGAGCGAGACCTGTGCGGGGGTGGCGTCGAGTTCGGCTGCCACGGTGGCGATCTCGGCCGCCGCCGCTGAGGCGACCGGCCGCCACGGCAGAAACGCGATCCCCGCCGCTTCGCACGTCGCCAGTACCGGCTCGTGCTCGCGGTCGAGCAAGCTGTACCGGTTCTGCACGCTTGCGACGTCGACGATTTTCCGCGCCTGGTCCAATTCTGTGAAGGAGACCTCGGACAGTCCGATCCGTCCGACCTTGCCCTCGGTCTGGAGTTCCCGCAGCGCGCCGAGCTGTTCCGCCAAGGGGACTTTCGGATCTATGCGGTGCAGCTGGAGCAGCTCGATTCGTTCGACGCGCAGCCGCCGGAGGGCGTGTTCTACCTGACCGCGCAGGACGTCAGGGCGGGCGTCGTGCTTCCGTCCGGCTGCGGTGGCCGATCGTGCGATACCGACCTTGGTGGTGATGACCAGGCCGTCCACGTAGGGGTACAGGGCCTCGGCGAGCAGCTCCTCGTTGGCTCCCCAGCCGTACATGTGGGCGGTATCGATCAGCGTGACGCCCAACTCGTCGGCCCGCCGGGCGACCGCGAGAGAGACCTCGCGGGCGGGACCCGGCTCACTCGGCAGCCGCATGGCTCCGAACCCGAGCCGCCGTACCCCGAGATCCCCACCGATGCGAAATATGGCCGATGTCATGCTGCCTCCGTTTTGATCAAGGCCCAACGCTAACAGTGCGGTTGACCTTGGGGCGATCTGCAGAGACTCGTGCATCGCGCTTACAGAACGTGTGCCAGAACCCCGTTCTCGTGAACGAAGCCAGAGGGTTGTGCGCGCTGTAGCGATGTGGGCCTCTATCACAGCTGCCACCGGAGTAAATGATCTTTGAGGGTCTGCCCGACGGGCCGGGCCGAGTTGATCGAGAATGCCGGTACTCGCGGATCCAGCGACTCTCTCGCAAGGAAGGCAGAACACCCATGACCTGGCTCGATCAGCTTCTCGAAGTCATCAAGACCGTCGCCCCGATCGTCGTACCGCTCCTCAGCAGCGGATGAGAAGCAGGTGGCCCCGGGAGCAGACCGGTGGCCATTGACCTGAGAACGGTCGGCCGTGGTGGCCCTGGCGACATTGCCCAGCGACGCCACCGTCGAGCCGCTCGCCGGGCAGCCGGGGGCCCGCAGGCGCCGAGGCCGGCCTCGGCTGGAGGCACTGTATGTCCGGGTGGGCGAAGACGGAACGCTCTCGGCGACCAAGAACGTCTCGTCGGCGGCGTGGTTCTGCGGGGTTTGCGCGGCTATTGGGTGGGGGGTGTGCGGGCCTGTCGCTGGCGTGGAAGGGATGCTGCTCGCCGTTCCGGGTGCACTGAACCGCGTACCGAGCCGGGGCTGCCGCTCCAACGCGGTGGTGTCCCATTGACCTCGACGTCGTCGCAGGGGTCCAGCATTCGGCCCAACACCTTGACGTAGGCGGCCACCTCTTCGCCGGTGAGGCCGCCGCCTGACGCGTGGCGCGCGGACGGGCCCGAACGAGAAGCGGCTTGGGCTGGAAACGGATGGCTTCGCGGGACACGGGCTGGCGTACGCGGCCCCCAGGCGAGGCCTGCGTCTGCGGACGCCGGGAGTGCGGCGGGGTGGTCCCCGCGTTCGGACGCGGGCGGGGGTCAGGCCCGGTGCCCACCTGTGGGGGCAGAACCGCCGGGCCGGCCCATTGGTATCGGCGACGGGGGCCATCAGCAGGGCAGCACGCTGTCAGCGGGTCTCCGCCTCGCGGCCGACTGCCCGGCTAAGCGGATGCGGTGAAGTGCGCTGGCCGTCGCACCATGTAGACGTCGATGGGGTCCTGAACCTCCACGGTGAACCCGTGGCGCTCGTACAGCCGCCGGGCGGCGCTGCCCTGCAGGACATTCAGGCGAACGGGCATGCCGCTGGCATCGATCCCATCCAGCAGTGTGCGCAGCACAGCCGATCCGAGCCCCCGGCCCTGGAAGGCCGGAGCGAGATAGAAATGCTCCAGCCACCGCCCGTCCTCGGCCGGCCGCACGGTGACGCATCCCGCGAAGGTGCCATCGGCCACGATGACCGACGTGTGCTGCGGGGAGAAGGAGTTCCGCAGCCGCTGCCGTACCTGATGCTCGTCGAACCGTCCCAGCCGCTCCAGGTCCGGGCGCATCACCGTTGCCCGCAGCTCTGCGATCGCCTCGACATCCGCCGGCTCTGCGGAACGCAGCGCCCATTCCACGGGACGGCCTGGCCGTATCCCGTCTGTCCCCGTACTCGTGTCCACCGGCCGAAGTATCTCAATGGCCCGCTGCGAACACGCACACGGCAAGACCATTTACCGGCTGGGCAGGCGACAGCAGCCATCGCGCACTTCGTCGTCACTGACCTTGCAGTCGCCTTCTCGTAGGGGCTGACGATCAGTGATCGTCGCGGTGTGCCGGGTGTATGAGGTATCCGCACGCGGGGGTCTGACCGCGGAGAGGCAAGCCTTCCGCGAGTGGGTCCGGATGGAAGCAGTCGTAGGACCAACACCGGGGACACCACGAGCACAAGGTCAGTAATCCTTTGCCGAGGAGCCGATGGACCAGCTACGTTCTCCCAGCCGTCCATGTTGATCCGGACCGGCGCTGTCGACGAGGAGGTGTGGAGCACATGCGCAGGAGTGCCCAGCAGTTGAGCCCGCGTACTGACCTCTGCGACCTCCTCACGACTGAGACACCTTGTCGCTCCGCATCACCCCACTGACCGACCCGCTCACGGGGGCGCACGGCCGACGCACCGATCACGGCACCACGACCTGGGACGTGGACCGGGTCCGGGCTGCGGCGAAGGCCGTCGAACAGCGCAGCGACCACCTGCACACCGTCGTCGCCCCCGACACCTCCAACGGCTCGATCGCCGGGTTCACCGAACTCGTCGTGCCCGGCGGCTGCACAGGTGACGCCCAGCACTACGGCACCGGCGTGCTTCCAGAGCCCCGCGGACACGGCCTCGGCCGCTGGATGAAGGCCGAGTCGATCCGACAAAGCCCACGGGCACTACCCGGACCTCGGCGGTGTCCTGACCGACACCGCCGACAGCTTCGGCTACCTGCCCACGCGCACGCCCACGCACGTCGCGCGTCAGCCACGCCAATGACGTGGGTCGGTGATGACACCGGAACCTCGAACGGCCCGTGAGCGACGCCGTCGACCTGACCGTGATGGACGCGATGCATGACGCCCCGCGCCGGAAACTGCCCCATTCCTCAGCCCCACTCCTCAGCCCTGGGCCGGCTCGCCGTGCCGGGGCCCGCCATGGCCGACGCCGGACCGCGTCGGCCGGAAAGTGAGTACACAGATGCAACCGACAATCGTACTTGTCCACGGAGCCTTCGCGAACTCCTTCTCCTTCGCGCCCCTCCAGGCAGAACTCGGCCTCCTCGGGCACCGTTCGGTCGCCGTCGACCTGCCCGGCCACGGGTTCCAGGCGACCTATACCCACGCCTATCAGGCACCGCAGGATCCCGAGGGGCTCGCCGCCGCCCCCGGCTCGATCAAGGGCGTCACACTCGCCGACAACGTCGCACACCTGGTCGGGATCCTCGAACGGGCCAAGCGGAACGGACCCGTGATACTCGTCGCACACAGCCGTGGCGGCATCACGGTCACCGCTGCGGCCAACGCGCGCCCGGATCTGATCGACCGCCTCGTCTATGTCTCGGCGTGGTGCCCTGTCCGTCTCGACGTCGGTGACTACTACGCCGAACCGGAGATGGCCACGGTCGACCCGGCCGCATTCGCCTCGGCGCTGACGGGGAACCCTGCCGAACTCGGCCTGCTCCGTGTCAACTTCCGCACCGCCGACCCGGACTCACTCACGGCGTTCAAGGCGGCGTTCTTCGCCGACGGCACGGACGAGGAGTTCCTCACCTTCCTGAACACCTTCCAGCCCGACGAGAGCCTGGACGTCGGTGGCCCCGCCGACCGGGCACAGGCCGCGACCTGGGGCCGCATCCCCAAGACCTACATCCGCCTGGCCGACGACACGAGCTTGCCCACCGCCCTACAGGACCGGCTGATCCGCGAGGGCAACGAGCTGACACCTGACAACCCGTACGACGTCCACACACTGGAGGGCAGCCACCTGAAGTGGCTGGCCGACCCCGCACCGGCCGCCCGCGTCCTGGGCGGACTCGCCACGCCGCCGGCCCCGTCCGCCGGGGCGTGACCGGAGTGACGTGAGCGGTTCGGAAGTGTCGGTACGAGGACCGGTCTCTCGGGAGTCCTGCGGAGCCGGCTTGGTGACCGTTGGGGTCGTGCCCGGTCCGCGCCGGCACGGGTGCGCGGGTCAGGGCCGGAACCCGGAGCGCTCTGGGGACATGACCGGACCGACCCTCGCCCGCTGCACGCCTTGAGGCCTTTCCGAACTCGCGCTCTGAGCCGTGTTGAGGCAGGCGTACCCGTCACCCCGTGGCGGGTCTCCTGGTGACGTTCGGGATACGGACCGTCACGATGTCCGGCGCGGGGTCGTTGGGCTGCTCATGGACCACAGGAACGTTCCAGCACAGAGAAGTTCCGCCGACGTGCGGGCGGGCAGCGGGTGGGAGTCGGATTCTCCGATCTACGACGCCCTCGCGCGGCAGTGGCGTCAGGAAGGCCGGGAGGTTCCCGGCGGCGAAGGACCCGCGCCAAAAGGACGGCACCGGTCGGCAGGCGCAGACCTGTTCCACCGCGGCTGACCGGACCGACGGTGCCGCCGGTCCGGCCGATTCCGGGAATCAGGCCGCGACGAGCTCCTGCTCGCGGTCCGGCGTCTTGACCTTGGGCTTCTTGTTCGGCAGCGAGAGCCGGAAGACCTTGTGCCACGCAGAGAACACCTGCTTGGGCAGCGGCCCGGTGACGTACTCCAGCTCGTACTTCTCGAACAGCGCGCGCACCTTGACCGCGACCTCGGCGTACCGGTTGCTCGGCAGGTCCGGGAACAGGTGGTGCTCGATCTGGTGCGACAGGTTGCCGGTCATGAAGTGCATGGCCCTGCTGCCGCTGATGTTCGCCGAGCCCATCATCTGTCGCAGGTACCACTGGCCACGCGTCTCGCCCTTGATCGACCGGCGCTCGAAGACCTGCACACCCTCGGGGAAGTGCCCGCACATGATCACCGAGTGGGTCCAGATGTTGCGGACCAGGTTCGCGGTGAACGTGGCGGCGAGCGTCGGGAGGAACGACGGGCCCGACAGCAGCGGGTGGATCACGTAGTCCTTGAGCACCTGCTTGCGGATCTTGCGGCCCACTGCCTTGGCCCGCGCGCGGAACTCCGGGTTCTTGCGGCGGCGCTTGTGCAGGTTCTTGCCGAGCTCCAGGTCGTACGCCGCGATGCCGTACTCGAAGAAGCAGGCGTTGAGGAAGTTCCACAGCGGCTGGCCGAGGTGGAACGGGTGCCACCTCTGGTCCTCGTCGACGCGCATGATGCCGTAGCCGAGGTCGTTGTCCTTGCCGATCACGTTGGTGTACGTGTGGTGCAGCTCGTTGTGCGAGTGCTTCCACTGATCGGACGGTGAGACGTGGTCCCACTCCCAGGTGGTGGAGTGGATCTTGGGGTCTCGCATCCAGTCCCACTGGCCGTGCAGGATGTTGTGGCCGATCTCCATGTTGTCCATGATCTTCGCCACGGACAGGCCCGCGGTGCCGAGCACCCACGCGGGCGGGAAGATCGAGAACAGCAGCACGCCCCTGCTGACCAGCTCGAGCTTGCGCTGCGCCGAGATGACCTTGCGGATGTAGGCGGCGTCCTTCTCCCCGCGGCTGGCGATCACCTCGTCGCGGATGGCGTCCAGCTCGCGGCCGAGCTCCTCGATCTGCTCCGCGGTCAGGTGGGCGGTGGGGTCGATGGCGGTCAAAGTGCTCCTACCGTTCGATGTCGCAGGGGCCCGCCGCGGCGGACACGCAGGTCTGGATGAGGACGCCCGGTTCGGCCTCGGTGATCTCGCCGGTGCGCAGGTCGCGGACGGCGCCCGCCTTGAGCGGGCTGACGCAGCCGAAGCAGATGCCCATGCGGCAGCCGGAGGGCATGAGCACGCCGGCCTCCTCGCCGATGTCGAGCAACGGCGTGGCGCCGTCCGCGTCGACGGTCTTGCCGGTCGCGCTGAACGTGACCTCGCCGCCGTCGCCGGTGACGACGATGCTGGGGCGGAAGCGTTCGGTGTGCAGGCGCTCTTGCACGCCGTGCCCGGTCCAGTGCTCTTCGGCGGCGTCCAGCAGGCCCGCGGGTCCGCAAGCCCAGGTCTCGCGCTCGGCCCAGTCGGGCACGAGTTCGTCGAGACGGGAGACGTCGAGCATGCCGTCCGTGTCGGTGTGCACCTCGGTGAGCCGCAGCTTCTCGTCCGCGACCAGGTCGTGCAGTTCGCTGCGGAAGATCACGTCTTGTGGCCGTGGCGCGCAGTGGACCATGACGACGTCGTCGAACTCGATGTCGCGCAGCATGCCCATCACGGGCGTGATGCCGCTGCCGGCCGTCAGGTAGAGCACCTTGGCGGGCTTGGCCTGCGGCAGCACGAAGTCACCGGTCGGCTGGTCGAGCTGGACCAGCGTGCCCGGCTTAGCCCTGCGGACCAGGTGGTTGCTGACCTTGCCGTCCGGGATCGCCTTCACGGTGATCGTGACGCGGCCGTCCTCGCGGTTCGTCGGCGAGGTGATGGAGTAGGCACGCCACAGGCGCACCCCGTCGACATCGACCCCGATCCGCACGTACTGACCGGCTGTATGCCCGCGCCAGCCCCGTCCCGGCCTGATCACGACAGTCGCGGCGTCACCCGTCTCGGGGTGCACGGCCTCGATGCGCCCGCGCAGGTCAGCGCCCGCACGCAGCGGGCTGACCAGGTCGAGGTAGTCCGACGGCAGCAGCGGCGTCGTGACCATCTCCAGCAGTTTCCACGCCCTGCTGCGGAGGGCTGCACTCGTCATGACTCCAGCTTGCTGCGCCTCAAGGCGTAAAGTCCTGACCGTAGGACGTAAATTTGATCAGCCGAATTGTTCGCAGGGAATGAAACCGTGAGCCATGCAATCCGGAGGGCCAGTGAACTGGCCCTGGATGAGACGACGGTCACAGCACTTCGGGCCGAGCTGAAGACCACCGCCGACGAGGTCGTCCAGGCGATCATGGACGAGGTCCCGCCCTACGCCAACGCCCTCTCGGGCCGCATGGGCGCCACCATCCGCCGGGCCGTCCGTACCGCCCTGGGGCACTACCTGGACCTCGCGAGCGGGAACGCCACGGGCGGCGACGCCGGTGACGCCGCCTACGAGCTGGGCCGCGGCGAGGTGCGCGACGGCCGTTCGATGGACGCCCTGCTCAGCGCCTACCGCGTCGGCGCCCGCGTGGCCTGGCGATGCCTGGCGGCGGGCGCCGTGCCCGTAGGTCTGCCCGCCGCCGAGGTCGCCAAATTCGCCGAGCTGACCTTCGCCTACATCGACGAGCTCTCTGCCGCGAGCGCCGCGGGCCACGCCGACGAACTGGCGGCCCGGGGCAGGGCCCACGAGCGCCAGCTGGAACACCTGGCCCGCGACCTCCTCGCCGGCGCGAGCCCGGACGTGCTGCTGGCCTCTGTCCAACGGGCCGGGTGGCAGCCTCCGGTTTCGCTGACCGCGGTCCTGCTGCCCGCCGCCCAGGCCCGGCCTGCCTACCGCGCGCTCGACCCGAGCACCCTCGTCCTCGACGATCTGCCGGACGCCACCGGTGTGCTGCTCGTCCCCGATGCCGACCGATCACATCTCCTGCGGCAGCTGATCGACCGCACCGCCGTGGTCGGCCCGGCCCGGCCGTGGACCCGTGCGTCCGCCTCGTACGCACGGGCCGTCCGCGCGCGCTCCCTCTCCTCCGACATTCGCGACACCGAGGACCACCTGCCCGAGCTGGTGCTGAGCGCCGACGCGGACGCGTTCGCAGACCTTCGTGCCCGAGCCCTCGCACCGTTGCGGACCTTGCCTGCCGCGACGGCACGGCGGCTGGAGGAGACGTTGCGGGCGTGGCTGCTGCACCAGGGCAGGCGGGACGAGGCGGCGGCGGCGTTGTTCGTCCATCCCCAGACGGTCCGGTACCGGATGGCGCAGCTGCGGGAGCTGTTTCCGGATCTCGCATCGCCACAGCGGGTCCTCGAACTGACACTGGCTGTCGGCCTTCGGGCCAGCTGACGCGCACCTGGACGTCACGCCGGAGGACGTGCCCCGGTCCGGGCAGGGTCCGGCTGCGGCGGCCGGCGGACCGGCGCAGCCGGATGCCGGTTTCCTCGTTGGCCGGGTATGCCCGGCTCAGCGCTCGACGCCGGCGATGTCAAGGAGCTGGTGCATGAGGTCGTGGGGCAACGCGTGGTTGCGGGCGGCTGTTCGCGCCACGCCCTGCTCGGTCATGCCAAGGAGCTCGACGAGGCGGGGGAGTGGCAGGAGCGGGTGGGAGGCTGCGTGATGTCGGACCATGTCGTTCGGGTCGTGGGAGAGGCGCTCGACGAGTTCTGGTTCGGCGTGTGGGTCGCGCATGGCGGCGTACCGCAGTCGGTGGTTCGGGTTGTCGGCGAACCGCGCGAGGCCGGGCCGGGCGAAGTTGCGACGAGAAGTCAGCAGGACCCACCTCTCGGAGCCGGCGAGCATCTCAACGAGGAGTTCGTGCGGGGCGTGGTCGTTCTCGCACAGCATCGCCCTGACGTAGTAGTCCTCGTCGATTGCCAGCCGTTCGACCACATCGGCGGGCAGTTCCGGCGCACGCGTAACGCCCCGGCGCAGCATGACGTGGCGGGAACCCGCGATCTCTCGCAGCGCATCGGGGTCGTCGAAGTGTTCCTCGACCCAGGCCGGGAAGGAGTAGCGCTCCTGCGGGGCCGTGTAGTCGATCGCGACCCGCTGTTCCTCGGTCAGGTCCGCGCGCGTGGACACGGCCAGTCGTACATGGGGATCGGGGTCAGTGGCCAGCCTGAGCGCGAGGGGTGTGGGCGTGTGTGGGTTCCGGGCAGCCCGCTCGCGTAGGGAAGGGTCTTCGTGGGTGGCGAGGAAGGCTGCCAGGTCGGCGTCGACGGGTGAGGCGAGGGCGGCGGCGAGACGGCGGTCCTCCTCCGCTTCGGCGAGGAAGGCATTGACTGTCGTCGGCAGGGGCATCAAGGGGCGGGCGACGCGTTCGAAGGCCTCGCGTACCCGCGCGTCCGGGTCGGCCTCGGCCGCGGCTCGGACCGCCGGAGGCAGCCTGTGCCAGGTTCGGGTGTTGATGGCGGCGGCCCGGACGCGGGGGTCGCGATCCCCGGCCAGCAGGAGCAGGTTCCTCTCCGGAAGACCCACGAGTTCAGCCGCGATGCTCCTCAGCCCGCCGTACGGGCTGGTCGCCAGCCGGACGACCACCTCCTTCGGCAGTTCGACGCCGCACGCTTCGGCGATCCGGAGCATGCGGCGTCGCACGGCCGGGTCCGCATCCTCGGCCAGCGCACCGTACGCCTCCGTCGGCAAGCGGGAATTCCCCACCAGGATGCTGCGGACCTCCGGGTCGGGGTGCGCGACGGCGGCCCGCGCCGCGGACGGCGACAGCTCGCGCCTCCCGAGCAGACTCCAGGCCTCGGACCGAGGGTCCAGTGTGAACACGCGACGCAGCACCGAGTCGGGGGCCGCGTGGTTCGTCGCGAGCCCCGCCACCCAGTCCGCATGGAGGATGACGTCGGCCTCGAGCAGCAGCACGGCAGCGGCGCGCTTCGATGCCGTCGCCTTGGAGATACCGCACGCGACCTTTGTCAGCTGATCATCCTTCTGTGGCATGGAACGATGATCTCAAGTCTTGTCGGGAGCGGTGCCGTTCAGGGCTGAGGTCCTCTTCGGGACGAGCGACTCGGACCGAATGCACCGCTGATCAGCCCTAGCGGCCAGTCCCATAGCGCATGACAGAGGTTCGACGGCCGCCCGACGATTGGGCGCGGGACGCGGCGGGGTTGATGCCGTCGTCGATCAGCCGGCTGGTCAAGCCTGTGATCGAGTTGTGCGAGCAGTACGACATCGTGCCGTGGCACCTCACGCCGGCCGCGTTCGACCGCTACTTCGCGGGTTCGGGCAACCGCGCCCTGACAACGGTCCGGGCGCTCATGGGCCACGCCTGGTGGTTTCGGGCGCGTGCGGCGCGCTGTTGGCCGTCCCGGGGTCTTCACGCTCCGCTCCTTCGTGGGTACGCTCCGTGCGTCATGGTGGGGGCCGAGTGGAGCCCGGACTCGGGGGGATGCTTCGTGATCGAGCAGGCGTACGTTCAGGCTGGCGACAAGCCCGCGCCGGCGCTCAAGGACATCAGGGACCGGATCGCGAAGGCGGTGGACGCGACGGAGGGCAGCACCGGCCTCAAGCGCCTCGCGTGCTGGCTGCAGATGCCGGTCGATTCCGCGTTCGGGAAGATGATGGACAGCAACTGCCAGGGGCGCGCCAAGGAGGTCGGCGCTCTGCTGAGCCCCGGGAAGGACGGGCTCTTCACGCCCGGCGACCTCGGGTCGGTGATCCGTGCCTCGGCGGCGTGGGCCGGCATCGACACAGCCCTCAAGTCGGAGCGCGCCGTGTACGTCAACGGTCCGGCCGAGCACGTGGGCGGGGCCAAGAGCAAGTTCACCAGCGGATTCCACGTGATCGTCTTCCTGGCCGTCGGGAAGGACGCCGACGACCGCGCCTACTATCTGGGCCTCGACCCGGACGTCAGCGCCACGGCGGAGTCCCGGGCGGCGTGGAAGGCGCTGGTCGCGGGGGAGCCCGAGACGAAGCCGGAGGAGTTCACCGCGCCGAAGAGCCTGGAGGTCGTCAAGTCGATGATCCTCGGCGACGAGGAGGGCGGCTTCGGCCCGCTGATCCGCAAGTACTACGTCGACACCACCGCGAGGTTCCCCAAGATCAACCGCTTCGGCTGAGCGCGCCCGGCGCCCGTGCCTTCCCCGCCCGTGGGCGGGGAAGGCACACTGGAGCACTCGTCCACAACGGTGTCGCCGTGGGCGGTCGCGGGCGGTGACCTCGACGCCGAATTCCACATCGGCCTCGCTGTACCGGGCGCGACCTTCACCGTTGCCAGGACTCCCGCTATCCCGCTGGCTGTCCGCTGACCTGCCAGGACCCCATGTGTACGGGTGCGCCGAACCCCCGTCCGAGCTGGGCTCCCGAACCGGGCCGAAGGCCGATGCCAGGACCGTCCTCGCGGGCTCAGACCACCGCCCCCGTCCCCCTCTCCTTCTTCCTCCGCGCCTCCAACGGGTTGTACTCGTCAGGGATTTCCTTCGCGGTGCGACGGTCCCGTGCCGGTGGGGGTGTCGGGTTGCGGTGTTCCAGGGCGATCGCGATCGGGACCGCGGTGAAGATGGTCGAGGCGATGCCGACCAGGACGCCCGCGATCAGCGCCACGGAGAAGTCCGCCAGCGAGTCGCCGCCCAGTACCGCCAGTGCGGTCAGGATGAACAGGGCTCCCATACCCGTGTTCACCGTGCGCGGGAGTGTCTGGACCACCGCGTGGTTGGCCGTCTTCTCCAGGTCGCCTCGGGGGTCTCGGCGGCGCGCTTCGCGGACGCGGTCGAAGACGACCACCGTGTCGTTCACGGAGTAGCCGATCACTGTGAGCAGCGCCCCCAGGAAGACGCTGTCCACGGGCCTGCCCAGCCAGGCGAACAGGCCCACCACGAGGAGGACGTCGTGGACCATCGCAGAGACCGCCGCTGCCGCCAGGGTCCAGCGGAACCGCACGCTGAGGTAGATCAGTTGGGCGGCCACCGCGATGCCCAGGGCCAGGAGCGCCTTGTGGCGCAGTTCGCTGCCGAGGCTCGGGCCGATCTGTTCGTCACGCTCCACCGTGACGGTTCCGCCGGGCTCCTCCAAGGCCGCCTTGACGCGCTGCTGTTCGTCGTCGGTGAGCTTCTCCGTGCGTACGGTGATGTCGCCGTCGCCGGACTCCTGCACCACCGCGCGCGGGAACCCGGCGTCGGACACGGCGTTCCGGGCCGTGTCCGCGTCGACGGACCTGCTGGTGCTGTACTCGACGAGGCGGCCGCCGGTGAACTCGACGCCGAAGTCCAGGCCGCGGATGAGGATTCCTGCGACGGCCACCGCCACCAGGAGTGCGCTCGCGCCGAGCCAGCGGCGACGGTGGCGGACCAGGTTCGGGTTGCGGCGGGACAGCCATGTGCGGACCCGTCCCGTCGAGGCGATGCCCGTCAGACCGGGGCGCTTGCGTACGAAGCTGCGGGCGACGGCGAAGTCCACGAGGGCGCGCGTGATCACGAGCGCCGTGAGCATCGATGCCAGGACGCCGATGCACAGGGTGACCCCGAAGCCCTTGACCGGGCCCGTGGCGAAGAAGAACAGCAATCCCGCGGCGAGCAGAGTCGTCACGTTCGAGTCGATCACCGCGCTCCATGCCTTGGCGAAGCCGGTCTTCACCGGCTTCGCCAGGTCCTTGGAACGGACGCCCAGGTACTCCTCCCTGGCCCGTTCGAAGACCAGGACGTTCGCGTCCACCGCCATGCCGACCGCCAGGACGAACCCGGCGAGCCCCGGCAGCGTGAGCGTCGCGCCGAGCGCCACCAGAGCGGCGTACGAGATGAGGCCGTACAGCGCGAGTGCCACGGCGGCGAGCGCGCCAAGGAGGCGGTAGACGACGGTGATGAACAGTGCGGTCAGGGCGATGCCGATGAGGGCGGCCTTGGTGCTCGCCTCGATGGCGTCGGCGCCGAGCGTCGGGCCGACCGTGCGCTGTTCCACGACGTCGAGGGGCACCGGTAGCGCGCCGCCCTTCACGAGCGCCGCCAGCTCGCGCGCCTCGGCCCGGCTGAAGCCGCCGCTGATCTGCGTGGAGCCGCCGGCGATACCGGTCCCGCACACCACGTCCGCGGTGACGCCGGGCGCTGAGATGATCTTGTTGTCGAGGGTGATGACGACGCGGCGTTGCGGTGCGCCCTGAGGCGCGCAGGCCGCGTCCGAGGTGATCTTCGCCCAGGTGTCGCCCGCGCCCTTGCGGAAGTCAAGGGCGACCATCCAGCCGCCGAGCGACTGCTGGTCCAGGACCGCCGCGGCGTCCTCGACCCCCTCGCCGGTGAGGGCGGTGGGGCCCAGCTTCAGGTGGTTGCCCGGCCGGTCCGGGTCGGGCAGGGTGCGTGATCCGTCGGCCTCGGGCATCGCGGAGCCCTGGTCGGCCGTCGCCCCCGTCACCGGGTGGACCGTGAGCTGTGCGGTGCGGCCGATGACCTCGGCGGCCTTGCGCGGGTCCTGCACTCCGGGCAGTTCGACGATGATCCGTTTCTCGCCGGAGCGGGCGATGCCGGGTTCGGAGACGCCGAGGGCGTCGACGCGCTGCCTGAGGACCTCCAGAGCGCGGTCGGTGGATGCGGCGTCGGCCTTGACGGTGGGTGAGTCCCGGGTCTCCAGGACGATCTGGGTGCCGCCGCGTAGATCGAGGCCGAGGCGGGCGGATTGGGTGAGGGCGATGTAGAGGGACAGCGCGACGGCCGCCAGGGCGACGATCGCCCTCCACAAGGGTGGGCGGGACAAGGGTGTCCGAGACATGCGTACTCCACGATGAGGGCAGGACGGAGGGACGCGTGACCGGCCCCGCGCGGTGTGCGCCGGGTCAGAAGGGTCAGGCGTCGATGACGGTCTGCGTGCTCATCGGTGGGGCGGGCCGCGCGGGGCGGCGGACTCGAACGGCCTGCGCGGCGGCGCGAGTACGGTGGCGGGCCCCGCGTCGGGCCCGCCCAGGGCGCGGCGCGGGGCCGTGTCGACGGCCGTACGCGCGGGGCCCGCAGGTTGCGGGCCCGGGATGTGGGCGTCCGGTCGGGGCGTGACCGCGACTTGCCGCGCCGGGACGTCGTCCGGTGCTGCCCCTGATCCGATGTGCCCCGCCACCGTGTGGTGGGCGAGCGGCCTGTCGGCGGGCACGGGCATGCCCTGCGCCCCGGCCACCGGGACGAACAGCGCGAGGACGGTGACGACGAGGGTCAGCGCGGACGCGGCCAGGCGCGCAGAGCGGCTCTGTTGCGGCACGCGCCCCCCATCCCTTCGGTGCTCGTCGGGTGCGCACGGCGTGGCCCCGCCCTGCTCAACGTATGGGGCGCCCCGGTCCGTTCCGTGTTCCTCGCCAGTTCTTCGGCAGCCGAAGAACTTCAGCAGCGGCGCGAAACCCAGCCGGTTCGCCGCCCCCGACCCGCTCCGAAGCCGCTCCCGGTCCTCCTCCAAACAGCCTCCAGACCTCGATCAAGTCCTCTGGCTCCCACTCCTGCCGCACTCCGCGCCTGATGCAGCCGTCCTCCTCGGACGGCTCGTCAGGCCCTGCGCGTGCGTCACGGAACAGTCACATCCCACCCATACGGGTCCTGGCGCCGACACCATGATGCGATGCGCACACACCACACCATCACCCTCCTCGCCGCCGCCGGCCTCCTCGCCCTCACCGGCTGCTCCGAGGCCGTCACCAGCGAGCCCAAGCCCGATGACAAGGTCGCCGCCCCGCCGTCCGCATCGCAGTCGAGCACCGCCCCAGAGGCGCTCAGCTCCGCAGCGGCAGCCGCCGGCATCCCGCCCAGCCCCGCCCCTGAACAGCGCGCCATCTACCTCGCCGCGCTCAACAAGATCGACCCCGAGATCGTCAACGGCAAGGACGACAAAGCCATCAGCCGCGGGCTGAACCAGTGCCAGTCGATGAAGGACGAGAAGGACCCGACCAAGCGTGTCGAGTCCACGAACCGGCGCTTCATCAGCCCCAACCACCCGGACGGCTTCGGCCCCACCAAGGCCGCCTTCATCCTCGCCGCCGTGCAGACCAACCTCTGCCCCACGTACTGACGGGGCCACAGACCACCACGGTGCGAGCGGGCCCTCGCGACTGGCAGGCCCGCATGTTCAGGTGTCGCGTATCCGGTCGCACGCGCGGAACCGTTCACTGCTCGTAGCCGGTGTCGGTGTCGCGGCCGGGATCGTGCTCCGTCGCAAGCGAGATCGACCTGCCCTGCGCCCGGCCGTCACGGAGAGAACGAGAAGGGAAGGGGCCCTGGCGCTGAGTACGCCAGGGCTCCAGGGCTGGGGCGGCGCTCATTGGACCGGCGCCCTCGCAGGGTCCTCCGTTGCGTGGTCAGGCGTCTGTATGAGGACGTGCTCCGGGGTGGGGTGGGTCAGACCCCTCCTGCCTCTGCTGACCCGGTCCGCCGACGAGGCGCTCCTCGGGTTCTCTGCGGCAGACCTGAGGGAGCAGGCCCGTGCGATCAGCAGCGGGGAGCCGTACGTGATGCGCGTGACCGTCCCCTGACTCCCGCTCCGGG
This sequence comes from Streptomyces sp. NPDC006512, assembly GCF_040611935.1. NCBI lineage: Bacteria > Bacillati > Actinomycetota > Actinomycetes > Kitasatosporales > Streptomycetaceae > Streptomyces > Streptomyces sp. NPDC006512. The sequence continues at coordinate 42,073 of NZ_JBEXPG010000037.1, read as the reverse complement.
CCGGCCGGGAGCAGACTGGCGCCAGTAGCCGTTCCGACCTCCGACGGATGGATGTCCAGTGGTTAGGGACGGGCGGATGCGGGGAAGACTTGGTCGCCGTGTTCACCGTTGCGAAAGGGGCCCACCGTGGCCGAGGAATCGCCAGAACCTGATCCCGCTGGTGCCTCGCCGGGGCATGGGGCCGGTCCGGCGTTGCCGCGTAAGTCGAAGGGCCCGGTCACGTATGCGAAGGGCCCGGCCCCTGACTCCAACGGCGGCGGCGGGGGCAGCACTGTGGAGGACTTCAACGGTAGTGGCGGGAGCAGTGCTGGGAGTGACTCGACCGATACCGAGGTGCAGCAGCAACAGCCGCAGGCAGGCGGCCCAGTGCTGCCGCATAAGAAGCGCGGCGGGAGCAGCTAGAGCGTGTCTCCTTGATCTGCTCGTCGGTTGATCGGATGTGTCTGTCCGGCGGGTGATCACTGATGCGATGTGGGCCCGGATCGAGCCGTTGATGCCGGCCGATCCGGTCCGTGGTCGGCGATGGGCCGACCATCGTCGAACTCTGGAAGCCATCGTGTGGAAGTACCGCACTGGCTCGCCCTGGCGGGACCTGCCGGACGAGCTGGGCTCATTCCAGACCGCTCACAAGCGACTGCTCAGGTGGGGCGTGGACGGCACCTGGGAACGGATTCTTGCCGCGCTTCTGGCGGCGGCCGACGGTGCTGACGACATCGGTTGGACTGTGGCGGTGGACTCCACCGTCTGTCGGGCTCACCAGCACGCCGCCGGAGCCAGGAAAAAGGGGCGCCATTTCGGGCTGAGCCCGAGGACCATGCGCTCGGACGTTCCCGCGGCGGCCTGAGCACGAAGGTCCATCTCGTCAGCGACGGCCATGCACGGCCCCTGGCCCTCCGCGTCTCCGCGGGCAAGGCGGGCGACGCGCCGGCCTTCGAGGTGGTCATGGCAGGCATCCGTGTTCCGCGAAGCGGGCCAGGAAGACCGCGGACCCGGCCGGACGCCGTCCTGGCGGACCGCGCGTATTCATCCCGCGCGATCCGTGAGCATCTCCGGCGGCGAGGTATCCGTGCCGTGATTCCGCAGCCTGCCGACCAGGTCGGTCACCGTCTGCGGCGAGGTCGCGCCGGTGGCCGCCCGCCTGGCTTCGACGCTGAGGCATACAAGCAGCGCAATGCCGTCGAGCGGTGCATCAACCGGCTCAAGCAGTGGCGTGGTCTGGCCATGCGAACCGACAAGCTCGCCATCGCCTACCAGGCCGCACTGCACCTCGCTGCGATCCTCATGTGGACTCGCTCCTGACCGAGGGCCAGAGCCTAGGACAGCGGCCGACCTCCAAGGCCCGCCCGTCTGACGCCGCGAGGTGAGAACGTCATCGGTCCTATCCATCCCTGGCGGACGAGGGCGACCTGGGAGGGGAGCGGTGACACAGGGTCGAGTGCCCTCCCGCGAGCCCAGTTCTCGAACAGCCCCTCGGTCGTCTCGACCGCGGACACCACCATGGTCACATTCAGGTCCCCGTCGCTCCAGGTGTTCCACAGTGCCCAGCCCTCCGGCCTGGGGTCGACGCCGATCCGTGCACACACCTCCTCGTACGCTTCCTCCACCCCGGCCGGCATGGCCCCGGGCTTCAACACCGACGCTCCGACGAGGCGGACCAGAGGCCGGTCCTCGTCCAGACAACCGTCACCGTCGAAGTGGTAATGGCGCAGAGCCCGAGCAAGTACGTTCACGCTGCGCTGGAGTGGTGTCGCCTCATCCGGGTCTGCCTGGAACGAGAGCCATCCTTCGTTGGATGCCTCCACACTGACGCGGTTGGCGAGGCGCTCGATCTCCCGGAGATAGTCCAGGTCACTGAGCTCGGGTGAGGTCATGGCCCGAAGTTTCGCACCATGCCGCCAACGCCGACACAGGTTATCGACCCGGCATGCAGCACCCTGCGCACAGCACTTCCAAGAGACAGGCTCTAGTTCACGGGCAGCAGACAGTGAGTGCGGGCTGCCACCCTGAGCGGGTGGCGGCCCGCACTGCGCTCACTCCTCGCGAGTATCGGGGCTCCAGACGGCCGGCCCGCCGCCGAGCCATTCAACCAGCAGCGGATAGTCCAGCCAGGAGCCCGGCCGGTAGCAGCCGCCCCGGCAGGTCCCCGCCACCGGCCACCACCCACCGGAGGCGCTCCATCGACACAGTCCTGCCACGCTTGGGCGACGTCGTCCACGCGCTCCCTACAGCCAGGGAGAACGCCGTGAAGCGCACGTCCGGCACGGCGAAGGAGACGACTGCGAAGCGGAAGCCGCCGCGTAGCACGTGAGGGCCACTGCGCCTGGTCCCCAGGAGGCTGCTCGGCGGTACTGTCCAACAGATTTGGCCGGCTGCTGTATCGCGGCGGCGCTGCGGAGGGTCAGATCAGGCACTGCTTTGCTCCGAGTTCCTTCAGCGTGCCGTCTACCTCCTCCACGAGCTTGTTGCGCTCCTCTTCGATTTCGAACCGTTTCCGATCGGGGATGGTGCTCTCTCCGATCTTCCGGAAGTACTGGCTGAGTTCGGTGTCCTTCTGGCTCATCTCGTTCATGGCCTCGATCAGCCGGTCGACCTGTTGCGCGTGGTCTTCGGGACGCTCGATGCCATCCAGGTCTGCCTTGGTCTGCCGCTCTGTGCCAGAGAAGCTGTCTAGGTCCTGGGCAGCTCGATTGATGAGCTCGACGATCTCATCCCCGGTGGGCGACTCCGGCGTGTTGACCTTGCTCATGGCCACGTCGAATGCCTTGAGGGATTCATTCACCTTGTTGGAGGCCTCTTGGAGGCCCTTGATTTGCTTGTCGCAGATGGTGTTGGCTTGCACTGCCCACTCTTTGACAGTCGGGGGGTGTGGGACGTAGCGGTCCCACAGGAAGAATCCCAAAGTGATGATCCCGGCGAGTCCCGCGATCACACTTGTCCACGTTTTCATGTGTCTGGCGCGGGGTCTGGGGTCGCCATCAGGGGTGCCGGCCTCGTTCACGAAACCATGCTGCTGCCGACACGGATCGGCCGCCTGCCAAGCCGGGCAGATGCAGTAGTGCGTGTCGATGCCGTCGATCTCGCCGAGCCACGGCTCTTCCTCGGCCTGCCTGCGACTCAGGAGCAGGTCCCCTTTTCGCTCTCCGAGGTCCGCGGTCCGCGATCGGCGTGCAGGGGTCACCTGCTGTGGTTGTCTCCGAGGTCAGGACAGCCGCCGTCCGACCCTGCTCAGGTCGAGGAACCGAACACCTGACGTTGGCCGTTCGACGCCTACTAGGTCTTGCTCCGCGCCCGCCGGCGCCAGCCTGGCGGTCGTCCAGACCGGCGCCGGCGGGGCGACGTCATGCAGGTACGCCGAGCGGCGGGTGCTCGAGCACGCGGGGCTTGTACTCGACCAGCTGGATGCGGCCGTCAAAGGTGCGGTGCTCGATCATCTCGAGGGCAACGTCCGGATAGCCGTCGTAGATGCGTTCTTCGCCCGTGGCCCCGGTGATCACCGGGAACATCACGACCCGGAAGCGGTCGACGAGTCCGGCTCGTAGCAGGGACCGACAAAGGCTGAGGCTGCCGATCGTGCTGAGGAGCCCCGAGCCACTCGACTTCATGGCGCGGACCGCCTCGACGGCGTCGTCGCGGACGAGCGTGGCGTTGGCCCACGTCAGTGGCTCCTCGAGTGAGGAGGAGAACACCACCTTGGACGCTTGCGTGAGCTCGTCGACGGACGCCTCTTCTTCAGGCCTGAACTCGTCCTGGCCATTGGGGACCTCGCCAGCGGCGAAGCCCGACATCAGGCGGTAGGTGTTCGCTCCCATCAGGTAGGTGGCCTCGGGCTGCTCGCCGAGCCATGCGAGGTACTCCGGGCCCTCGAGGCCCCAAAACCCGGGCCATCCCTCTCCCGAAGCGTGGCCGTCGAGGGAGGTGATGAAGTCGATGAGAAGCTCCGACATGGCGGTGTCCTTTCCTGGGGTGTCACGAGCTTGGACCGGCCGGGAGCCACAAACTCATCGGACGCGCTGTGGAATAACGAGAACGCATGACGCTGCAGCCGATCAGGTCGGCGGAGCGGCACTGCTTCGGAGGGCCGGAGGCCTGCATGATTGCGCTATGCACGCAGTCGGGGAATGATCTCCATGCGATTGGGAACAGTCGTTCGAGCGCAACGTTCTGATCGAACGGACGGTGTACCCCGTTGTACCGCCGCGTGTCGAGTACACCGTCACCGAGCCGGGCCAGGCGCTACGAGTGACGATCGACGGACTCTGTGACTGGGCCCACGGAATATGTCGGCCACATCGAGGCTTCCCGCCACCGCTTCGACGCCTGACGGGCGGAACACACCCCGGCGACGTCGGCCGGGCTGCATCCGGACGATGCGACGGTCCGGCGCGGGTGCCAGAGCCGAGGCCAGGCGGGCGCGGCAGGGCGAGGTCGCAGGCAGTCAGCGGGAGGCGTAGTGGACCCGGGACGTCCGTGAGGTCCTGCAGTGTCGTTCGGGTGACACCGCTGCGCTCCAGGTGCGCGGTGAAGGTCTGCAACCGGTCCGGGCCCTCGGGCCAGTCAGGGTCGGCGGCGGCTTTCCCGGCCAGTGCACTGACGGCGTCCGGACCCGGCACGTACTGCAAGTGCCACGCCGCGAACCCGCTCATCGGTCCCTCCCTGTCCTTGAAGCCAGCGGCGGCCTCGGCGCACGCTACCGGGCAGCCGAGCGCCGCGGTCCGGCGGTGCACGTGGTGTCGGCGTCACCAGCGTCGAGTCGGCTCCGTCCCCCTGAGGCCCGGCTGGCCGCGAACACCCGACACCGCAGCCGCCAGAGCCCCCCCGACCCGCCGGCCTCTCCTGGGGTCGGCGCCCCGCCCCTGTGCGCCGGCCCCGCCCATTTCCCTTGCGCCGATACGGGGCCGGCCAAGCGCCCCCGCACCCCGTGTCACCGACCCGCCCGTGCGCGGCTCGCCCCCGACCGGCACCCACCGGGCCCTTCGGGAGCGGCGGCGGGGGACGTGCCGCCCGCACTTCCACGGTACGCCTGGCATGTTCACGAGTTCGGACGGCAATTGTCCAGCGCTTCGGGAGGCGCCCCGACCGAGTCATGTTCGATGTTCACGAGAAGGAACGGCACCGCTCCTCGGCCCCGTCCAGGGCGCATCACGGGGCCCCGGTAGCGTCGGCGGAACACCCCCAACGGAGGAGAGCATCAACTCGTGAACCTGGGCATCATCGGGCAGGCGGCCGGGCTGTTCGCCGTGACCAACATCGACGACATCCTGATCCTGTCGCTGTTCTTCGCCCAGGGAGCCGGGCACCGTGGCTCCACCCGCCGGATCGTGCTGGGCCAGTACCTGGGTTTCGCCGCGATCCTCGCCGTGGCGGTGGCCGCCGCATTCGGCGCCACCTTCCTGCCCGAGTCCGCCATCCCCTACCTCGGCCTGCTCCCCCTGGCGCTGGGCCTCAAGGCCGCCTGGCAGGCATGGAAAGACCATCGCGAAGGCGGAGCGGACGAGGAGGAAGCGCAGGACAAGGAGGGTGGGCCGAGCCCCCTGGAAGTCGCCGCGGTCACCTTCGCCAACGGCGGCGACAACATCGGCGTCTACGTCCCCGTCTTCGCCACCGCCGGCATCGGCGGGATGACCGTGTACGCCGTGGTGTTCCTCGCCCTGGTGGCCGTGTGGTGCTTCGCGGGCCGGTACTTTGCCACCCGCCCGGTCATCGCCAAGGCCCTCGCCCGCTGGGGCCACATCCTCCTGCCCTTGGTCCTGATCGCCATCGGCCTGCTCATCCTCATCGAGGGCGGCGCCTTCGGCCTGTGACGTGGCCAGAGCCCATGGTTCGAATCCCTGCCACCCCCGTCGTGGGCGGTGCTCCATCACAGCCCGGTGGCCAGCCAGATGGACACACCCGCAGTGGTGAAGAGCCCGACGTTGAGTGCGATCAGGCGGTCTTCGCCGGTCAGGTGGACGACGATCGCCCCTGCCTGGAGAAGTACGAAGCCGCCTGCCGCGACCACCGTCAGTGGGAGTGCGATGCCCGTCAATGGCGGGAGGACCAGGCCGGCCGCGCCGAGTATTTCGACCGTCCCCAGCGCCCTCAGGGCGGGCAAGGGCATGCGGTCGACCCAGGACATCATCGGCCTGAGCTGATCAGGGCTGCGGATCACCTTCAGCGTGCCCGCGTAGAGGTAGAACAGGCAGAGCGGTCCCGCGACGATCCAGTAGGCGATGTTCATGGTTCCCGTTCATGGGGTGATGGGTCATGGGTGATCGGTGATCGGGTCACGCAGACCCGTCGACTGCTTCAGCCGAGGCCGGTGGCCGGCTCGGTCGCGTAGCGGCTCATCGCGTCGGTATGGGCCTCGGGCGACAACGGCCGGCCGCCGGCGAGCTCCTCACCGAGGTCCCGGAAGTACTGCACGTACAGGTCGGGGGTGAAGGTGCTGAGCATGACGGCGGGTTGGTCGGTCGGGTTGGCGAAGGTGTGCGGGGTACCGGGCGGAACCATCACGAGCGTGCCCGTGGTGGCGTCGTGGTCCTCGTCCCCGACGGTGAACCGCACGGTTCCGGAGAGGATGTAGAAGCCCTCGTCGTGCCGGGCGTGACGGTGCTGCGGCGGTCCTTGGGTGTGCGGGGCGAGGACGGACTCGGCGATCGCGAGGCGGTGCCCGGTGTGGCTGCCGTCCTCCAGAACGCGCATGCGCGTGGTGCCCAGAACGATCGTCTCGCCATCGCCGGGACCCACCACCGATACGGCGGGGACGGCTTGCGGCACGTTGGCCTCTGCTTCATCGGTCATGCCAACCAGTGCACCGCCGGGGGCAGGCCCGTGTCCAAGACCCGTCCCGCAGCGCCGATACCCTGCGGGTATCGTTGCAGCGTGGAGCTACGGACCTTGCGCTATTTCGTGGCCGTCGCCGAGGAACTCCACTTCGGCCGGGCGGCCACCCGACTGCACATGAGCCAGCCGCCGCTGAGCCGTGCGATCAAGCGGTTGGAGGCCGATGCCGGGGCCCTGCTGTTCACCCGCTCACCCACCGGCGTCACGCTCACTCCGGTGGGCGCGGTGCTGCTCGACGAGGCGCGGGCCCTGCTCGACCATGCCGACCGCGTGCGCGTACGCGTGAGCGCGGCAGCCGGCGCCGCGACCATCACCGTCGGCATCCTGGGCGACGGCACCGACCCGGGAGTGTCCAGGCTGGCCGCCGCCTACCGCCGAACCCACCCCGGCATCGACATCCGCATCCGCGACACCGATCTGACCGACCCGACCTGCGGGCTGCGCACCGGACTGGTCGACGTCGCGCTGACCCGGGCGCCCTTCAACGAGACCGGCCTGACGGTGCGTGCGCTGCGGACCGATCCGGTCGGTGCAGTCCTGCGCGCCGACGATCCGCTGGCCCGCTGCGACCGGCTGCGGCTGGCCGACCTGAGCGACCGCCGCTGGTTTCAGTTCCCGCAGGGCGCCGACCCCATCTGGCAGTCGTACTGGAACGGTGGCAGGCCGCGCGAGGGCCCGGTGGTGCGCGCCGTTCAGGAATGCCTGCAGGCCGTGCTGTGGAACGGCACGGTCGGCCTGGCCCCGCTCGGACACGACCTGCCCGCGGAGTTGGCCGTGGTGCCGCTGACCGACATGGCGCCGAGCCGAGTGGTGGCGGTGTGGAACGAAGGTGACACCAACCCGTTGATCCGATCCTTCATCGAGATTGCGGCAGCCGCCTACCGTCACTGAGCGCCGGCTGGCCGGGCCGTTACGTGCTGGTGTCGGCGTCAGGCCAACCTGTGGACCTGCCAGTTCCCCGAGTTCGGTGGCACGGAGCGTCGGCCGTCGGGCCGTCACCACAGAAGTTGTGCCAGGGCCCCCGGCGAACCATCGGTTCGAGGCGGCGGCTGCTGGAGACGGAGCGTCAGCCGCCGCGGCAGTCCCCGGCCCTACTAAAGTCCGGTCATGATCTCAGAAGTGTCCGGACCGTCCCCATGGCAGGAACTGCTTGGCGCGGCGTCTCCCGAGGTGGCGGTGATCGCCACGCGGGCGCGGGAGGTGGTGCGCGGGGCGGTGCCGGACGCGTTGGAGGAGGTCGATGTGTCGGCGCGGATGCTCGGGTTCACGTTCGCGCCCGGCACCTACAAGGGCTTGTTCGCGGGGCTGGTCCTGCACGCCACGCATGTGAATCTGATGTTCAGCGACGGCGTCGCCCTGGCCGGGCTCGACGCAGGCGGCCTGTTGGAGGGGACGGGCAAGCTGGCCCGCCACATCAAGCTGCGCACTCCGGCGGGCGCCGAGGTCCCCCGTCTGGCCGAGCTCGTGGCGGCCGCCGCCGAACTGCGCCGCCTCGAGCCCGGCCCGCGCTAGGCCGCTGCCCCGCGCCTCGTCGCGGCCCGATGGCAGGTGCGCTCGGCGGACGCGCGTACTGCGCACGCGCCATTCGCGACCACCTGAGCAAGCGCGGGATCCGGGCCGTTTCTCTCGTCGCGAGATGAGCCCCTATGGCGATGCCGTCTCTTCCAAGCATGATTGCAGCCGTCCCTTCAGCGATGGGACGGACGAAGCGTCACAAGACATGACAATCACGAGCCTGCCGAGTTCGATGCCCTCGGGGCGCTGCGTGTAGGACCAGCGCTGTCCCGCCCGAAGCAGGGTGTTGAAGAGCAGCCGCTGTTCGGAAGGATCGCCCGGCAGAGCCTCGTCCGTGGCCTCGACGATCAATACGTAGCGGTCCGCAGACAGCCACTTCAGATCACGCAGACAGTCGGACAGGGCATTCCAGTTCCACCCGAAGTAATCAGGCAACTGTAATCCGTCGTAGAACTGCTGGAACACGGCGTTCGTGTCACGCATCTCCCGACCGTCGAGACGCGCTACGTACGTCCTGCCGGTCATGGGAAGAAGGAGATCGACCGGCAGAGAGCCTTGCTTCGCAACGATGTGCAACCACGGCACGGTGTGCACCGCCACCTCCCTCCAGTGATCCAGGCCGCCGACCGCCGTCAGCCGGTCACGGCGGCGAGCTGCACAGCCTAGTTCCAAACGAAACGGCATAGGGTCTGGTGCGAAAGTGGCTGAAGGTGCGGGGCGTCGTTCAGAGACTGCGGATGGCCTCGGCAAGGTCGGATCCGTAGGAGGCCCAGCAGATCACCGAGCCGTCATCGTCGAGCTGCCCCATGAACCACTCACCGTCATCCCTCACGAGGCACAAATCGTGGAACGCGAGAATCACATCGGGCCGGAGCGGCTCGTAGTCGCCCTGACCGGCTGCCTCGACGACTACGAGCCGATCGAAGGAGAGCGGGGCGGCGCTTGGGTCTCCGGAAAGATCGCGGACACGTTCGATCGTCGTACCTGGTCCGGTCGCTCGCGCGGCCGCCCCAGGCCCAGCCTCGGCACTCTGATCGCTTCCAGGACAGGATCGAACTGAGGGGAGTCTCCTCGCTGACCGGCCGTGAGTGGATGCCAGCGGGCTGGGCGGCCTCGCCGTCGGATGCATCCGGTTGCAGCAGGGCCGGCTCGCCGAGGTCCTGCCCATGCTGCTCGCGGTGTGGGAGCGGTACCAGCCGCACAACGAAGCCCTCGCCGGACTCGCCCTGCTGGCCGCGGGCCGCCCCGAACAGGCCCGCGAGGTGTTCGAGCGGCGCGTGCCGCTCCTGCGCGACCTCGCCTACTCCATCCTGGCCGCCCTGCGCGGCACGGCCGCCATCGCCTTAAGCGACCGGGAAGCGGCCGCCGAGGCCCGCCCGGCTCCCTTGTGTGCGCATACCGCGCGCCAACGAGCCCCAGCAGAGGAAGCAGCACCTTGATTCCCTGCGAGCCTCAACCGAGGGCGGGCAGGAGTTCCTCGAAGAGGGTGCGCATCGCGGTCAGTTTCACCTCGGTCTCCTGCCACTCGGCTTCCGGATCGGAGTCGGCCACGATTCCGCAGCCCGCGTACAGCCGTAAGCGGTTGCCTTCGATGGCCGCGCACCTCAGGGCGATGCACCATTCGCCGTCCCCCCGGGCGTCCTGCCAGCCCACCGGGGCCGCGTACCTGCCGCGGTCGGAGTTCTCCAGGGCTTGGATCAGGTCGAGCGCGCGGGCGGTGGGTGTGCCTCCCACGGCCGCGGTGGGGTGGAGCGCCCCTGCGAGGGCGAGTGAGGACACGTTCTCGTTCAGGGTGCCGGTGATGCGGGTGGCCAGGTGCGTGAGGTGCGGCAGGTAGAGGTGTTCCGGCTGGTCGCAGGGGTGCAGTTCGGCGCAGAAGGGCCGCAGCGCGTCCGTGGCGGAGGCTGCCGCGTAGCCGTGTTCCTCGGCGTTCTTCGCGGCGCCGATCGGGGTGGCGCCGCCCGGCCAGGACGTGCCTGCCAGGACGAGGGAGGTGATGTGCCGTCCTGTGCGGCGGACGAGGAGTTCGGGGGTGGCACCGGTGAGGCCGTCGACGGCGAAGGTGAAACAGTCCGGGTAGCGGTCGGACAGAGTGGACGCCAGGGTGCGCGGGTCGGCGGCGTGGCTGAGTTCGGCGATGGTTTGGCGGGCGAGGACGATCTTGCGGGCCTCGCCGTCGCGGATGCGCCGGACGGCTTCGCCGACGGCGTGCTGCCAGTGGGCTCTGGCTGTCGGATCGTGCGGCCAGGTAGCCCGGGGCATCGGAGCGGGTTGCTGCCTCGGGACGGGGCCGGGGGGTGTCCCGACCGTGGTCATCCAGGAGACGCCGTCGCGGCGGCCGACCAGTACGCGGGGCACCACCAGCGCCGATGTTCCCGCCGCTGCGAAGGTGAAGCTGCCGAAGGCGACGGGGCCGCTACCGGGTCGGCGGACCTCGTCGTGGATCACGGCCGCCGCCGCCCATTCCCGCCACCGGCGGTCCGCCTCGTCGAAGCGGTCGGGGCCGGTCGTCTCCAGCCGGGCGGCTTCCCCCCATGCCACCAACCCGTCCCCGCGGTGCAGCCACAGGGTGCTGGACGGTCCGGGGGCCAGGGCGGCGAGGGGGCCGGGGTCGGGGATGCGGACGGTGGTGACCTCGAGCGGAGTGCTGCTGCTCAAGTGGTGGTCGCTCGCTTTCTGGGGAGGGGCTGCGGGACGGGCGGGACAGGCGGGGGATTCACGGGCGGCGGGCCTGCACGGTGTGCACCGTGAAGGACACCGCGCGGAACGCGTCGTGTCGCATGGCCGCGCGGGCGGTGTGCAGGGTGTCCCGGTCCAGGCCGGCGCCCAGCAGCGCCGGTTCGAGGTGGTGGCTGTTGCTGAGCATCAGGGCGGCCCCCGGCGAGGTCCGGTCCCAGACCTCGGTGTGGCAGTGCGCATCGATCCCGGTGAAGCCGGCGTCGACCAGAGCGGGAGCCACGCCGGGACCCCAGGTGGGGTCCGCGCCGGCCTGCCGGAGCACGGCTACGAGGGTGTCCCGGTAAGCGGTGTAGGCCTGGGCGTGCGGCTCGTCGTACGCGGTGACGACCGGCCAGTGCGTGGTGTCGAGTTCGTCGATCTGCAGGACTCCGCCCGGCTTGAGCGTGCGCAGGAGCCTGCCGAGGACTGCCCGGCGGTCGGGAAGGTGGCTCAGTACGAACCGGGCGTGGACGAGGTCGTGGGTGCTCTCGGGAAGCGGGTCCGTGGTGATGTCGTGGGTTTGGACGGTCAGTCCGGGCGTATCGGGGATGTGGTGCGGTGCGATGTCCGTGGCCAGGACGCTTCCGCCCGGCGCGACGTGGGCGGCGAGCCACAGGGCGACGCTGCCGCCGCCGGCGCCGACCTCCAGGCAGCGCCAGCCCGATCGGATGCCGGTGGCGGCCAGCCGCCGGCAGGTCAGGGGGTCCAGGAGCCGGGCCAGACTGTCGTGCTGGCCTGCGGCGTGCTCGTTGGAGTTGTCGAAGGCGTAGGCGGGGCCGGGGACATGGCTCTTCGTGCTCATGATGTCCTTTCGAGGATGTCGAGGTCGAGGTTGAGGTCGGGGGCGCGGGCGCGGTCGCGGTCGCGGTCGAGCAAGGCGGTGAGTGCGGGCATGTCGGTCTTCCCGCCGTGGAGCCGGGGAAGGCCGGGCAGGAGCGTGATGCGGCGCGGGGCTGCCCAGGGAGCGAGCCGTTCGCGGACCCAGGTCCGCAGCTCGTCCTCGGACGGCGGCTTGGCGGGGTCGGCGGGAACGACGGCGGCGACCAGGCACTGCCCCCAGTCCGGGTCGGGCCGCCCCGTCACCGCCGCCTCGCGTACGGCGGGGTGGGCCTCCAGGAGCGCGGCGACGGGCTCCGGGGAGATGTTCTTGCCGCCGCTGATGACGATGTCGTCCAGCCGTCCGTGGACGGTCAGCCGGCCGTCCGCTCCCACGAGTCCGGTGTCGCTCGTGCGGTATCCGTCCGGGCCCAGCACCTCGCGGGTCCGGCCCGGGTCGAGGCGGTAGCCGGAGAACAGGGTCGGCCCGGCCAGGACGATCCGCCCGGAGTCCGCCTCGGTCGTCACCCGCACGCCGTCGAGGGGGAGACCGTCGTAGACGCAGCCGCCGGCGGTTTCGGTCATGCCGTAGGTGCAGATGACGCGGGCGCCGAGGCGCCGCGCCTCCTCGACCAGCCCGGCCGGCGCACGTGACCCGCCGAGCAGGATCGTCCGGAACGCCGAAAGATCCCGTCCCAGCGCGGTCAGGCGGCGCAGCTGGGTGGGCACGAGTGAGGTCCGCGCGCACCCGGCCTCGGCCTCGGCCAAGGCCGCTTCCGGTGAGAACCGGTCGAGGAAGACGGGCCGGGTCTCGCTGACCAGACAGCGGACCAGGACCTGGATCCCGGAGACGTGGTCGACCGGCAGCGCGCACAACCAGGGGGCCCGGCGGGTCCCGAGGTCGCGGCGGTCGCCGCGCGCCCCGCGGTCTCCGGAGTCGATCCGGGCCAGGGACAGACGGGCGGAAGTGGTCAGGCTCCGTGCGGTGAGCTCCACTCCTTTGGGTGATCCGGTTGACCCGGACGTCGGAATGACCAGGGCCGTCCCGGCCTTCACCGGCAGACCTCCCGGGCAGAGCTGTTCGCCGTCGGACGTCCGGATGCTCGTGGGGCGGAGCGCCTCCAGAAGGGCTTCGCGCGCGGGGGCCGGCAGTTGATCGCTGATGGGCAGGAGCGCGGGACCACTGCCCGACAGGGCCGCGCGCAGCGCGTTCAGGAACGTTTCACCAGAGAGACCGACGACTGCACACAGTGACCGAGTGGATACGCTGTGATCTTCCATGCGGGGACCCTACTTGCCGCACAAGCACCTCCCGCAACCATCACCGATCACCTTGACCGGCACACGTGACCGATTCGAAGAGAGAAAGGGACAGTTACGTGGTCTCAGCCCTATTCGACCCTTCCCGCTGGAAGACCGTCGACGGATTCGACTTCACCGACATCACCTACCACCGCGCGGTGGACCAGGGCACGGTACGCATCGCCTTCGACAGGCCCGAGGTACGCAACGCCTTCCGCCCGCACACGGTGGACGAACTGCACCAGGCCCTGGACCACGCACGATGCACGAGCGACGTGGGCTGCGTGCTGCTCACCGGCAACGGCCCCTCCCCGAGGGACGGCGGCTGGGCGTTCTGCTCCGGCGGCGACCAGCGGATCAGGGGGCGCGACGGCTACCGCTACGCGGCCGGGGAGACCTCGGAGAGCTGGGACCCGGCGCGAGCCGGCCGGCTGCACATCCTGGAGGTGCAGCGGCTGATCCGCTTCATGCCGAAGATCGTGATCTGCGTCGTGCCGGGCTGGGCCGCCGGCGGCGGCCACAGCCTCCACGTGGTGTCCGACCTGACCCTCGCCAGCCGTGAGCACGCCCGCTTCAAGCAGACCGACGCGGATGTCGCCAGCTTCGACGGCGGATTCGGGTCCGCCTACCTGGCCCGCCAGGTGGGCCAGAAGTTCGCCCGGGAGATCTTCCTGCTCGGCGACACCTACGACGCCGAGGCCGCCCACCGGATGGGCATGGTCAACGCCGTGGTCGCCCACCAGGATCTGGAATCCGCCGCCCTCGACTGGGGCCGGAAGATCAACGGAAAGAGCCCCACTGCGCAGCGCATGCTCAAATTCGCCTTCAACCTGATCGACGACGGGCTCGTCGGCCAGCAGGTGTTCGCAGGCGAGGCAACCCGGCTCGCCTACGGCACACGGGAGGCCGAGGAAGGCCGCGACTCCTTCCTGGAAAAGCGTCCCGCCGACTGGACGGACTTCGCGTGGCAGTACTGAACCCGCCGGAGGACTCCAACCCCCTGCACGCATTCTCCATCCCCATGCGGGTCCGCTTCCGCGGCCTGTCCCGGCGCGAGGGCTGCCTGTTCCAAGGCCCCGCCGGGTGGGGCGAGTTCTCCCCCTTCGCCGAATACGGGCCGCGCGAGTCCGCCCGCTGGCTGGCCTGCGCCCGGGAAGCCGCGTACACGGGCTGGCCGGCCCCGGTGCGGACCCGGATCCCGGTCAACGCTTCGGTGCCGGCGGTCACTCCCGAGACCGCGCACGCACTGGTGGCGGCCTCCGGCTGCACCACGGCCAAGGTGAAGGTCGCCGAGCCGGGCCAGAGCGATGCCTGCGACATCGCCAGGGTGGAGGCGGTACGCGACGCGCTCGGCGCCACGGGACGCGTCCGGATCGACGCCAACGGCGCCTGGGACGTCGACCACGCCGTGCGCATACTGCGCGCCCTCGACCGCTACGACCTGGAGTACGCGGAGCAGCCGTGCGCCACGCTGGACGACCTGGCCCGGCTCCGGCGCCGGGTGAACGTGCCGCTCGCGGCGGACGAATCGATCCGCCGCGCCGAAGACCCCGTACGGTTGCGCGTCGCAGGGGCAGCCGACCTGGTGGTCCTCAAGGTGCAACCGCTCGGCGGAGTACGGGCGGCACTGGCCGTGGCAGAGGCCTGCGGGCTGCCGGTAGTGGTCTCCAGCGCGATCGAGACCTCGGTGGGCCTGGCTGCCGGCATCGCCCTGGCCGCAGCGCTGCCGGAACTCCCGTACGCCTGCGGCCTGGGCACCATCGGCCTCCTGGACGCCGACCTGAGCGACGCCCCGCTCTCTCCCCGCGACGGCTGGATCGAGGTACGCACCCCATCCGTCTCCCCGACCCGACTGGCCTCACACGCCGCTCCGCTCGCACCCTGGGCAGAGCGCGCCGCCCTGGCACACGCGCAACTGGAGTACGCATGACCGGCCCCGCCGTCCACGCCGCGACGGCGATGGCCGACGTCCTCACCGACGAGCTGATCAGAAACGGCGTCACCGAAGCCGTACTGTCACCGGGCTCACGCTCGGCACCCCTCGCCCTCGCCCTCCACGAAGCCGACCGCACCGGCAGACTCAGGCTGCACGTACGGATCGATGAACGCTCCGCCGCGTTCCTGGCACTCGGTCTCGCCAAAGCCTCCCGGCGTCCGGTGCCGGTGCTGTGCACCTCCGGTACCGCCGCCGCGAACTTCCACCCCGCCGTCGTCGAGGCGGACCTGTCGTGCGTCCCCCTGCTCGTCCTGACCGCCGACCGGCCGCCCGAACTCCGTGACACCGGCGCACCCCAGACGATCGACCAGATCCGCCTGTACGGCGGCGCCGTACGATGGTTCTGCGAGACCGGTGTACCCGAACGCCGAACGGGCGCGGTCGCGTACTGGCGCTCACTGGCCGCCCGCGCGTACGGCCACTCCGCCGGCTCGCACCACGGTCCCCCCGGCCCCGTCCACCTCAACATCGCCTTCCGCGCCCCTCTCGTACCCACCCAGGACGACAAGCCCGACCCCTGGCCGGAACCCCTCGCGGGACGACCCGGGGCGGAACCCTGGTGCCGCCCGACACCGCCCCGGAGCGTGCAGGGCGACCCGCTGCCCGACACCGGGCGAGGAGTCCTGCTGCTCGGCGACGGCTGCGCGGACCCCGCACCGTTGATCGCCCACGCCCAGCGGGCCGGCTGGCCCGTACTCGCCGAGCCCACCTCCGGAGGCCGCTACGGGCCGAACGCGCTCACCGCCCACCCGCACCTGCTCCGCGCACCCGGATTCCTGGAGGCACACCGACCCGATCTGGTCGTGAGCGCGGGACGACCCGGACTGACCCGGCAGCAGACCGCCCTGCTCGAAGCGGCCCGAACCCACCTCCTCGTACCCGGGCTGCACCCCGCGGACCCGGCCAGAACAGCGCGAGCCCATACCCACCCGCCCGTCGCACAGGCCGACAGCGGGAGCGCCGCACCGCCGACCTCCCCGTGGCTCGCCTCATGGCTCCAGGCAGACCGGGCCGTCCGCGAGGCACTGGACGCCCTCCTCGACGACACCCCGGCCCTCACCGCACCCGGCCTCGTCCGCGCGCTGGCCCGCCGCCTGCCCCCTGACAGCCTCCTCTTCACAGGCCCCAGTCTCTGCATCCGAGATCTCGACCAGCATCTGCACGCCACCTCCGAAACCCGAACCCACACGGTCCTCGCCAACCGGGGAGCGAGCGGCATCGACGGTGTCGTGTCCAGCGCGATCGGCGCAGCTCTCGCCCACAACGGACCCAGCTGCGCGCTGATGGGCGACCTCACCCTCCTCCACGACCACAACGGGCTGTTGCTCGGCCCCGCGGAACCCGTCCCCGACCTGGCCATCCTCGTGGTCAACAACGACGGAGGCGGCATCTTCTCACTGCTCGAACAAGCCGAACACAAGGAACCCTTCGAGCGGGTCTTCGGCACACCGCACGGCACGGACCTCGCCGCCCTCGCGGCGGCAACCGGAACACCGCACACCCTCCTCACCCACCCGCACCAACTCACCGACGCGCTCTGCGGCAAAGGCCTGCGCCTGATCGAGGTACGTACCGACCGAGCCCGGGACACCGCACTCCGCGCGGCCCTCCAAGCCACCGCGGACCGAGCCGTCGCCGCCCTGCTCCCGGGACCGACCTGACCTCCTACAGGACGCAAGGGGCCGCGAGCGCCGATGCGCCCGATCGACCGGCTACTCGGCGACGCGGAGCGGGGTGAGGCGGCTACGCCGATGATGGACGCAAGGGACCGGGCCGGAGCTGGGTGGTCACGGCCGACCCCGAGGGCAACGAATTCGACGTCCTGCGCTCCCTGGCCCCGCGGGGCTGCCAGAGCTACGGCGTCCAGCGGGCTAAGCGACCGCCTCGGCGCTCCGAGGACTGGCCGTGGCGATCACCTGTGCCCCGGCGTGCCCTGGTGCGAGCGTGGTGGGGGAGCCGAGTCGCTAGAGCCACTTGTTGCGGCGCAGGGCTCGGTAGACGATCGTGCACGCGGAGATGATGACGACCCAGACCGCCGGATAGCCATAAGGCGACCGCAGCTCGGGCATATGGTCGAAGTTCATGCCGTACACGCCGACGATCATGGTGGGGACGGCGATGAGTGCGGCCCAGGCACTGATACGGCGCATGTCGGCGTTCTGCTGGACGCCGAGCTGGGCGACGCTGGCAGCAAGCATCCCGGTGACCAGCTCGTCGAAGGCCAGGATCTGCTCACGAACCCGCTGGTGATGGTCGGCGACGTCACGGAAATAGGTGGCCACCTCCTTGGGGACCTGCGGCATACCGCCTTCGCTCAGGCGCTGGAGGGCCGACGCCAACGGCATCACGGCCCGCTTGAACTCCAGAAGTTCGCGCTTGAGCTGGTAGATCCGCCCCGCGTCGACCGGCCGGTCCGGGGAGAACACCTCAGCCTCCAGGGTGTCGACGTCACCCGCGAAGGCATCCGCGACCTCGATATAGCGGTCGACGACCATGTCCGAGACCGCGTGCAGAACCGCTGCCGGACCGCAGCCCAGCTGTCGCGGGTCGTTCTGCAACTCCTCGCGCACGCCGTCCAGTGAAGGAGCGCTGCCATGGCGGACGGTGATCGCGTACCCCGGTCCGGCGAACACCATGATCTCCCCGGTGTCGACGATCTCACTGCTCGCGGTGATCTGCTCGTGCTCGATGTAGACGATCGTCTTCAGCACCAGAAACAACATGTCGCCGTAGCGTTCCAACTTCGGCCGCTGATGCGCATGAACCGCGTCCTCGACCGCCAACGGGTGCAGACCGAACGCCTGGGCAACCTCCTGCAGTTGCTCCTCGGTCGGCTCGTACAGACCGATCCATGCGAACCTCCCGGCCTGGGGCTCTATCCGCTCCATGATCCGGCCCAGGTTCACCTGCCCGGGAATCCGCTTGCCGTCCTCGTACAGCGCGCAGTCCACCACCGCCGACGGCAAGTCTCCGGCCCCACTACTACGCCGTGCCGTCATGCGCTGCCTCTCGTCTGCCGTGGGACATGTCGGGAGGCAACCTACCCCCGGTCGGCGAATGATCACCCCCTGCTTGCCCTGCGGCCCACCATCAGAGCGACGGGGAGGGTGCATTCCCCGCTGGGGGGGGGAGGCCGGGCAAGCGGCGGCCCGGTGGTTGGGCTGTGGAGCCGGCGTCTGGCCGCCGGGTCCTGGCCGAGCTGATGAACCCGGCGTGGGCTTGGGAACCGGTCAGCAGGCCCGGCTGTCGGCGGCCGTGGAGGTGTCGGGGTGAATGGTGAAGACGCGGTCCAGGCCGACGATGCGCAGGACGCGCAGGGTGTTGGCGGGAACCGCGGCCAGGGCGATCCGGGCGCCTTGTTCGGTGGCCAGGTTGCGGGCGGCCAGCATGGTGGTGATGCCGCTGGAGTCGCAGAATTCCAGACCGGCCATGTCGAGGACCAACAGTTGCCCTGTGGCAAGTGTCAGCTCTTCGAGGGTTCTGCGGAGTTGAGGCGCTGTGGCGTAGTCGAGGTCGCCGGTGATCTCCAGGACGGGACCGGTGGCGGCGTCTCGGGCGGTGATCGTCAGGGTACTCATGTCAGGTCTTCACTCGCGGGGACGGGGAGGGTGGCGGGCACGGGGATGCCGAGGGCGAGAAGCGCGGTGTCGTCGTCGAGTCCGTCGCCGAAGTCGGCGAGGAGCCCGGTCAGGGCGCGGATCAGGGCCTGCGGTCCGGCGGGCGGCTGTTCGGCGGTGAAGGCGTGCAGGGCGTCTTCGCCGTACAGGGCGCGGTCGGGCCCGACGCGGGCTTCGGTGAGGCCGTCGGTGTACAGGAGCAGGGTGTCGCCGGGCAGCAATTCGGTGCGCGCCGCCGTGAACTGGGCCTCGGGCAGGATGCCGATGAGCATGCCGCCGGGGGTCGACAGGTAGTCGGGCACGCCGTCCGCGCGCTGGATCAGCGCGGAGGGGTGCCCGCCGGAGGCCAGGTGCACGCAGACACGATCACTCTCAGGCTCAAGAACACCGAATATGGCGGTGCAGTAGCGGGGATCTCCGCTGGTGTACCGCTCGTGGAGCACGGTGTTCAAGGTGGTCAGCACGGTGACCGGGTCGGAGTCGTGCAGGGCTGCGGCCCGCAGGGTGTAGCGGGTGAGCGAGGTGACCGCGGCGGCTTTCGGACCCTTGCCGCACACGTCGCCGAGGAAGAACGCCCACCGGTCGGCGTCGAGGGGGAACAGGTCGTAGAAGTCTCCGCCGAGGAGGTCGGGGGAGGCCGTGTGGTAGTACGAGCCGGCTTCCAGCCCCGGGATGGCGGGCAGCTCGGCGGGCAGCAGGTTCTGCTGCAGCACGGCGAGGGCTTCCTGGAGCCGTTCACGGTCGGACTCCGCCTGACGGCGCGCCTCCTCCGCCTGACGACGGGCCTCCTCGGCTGCTTGGCGGCCGCGTAGCAGCTCGGTCTCGTAGGCGCGGCGGTCGCGCGCGTCGAAGACGGTGGTGCGGATCAGCAGAGGTTCGCCCTCGTCGCCGGCCTTCACCTTCGAGGTGACCAGCACTGGCATCCGCTGTCTGCCGGCGGTCTTGATCTCCAGGGCGATCCCGCTGATTTCGCCCTTCATCTGGAGCATCGGGGCGAAGTGCGTCTCGTGGTAGAGCTTGCCGCCCACGGTCAGCAGGTCGGTGAACCGCATCCGCCCCACCACCGCATTGCGCTCCAGTCCCAGCCACTCCAGCAGCGTGGCGTTGATCTTCGCGATGGTGCCGTCCAGCATGGTCGACAAGTAGCCGCACGGCGCCTGCTCGTACAACTCCTCCGCACTGTCCTCCAGCAGGGAAGTGAACACCGCATCCGTATTGTCCGCGGCCGGCTCCCTGCCCGGCTCATGCTCCTCCCCGACGCGGCACATCAACGTGATACCCCGGCGAACTCGATGATGGCCCCGGCGGTGGCTTCGGGTGCGCTCAGCTGCGGGCAGTGCCCCGTGGTCTCCAAGGTGACCAGGCGGCTGCCCGGGATCGCCGCGTGGACGAAGGCCCCGACCTCAGGGGGAGCGATCACATCCTGCCTGCACTCCAGGACCAGCGTCGCCACCGTCACCGTCTTCAGGTCCGCGCGGCTGTCCGACAGGAACGTAGTGCGGGCGAAGACCCGCGCCATCTCCGGATCGGTCGCGCAGAACGAGTGCGTCAGCTCCAGGCCGAGTTCGGGCCGGTCATCATTGCCCATGATCACCGGCGCCATCGCCGCCGACCAGCCCAGGTAGTTCGCCTCCAGCGACTCCAACAGTTCATCGATGTCCTGCGCGCTGAACCCGCCCCGGTACCCGTCCTCATCGATGTAGCGCGGCGAAGGAGCGACCATCACCAGACGGGAGAACCGCTGCGGAGCCTTCGCGGCCGCCAGCACCCCGACCATCGCACTGACCGAATGCCCCACGAAGGTCACGTCCCGCAGGTCCAACGCCTCGCAGACCTCCAGCACATCCGCCGCGTAGCCCTCCAGCGAGCTGTAACGCTGCTCACTCCACGCCTCGGGGGCGGATCGCCCCGATCCCACATAGTCGAATAGCACCACGCGGAAGCGCTCCGCCAGCGCGGGAACGACCAGGCGCCACATGTTCTGGTCGCAGCCGAAACCGTGCGCCAGCAGAAGCACCGGCCCACCCCTGCGGCCGGTGACGGTGACATTGTTCCTGCGGCGGATATCCATCGCGCCAGTCTCGCATCCATACCGCCAGCTCCAGCAGCTATGCCACCCCCGCCCCCTCAGGCCCGCGGTCTCGCTCGCATCCTCCAGCAGCTCCCCGACGGCTACGCACTCCTCTTCGGCCAGGCCCAGCTCGGCGAGCCCCAGCCCCAGCACCTGCCCGCGGCCGCCTGACTGGTCCCGGCCCGCAGGCGGGCCTGCGGATGCCGCTGCAGGTGTGCGGCTGCGTACCTGACAGGGATCGATTACCTCTCTGGCGCAGGAACAGAAATCTATCCCGGCCGGGGTAGACATTTGCTTGTGGTGTGGTTATGGTTTCTCACGTAGCCGAGATCAAGCAGGGCCCGGCAGAGACAAACTGCCGGGCAGCAGTACAGGTAGTTGCAGTTCAGCAGTGCGGTGCGGCGGTGGAGTTCCGGAGCCAGGGTTGTCGAAGGACGGCGACGGGACTGACGGTCGGACCGGGTGGCCCGCAGGTTCAGGGGCTGCCATCAGCAGTACCGCAGTTAACGCAGTGGTGAAGTTGGCAGTACCCAGCAGTGAAGTGAGTGAGTGGTACCTCGGTGAAGGCGTCGGCTGCGGGCGCGCGCACCGGGAGGTTCGGCAGTGGGGTTCCAAGCCAGAGCAGACGCAGGATGGGCGACGGGGCTGGCTGCCGGAGCGTGGCGCTTGGTCAGGCCACGAGCAGAAAGAAGTACGCAGTACCAGCAGGACCGAGTGGAGCAGTACCCGTAGTTCCCCGCTTGGAAAGCAGTTGATCATCCGAGGGATGAACGGAGGGATTGGGCGCCATCAGGATCGCCCGGGCGGAGGTTTTGGGCCCGGGTACCGCAGGACATCGATAGTGAGGTGGTCTCCGGTCAAGCAACCGCGATCCCCGCACCTCCCGTCCCCGTTCGGACGGGTCAGCGGATACAAGAGGCCGGCGCAGTCTCAGGGCCGGCAGATGGTGTAGCAGTTCCTTCGGGGCCCTGGCGCGATAGGCGCCAGGGCCCCTCCACGCGTTCCCGCCAGAGAGGGCTCATGACAGCAGAAACCCCGGCCGGCCCCCTCGGCGGCCACCTGGACGACGAAGACTTCCCCGCCTACACCATGGGCAGGGCCGCCGAAATGCTCGGCACCACCCAGGGCTTCCTCCGCGCCATCGGAGACGCCCGCCTCATCACCCCGCTCCGCTCCGCCGGCGGACACCGCCGCTACTCCCGCTACCAGCTGCGCATCGCCGCCCGCGCCCGCCAACTCGTCGACCAGGGCACCCCCGTCGAAGCCGCCTGCCGCATCATCATCCTCGAAGACCAACTCGAGGAAGCCCAGCGCATCAACGCCGCATACCGGCATGCCGCCGAGGCGCCCCCCAGTACAGCGGCCTGAAAGCGCACAGCCCCGCCCCTGGCGACCAGCGGGGTCTCCGGGCGTGCCGTCGTGGCACTCCAAGCAGCTCGTCAGGGACGCAGGAAGCACGAAGAAGGAGCGTCGGCGGCAGGTGCCACAGGTCTGTCTGGCAGCCATCGCCTTGTCGAGGGCGAACTCCTTGGCGAGGGTCATCGGCGCCGTACCGGGCGGACCTTCGCGATCTCGAACAGAAGGCCGTTCTTCGGGCCGCAGGTCTCGACCTCGGCGACCGGTTCCAGGCCGCCCGGCCGTCATCCCATCGCCCGAAGTCGGCGTTTCGTCGCGTAACCCGAAGGTGCACACAGGCGCCTGAACACTGGGATGGCCGTCTCGGCTTCAGCGGGGTGGGGTCGACATCGACCAGGTGGCCCTCGTCCTGGTCGAACCATCACTGGCTCCAGGTACCGGGCAGGCGGCGCTGGGAGAGCGAGTGGCCGGGACCTGGGATGGTGGGGCGCACGCGGCCGGGTTTGCGGCGCCCTCGTGACCGGGCTCGGAGCCGGGCGGTGACCACCGCCTCCCCAGGGCCGTCTTCGTGAGCAACGGAGTTGGTAGTTTCGGGATCATGGGGAGAATCGCCTGGGTGACCAGGTCTCTGGGTGGGGGCGCGCTGCTGTTCGCGGTGCTGGCCCTGTGGACGCTGTTGTTCCACGTTGGCGTGTCGGTGTATCGGCCGGACGTGGCCGTACTCGGGGCGGTGTCCCTGGCGCTGGCCGCCGGGTGGGTGTGGTCGGCCTCCCGTCCGATCCCGGTCACACCACCGAGGCAGGTCGAACCGGTGCCGGCGCCGCCCGCGAAGCTGCCCTGGAAACGGCCGTTCCGGGACTTCCTTCCCCTGCTGCTGGCCGTGGTGGTGGTACTGCCCGCTCTGGCCGTGCTCACCGAGCTGATCACGCGCCCGGACGGCGACGACCTGAAACGGATCGCGGCGATACAGAAGGCCGGCGCCGAAGTGACGCGGGGCACCATCGTCGAGCTCCACCGGGTGAAGTCGGGGAAGAACAAGGAGGTCGCGGACACCGCCGACGTCACCGTCGAGGTGCCCGTGCATGGCCCCGGGGGCGGCAGTACGGACACCAGGCGGCTCGAGGTGGTGAGCGGGCACATCTCGGACCGATTCAGCGGCGGCTTCGAGGGCGAATCCGTACTGGTCCTGCACGCCCCGACGGCGCCCGCACTGGGCGGTGTCGTGGACGAGCCCGGCCACATCGAGCGGTACGTGGAGGCGGCCTCTCCGCTCGCGTTCTCCCTCACGCCCCTGACCACCTGGATCGGCCTCGGCATCGGAGCGGCAATCACGCTCTTCGGGTCGCTGATGTTCGTCCGGGTACCTCCGTCCGATCCGACCCTCCGGACCCTTCGTGAGGACGCGGCCGCCGGGGCGGCGCTGCCCGCCGTCCGGGCACGGATCATCGCGGCCCGGCGGAACGAACACACCACGTTCGGAACGGTGGACGGAACAGTCCGGGTGCGATCGGACCACAAGCTGCGCCTCGCGCTGGAGGACGGTTCCGAGCTGCTGATCGGCAACCCGACCGTCGAGCCGGCCGGGCTCGCCCTCCTCGCGGCGCGCATGGGAGAACGGCCGGGCTGGCTGTGCGGTGCCCGGAACTGGCGTCTGATCCGCAACGACCACCAGCCGGTCGCCTTCGTCACCGACGAGGGGGAGGTGGCGTGGCTGAAGGTGGACCGCGAGGAATTCCAGCGGGTCATGGAGCCCGCCACCCCGATACAGCCCGACCCGGAGCGTTCGACGCGGCTCTCCCCGTGGCCCACCACCGTGGTGCCCGGGGCCCACTGGCCCTGGCTCGGGGGTATGGCGTTGTCCTACGCACTGGTCGTCCTCGTGCTGATGCTGCCGATGTCCTGGCTCGCCGCATGGCTGACGACCGCACTCTCTGCGGTCGTGGCCGTGGCCGCCTGCGTGGTGCTGGTGCGGCGCAGGGCGGACCTCTCCGACAGGACCGGCCGCTGGGAGATCCGCGCGACCCGCGACCCGGAAATCGGTCCGGCCTGAAGGCCCCGAGCAGGCCCCCGAGGGAAGCGGGGGCAGACCAAGAAAGACGAGCGACAAAGCCGCCACCACCTACCTCGCCGCCTTCTTCATCTGGTCAGCCAGATGATCCGAAAGCGAGCTCGCGGGCCGCAGCCACGAACGCTGCTTCCCTGAGGGCTGTCCCGTAAACGATCTCGGTCTCAGGGGCGTCGGGGGTAGTCAGGGTGATCGCCGTAAGGCGACGCGAGGTCGAGCAGGTCATCGCATGGCCAGGTCTCGCCGTCGTACTGGACAGAAGTCGACTGCGTGCCCGTGAGCGGTCCACTCCCCGCAGCCGCCACCGTCGCAGCGTCGGGCCAGGTCGGCCTCCTCGTCCAACCGTGCGTGGAGGAACGTCACAAGGTCATGGCTCATGGGGTCATCCTGGATGATGCGCCAGGCCCGGTCGCCTGATTTCCGTACCGTGGGCAGGACCCGGCTGGCCGGCGCACCACTGAGACGATCTTGCTGTGGCTGGTGTGATCACGGCGTCGGAGCCGTCCTGGATATCCCCGTTCGGCGTGCTGAGCCCGCGGCAGTTCGGGAAGCTGGTGCCGGTGCTGCGGCGCGAGAGCGCGGACGCGGTCCGCAGGGGCCGGCCGTGGAGCCTTCCGCTGGAGGACCGGGCTTGCTGCTCGCGGCCTACTGGCGCACGAACCTGACCATGCGCCAGCTCGCCCCGCTGTTCGGGGTCTCCAAGTCGGCGGCGGACCGGATCATCGACCATCTGGGGCCGATGCTCGCGCTCCAGCCACGCAGACGGTTCGCCAAGGACACCGTGCTCATCGTGGACGACACCCTGCTCCCCACCCGCGATCACACTGTGGCCGAGCGGTCGAAGAACTACCGGTACTCCACGACCACCAGGTCGTCATCGACGCCGACACCCGCCTGGTCGTCGTGATCGGCCGGCCGCTCGCCGGGAACCGCAACGACTGCAAGGCATGGGAGGAGTCCGGCGCCAAAACAGCCGTCGGCCACACCCTCACGATCGCCGACGGCGGCTACCCCGGCACCGGACTCGTCATCCCGCACCGCAGAGAGCGCGGCCAGAGCGAACTCCCGGACTGGAAAGAGGAGCACAACCGGTCACATAAGCAGGTCCGGGCTCGCGTCGAGCACGTCTTCGCCCGCATGAAGGCCTGGAAGATCCTCCGCGACTGCCGCCTCAAAGGCGACGGCGTTCACCACGCCATGCTCGGCATCGCCCCTATGCAGTGGAGTGAATTTCGCGACGCAAGCCCCGTCCGGGCCGCGATCGCTACAGCAGCCCGCCGAGCGGCGCTCGCGCTGGGTCGCCGATCACCTGTCAGGAGCAGGCCAAGGCCTAAGCAGTCAGTTGGGCAGAGCCCGCACCAAGTCGACCGGCTGGGATGCAGGAGGGTGAACCCTTGCCCCGTAGCCCCGGTTCGGTGTACGCCTCATTTGACCTGGTGGATCGGTTGCCTGGTCGTCCGGCCGTGGCTGGTGGAGTCCCGCCAGCCATCGACGTGCCGATGTCCGTCCTTGCCGGTGCGCTCTACGGTATGCGTGTGCCACGTTTCACGGCCGGGGTTCCAATTGTGGTTCGAGTCCCTGATGACCGTACCGTCGGGCTTGTGGTGCTCTCTCATGCTTCCACTACGGACGACGTCGTCGCGGGCGTTCCTATGTACGTCCGTCACCGTATGTCCGTCCTTGGTCGGCGTGACCGTCTTCTCCTCGCTGCCCTTCACGAGATTCTCGCCGTCTCGCCGGACCGTCTTTTCGGTGCTCCTGCCGTCGTTGTGCTGGGTCTTCTCCGTCGTCTCGCTGCCGGTCACCCGGCCGTCTTTGTCGTAGTTGGTCTCGGTCGTCGTCTCAGTCCAGCCGTCTTTCGTCCGCTGGGACTCGGTGTGCTGGGTGCTGGTGACCTTTCCGTCGGCGCCCCTGTTCACCGTGTCGGTGGTGATCGTCCCGTTGGGCAGGTCGAATGATTGCGTGACTTCCGTCGACCCGGTGAACTCGCCCTTGGAGTCGTAGTGGTCGGTGAGACTGCGCACTGTGCCGTCGGGCTTCTCAGTCGTGGTCGTCTTGTCCGTCCCCCCGCCCTGGGTGCGGGTTTCACTCTTCGTGGTCTGGTCTCCGCTCCCTGAGGAGTTGCTGTCGTGCTGGCCCTCCCTGCTGCCGTGTGTGCCGGCGTCCGATCCCGACGGCCCCTGGGAGCCGCCGTCGGTCGCCATGCGGGTCTCGATGTGTCCCCCGCCGCGATCGCGTTCACCGGTCTTCGGCGAGTCCTTGGACTCGTGCTTCGGCGCGCTCTTGTCCTTCATCGCAACGGAACCCTTCGACGAGGTTTCACCGAACCTTTGATTCCTCGGGCAGCGCCGGGGTCAGGCCCGCCAAGGCCAGGAGGTCCGCGAGCACCCGCCGGGCGGTCGCCGGGTGGGCCCAGGTCTCGGTGGCCAGCATCTGCTGGGCGAAGCACAGGGCAATGCGGTCGGCCGTGCCGCGCAGTTGCCCCACCAGGCTGTCCGGAGCCCCGTCCTCAGGCAGTTCCACCACCTGGTGCGCGGCGTCCTGGCAGACATCCCACACCGCTGCTCGGCCACCTTCCGGGGAAGCCCGGTCCGAGCTGCGGGCCTGCCTCCACAGCTCGGCGAAGCCGCCCTCTGCCACCAGGTCCGCCGTCGGCAGGGCGCACAGGCAGGGTGTGGGCCGGCCCTCCCAGATACGGGCGCACGCCGCGTACGGGCCGCAGTCGCCGCCCTGGATGGCCAGGAGCACCAGGCGGAGCCGGGCCGTCTCCTCCCGGGTCTCCCGGCCCTCCACATGGGCGCTGACCAGTGCGTCGGTCAGCGACGCCACCTCGGCCACCTCCGCGTACGTCCATCCCGCCCGGGCACCTCGTACGTCGGCGAGGTGCCAGGCCGCGTGTCGGACCAGCCGGCCGGGCAGCTCGCCCCGGTCCAGGCCGCGGGGGAGCCGTGGCTTGACCGTGACGGCGACGTCCGGCCACGTGCGGCCGAGCCCGCCGGGGTTCAGCACGGCGGAGAGCACGGCCCGGCCGAATGCCCGTTTCACCGCGGGTTCCGTGACGAGGCCGCGGGCCACCGCGCAGGCCTGAGGGGCAGCCAGGCAGCGGAGGTCGCAAGCCGGCGATGTGAGCAGCAGCTCCGGCTGCTCCGCGTACGGGCCGTGCGTAGCCATGTGCTCTCGGACCTCGTCATGGAAGGGCCAGGTACCGGATCCACCCTTCGACGGGGGCACCTGGACGAGGAGAGGCGCGTCCTCGCCGTCGATGAAGGCAGCCGCCCTGCCGACCGGCAGGGTGGCCAGGGCCAGGCTCTGGCGCTCGGTCATCGCCATGCTCGCGGCGAGCAGCTCGCGATCGTCGCCCGCCACGACGCGGTGGACCAGCTTGAGGTTGGTGTTCTTCAGGACGTCCGGGGCGAGCCTCGTCGCGATCTGGTCCACGACCACGACCCCCTGCCCGTAGGCGCGGATCTCGGACAGCATGTGGGTGAAGGTCTCGATGGCCTTCCCGCGGACGTCGGCCTCCGTCTCGTCGCCGCGCCGGGACCCGCCTCCCGGGGCAGCCAGCAACCGGTGGGCCTCCTCCACGACGAGGAGGTGGCGCAGGGCCTCGGTGTCTCCCTCGATGCGGCGGTGTTCGGCCAGCCGGATCAGCAGCAGTCCCATCATGAAGGACTTGTCGTCGTCGTCGCCCATGCCCTCCAGTTCGATCACGGTGGGCCGGTCCAGGAGTGTTCCCATGGGCTGGGAGCGGCCGACGTCGAGCATGCGGCCCTTGCCGCCGGTACGGAGGCTGTTCAGGCGGGTCCGCAGGGCCGCGCGCAGGTCGCTGGTGACGCGCTCGTCGTAGCCGAGCCGGGGCACCAGTTCCTCGACCTTCCGCACGAGGTCGGAAAGGGTGGGGAAGGCGAGGGAGCGGTCGGACGCGTCGTCGAGCCGCCGATTCGTCCCGGTCGTGATGTCCCACCCGCGGTCGGCGTAGATGCCGTGCAGTCCGGCCTCCAGTACCTGGGGCAGAGGCGTCCACATGCCGAAGCTGACGTTGAAGACCGAGCGGAGCAGATCCAGGTGGGTGGCGATGGGAATCCCTTCAGGTACTTCGAAGGGGTTCATGCGCAGCGGTGCGACGGTTTCGGTGCCCAGGGTGAAGATCTGGAGAGGGCCGCCCAGCGCGGGGTCGCGGAGCAACACCCGGTACTCCGTCTTGGCCGGTTCCAGGACGAGGAAGGGCACTCCCGAACTGGCGGTGCGGCGCAGCAGCTGGAAGATGGTGTTCGTCTTGCCGGAGCCGGTTACTCCGGTAACGAGGGCGTGACGGGTGAGTTGGGGGGCGCGGACCGTGTATGGCGCGGGGGTGACCTGCTGGCGTTCCACTACGGAGCCCAGGAAGACAGAGTCGGCGTTGACCGGCGGTGGCACCGAGTCGAAGTCGGGTACCGCGGT
Source organism: Streptomyces sp. NPDC006512 (assembly GCF_040611935.1). Lineage (NCBI taxonomy): Bacteria > Bacillati > Actinomycetota > Actinomycetes > Kitasatosporales > Streptomycetaceae > Streptomyces > Streptomyces sp. NPDC006512. The sequence continues at coordinate 13,355 of NZ_JBEXPG010000037.1, read as the reverse complement.
GACTGCGTAGCCGTTGGTCTCTCCCACGGGTAGATCGACGTAGGCGGCGAGTTGTACGGAGCTGAGCAAGGACTGGTGGGGGAAAGGATGGTGCTTGCGGCCGGCGTCCGAGGACGGGCCGTCAGGGTCGGGCAGGGCCCAGGCACGAGCCAGCCCCGGTACGTCCTCGCGGTCCCAGACCCTGACCGGCTCCGGTACGGAACGGTCGCCGGAGTACAGCCCGCGCCACATGCTGGCGACGTGGGCGTAGCTGTCGGTGTCGCCGAGGAGGTAGACGGCGGTACGCCAGGCGCCGGTGCCCTGGGCGTCACCCAGACTCTTCAACTGGGCGGTCAGCAGTTCCACGTAGTGTTCGGCGAGCGGGCTGGGCACCCCGCCCAACTTCGCGGCGGTCTGCGCGGCCCGCATCTCGTTGATCACCTGGAGCTTGAGGGAGCGGATCAGTCCTTCGCCGACCGGCTGGGCGAGCACGAACGCCGCCCACCGGGTGGGGCCCATGGCCCGGAGCAGTCGGTCCACCTGTCGCACGCCGTCCGTCTCGTCGGGCGGCTTGGCCGTCGGGATACCGAGAACGAGACCTCCAAGGGGCCAGGGTTCCGCGGCCGAGACCTCCTCCTCGGTGGTATCCACCGCTGGGTAAAGCGACCGCAGGGCGGTGTGCAGCAGCCCGCTGTTGCGCCGTACGGCCGCGGGTGCACCCCCGTCAGGCAACCAGGTTCCCAGGCGGATGCAGGCCCGCCCGGAGTCCCCGCCAAGCTCGAAGGCGAGCGGCACCCTGCACTGGTAGAGGCTGACGAGTAGGTCGCGAGTGACCGGGGCGGCGGCTTCCCGGCTGTCGGTCCACGGGGGAGCGCCGTCCTTCCGCAGCCGGCCGACACCGTTGACCCGGAGCAGGGTGCGCAGGGCCGGCGGCGCCGCTGTGAGGCCGACGCCGGAGCCCAGCCGCGGCGGCTCGAAACCCGCGCGCTGGAGGTGATCGAGGTCCTCCGCCGTCAGTTCTTCGATACTCATGCCGATGTCCTCATGGCCTAAGGGGAGTCCCAGCCCGGGGGCGGTCCCGTGGGCATCGTGAACATGCCGTAGGCCACCCAGGCTATGAAGGCCACGACGATGGCGAAGAAGATGCAGACGAGGATGATTACCGGCTTGGGAAGCCCCTTGGGACGGACCTCCGCGCCGGTCGTGCGGTTCTCGACCCGAGTAACGCGGAACGTACCGGAGCGCATGCGACCGTGCGCCCGGACCCAGTCGCCCTCGTGGATCGCGCCTTCGAATGTGCGTCCGCGCATCTCGACCGGAACCAGTGCCACGCGGCGCCCCGATGCGTCGTAGCGCTCGACCCGAAACGTCCAGACGTTCTCCCGGTCGGATTCACCTTGTTGATCGGTGCGCACCTGGAGGCCGCGTACCTGCCCTTCCACCGTCGTCCTGCCGCTCCCTGGGGGTGGCTGGGGCGGTGCGTCGGGCGGCTGGGTGTGTGGGGGATGTCCCGGCGGGTTCCAACTCCCGTCCGCCCGGACGGACGGCGAGCTGGAGGGTCCCGGGCCGCTTCCGGCAGCGCCCGGGTCGAGGGGCGTACCGCACCCGGGACAGAAGGCGGCAGACTTCGGCGCTTGGGCACCGCAGTGCCCGCATCGTGTGGTGTGGCCGACGCTGTATTCACCCATGCCAGTGTCCCGCGCTCTGAGCCCCCTGGGGAATATCTGCTGGTTTAGTCCTGATTCTAGTCGCTTGGCTCTACTCATGCGCGCCGTCAGTCGGCTGCCAGGTCCGGTCGCTTCGGGCCGCACTCACCCCCTTCGGGTCACCGAACGCACTGACCCTCGGCGACGGCAGCCGGTCACCGCTTCGGACATGGAGGTGTACGGCCCCCAGGCTGACGAATAGGTGGCCTGCGACTGGCGTGTGGTAACCCTGGGCTGCCCGTGTGGCCTGGTGCCGGGGCGTGCCAGGGGTCTGAAGCAGTGCCGCGGCCCGGCCCGGCCCGGCCCGGCCCCGTCCCGGATCGGACTATGTCAGTGCCTGGTGACAGGATCGGAGGGTGCTGATCAATGGATACGACGACGGCCCGCTGGTGGCAGGCGAGCCACTGCTGGCCCGCTTGGGTTTCTGGTCGAACTACCTTCTGACGATATGCAGTGACGGGGCATGTGCCGAGCGGGCGGTCCCGGAGTGGTTCGGCGACGATGGCGCTGATGCCGATGCCCTGTCCGAGCTCCTCTTCGATTCCGAACACTGGCCAATGTTCCGAGTGCCGGCCGAAGGGGGTCCCGGAGCTGTGGTGATCTACCGCAACCTGGTCGGCGACTACGCCACCGACTACCTGCTCACCCATCCAGACACGCGCTACGCACGACAGATCGCCAGCTGGGGAGAAGAATTTTCGGGGACCGGCCTGACGTGGCACGAACTGGTCCGCATCGCCGAGTACCCTTCCGCCGCGCGCGAAGGCGTCCAGGACACAGCCGCCCGCCTGCTGCTGCTCCTTCCCCTCCTTATGGACCAGGACCTGCCAGACGTGGCTTCGGCAAGGCTTGCCGCCGCCCTGACTGCGGTCGGCGCGCCGCAGGACATGGCCTCAACCACAGCGGAGCACCTGCTTGCCCACCTGGAGAGAAGGTCTGGGCACGATCCCACGGGGGAGTCTCCTCTGAGCGGCGGGCAAATGGCAGGCCAACCGTTAGGGCGCCCCACCGAATGATCTTGGTATGCCTGGTCTGACGAGCGGGTAGGCCGCGCGGACCACGGAGGGCGGGAGAGGCGTGGCAATGACGGCGCGGACAAGAAGTCGAAGCTGATGCGCCGCTCGAATGCGAAACCGGAGGGCGTCGCGGCGAACGTCGGTGACAAGCTCCTTGCGGACGCGGCGTAGTTGTGCCACGCGGCCGCCGTATACGGGCCTCTTGCCTGGTCCGAGCCGAACCTAGGCGGCAACGTGACCTGAGGTGGCAATCTGGGCACGGGCACCAGCCAGCGAGAACGAACGGCCTGGCACCCAGGGCCATTGCGCGGAGGTCGGTTTCGGCAGGGTGGGAGGAGCTTCTGCTGGCCGGCGTTCTCAGGGCTTAGCGCAGGTCAGTACGACCTGCTCGCTGCGTGCGCTCATGTTGTGGCCCGGGACGTGGAGGGTGACGAACACGCTTACGGATGAGGCGTTCGCCGTTCCCGAAACGTCGACTACTTTGAGCAACGCATGGCTCGTGGTGCCGGGGGTGAAGTCGACCGAACCGGATGAGTGCGGCTCGGCGCTGGAGGCGTACGTCCAGTAGTAGTCGACCTTGCCCTGGCCGGTTGCCGTGATGCTGCCGTCGAATTCCGCCTTGTTCGTCTTGGTGCAGTCGACGACGGTCCCGGGCTTGGTGAGGGTCTTCACTGCCACGGCGGTGACCTTGACGTTCTGCTTGCCGCTGCCCGGCCTCTCCCCGGTGGTGGCGCATCCGACGCGCTTGGTTCGGTTGCTGGCGCCGTCCCGGTAATTGACGCTGTATTTTCCGTGCCTCACGTCCTGTCGGTTGAGGCTGCCTTGGTCGTCCACTGTGGCTCGGAAGGAAAACCGCTGCCCTTCCACCCGCACCGACTGGTTCGCCGGGAATCCGCTGAGGTGGAGGTTGTAGCTTCGGTCGCCGCCCGGCTCGCCGGTGCCAGCCGGAACCAGCTCACAGGAGGGGCGGGCCGGAGCGGCTCCTGCTGCGTTGCCCGGGGCCGCGGAGGCGGGCGCGAGAGCGACCGAGGAGACGAGCAGGGGTGCTGCGAGGGCTATCAGCAGTCGATGCGCGTTCAACTTCCGGTTCATCGTGCCGCCCTCCACGAGAGGAAGCCCCCCCCATGTCGGATCACCAGGATATCGGGGGAGGGGTGCCAGGGCCATTTCGTGTCGGCGGGGGGCCCGGCGGAGCGGTAACTTCTCCTCGCTGGACACTGCGAAGCGTTGGCCGAGGCCCAGGTCGGCCAGGAATGACGCGGTATACCTTCGACGGGTTGGTTCTGCCCAGCGTGTGCTTCCTGTCCGGGAACGCTGCATCGGACCGGGAAGGGGGGGTGGCCGCATGGCGATGACAGTGCCTCTGGTGCCGGGTGGGACACCTTTACCCGGTGCCCACCCGCAGGGTGAGAGGTGATATCGGACTTGGTGCTTGGGTCCGGCGCTCGCCCCGGGAAGAGTTGCGTCCCGTGGGCGCGCCGGCCGGGGCGAGGGTGTGGGAGCAGGGCAGAGAGATGTGTGTGATGGATCCGGTGGCCAAACAGGCTGCCGTCGTTCGGTTCCTCCGCGAGTACCCGCAGATTGAGCGAGGTGCATGCGACCACCCCGCTTTGCGGGGCTGCGCCGATGTCGACTGGTCACAGGTACCCGAGGCCCCAGTCCTGCTCCGCGGTCTCCTGGACGCGGAAGCCGGACCCGAGGCTCTACTCGGAGCAGGGTCACCACCGGCACGACGTGTGTGGAGTACACGACGAACGCAACCAAGTCCTCTGTCTCGCGAACTGGCCCCTGACCGGACTTGCAGACCCGCTTCTAGCGAAAGAGGTGGCTGCGTGTGCACTCAGCGCCCGCCGGGAACTCAGAGGCGCTCAGGCGTCCACGGCGTGTCCGTGGTGTAGGCCCGGGTCGCCCGACCTCGGTTCACGCTGGATGGAAGTCGGGCGCCTGGGCTAGAGGGGACCGTGTCTGGCGGGTGAGGGTCAGGCCTTCACCAGGTTGTACGTGCCCGTACCGTTCTGCCTGCCGCTGGAGTACTGGCGGATCAGTTCCCCGTCCGCGTACCGGTCGTGGCCGAGCATCGAGCCGGTGTACTTGTTCTGCAGGCCGATCTTCGAGCCGCCAGGTACGTCGCGATAGATGTAGAACCGCTGGAGGTCGTCTTCCGCGCAAGGGGCCGTTGTGAGGTAGGCCTGTTCCTGGTTGGCGATGCTGGCCGGGATGGTCGCGCACCCGCCGTTGCCCCAGTTCCACAGGGACGCCTCGATAACCCCGTTGCGCTCCGTCACGTTGCACAGCCGCCAGTTGTCCAGGTGGGCGCTGGTCCAGTTGGATTCGCGCAGCCGGATGCCATCGTTGGTCAGGACCGGTGCGCTCCAGTTCAGGGGCTTGCCGGGGACGTGGATCCTGTAGACGTCAGGCTGGCAGTTCAGGGCGGCCCGCGTGGCGGGCACACTGGTCCTCGGGGTGGTCGCCTTGCCCGCTGTGCCGTTCGCCGTTTCCTTCGCTGCCGCGTTCCTGGCCGCGGTGGCCTTGGCGGAGGCCACCGGCCCTGGTGCGTGTCCGGCCCGGGGCGGGGTCTCGCAGTCCAGGAGACCCTGCGCCTTGCGCATGATGCTGTTGGCGGGCACCTTGTCCTCGCAGCGCACCGCGCCCTCTTCGAGGGTGGTGTAGGTGGTGTAGCTGCCGCTGTCTGGTCCCTCGATCCACTTCAGCGCCCAGCTGCCGTCGCCCTGTTGGGCGCGGTTGCAGTTGAGGCTTCCGTAGGTGCCGGTGATCTTCTTGGTGCCCTTGTAGACGCCGTAGTAGCCGGGGTCGTTGAAGTTCCAGCTGACGGAGGTTGACTCGCTGCTGGTGGAGGAGTAGTTCACCTGTACGTTCAGGCCCAGCATCGCGCCGACGGTGCCAAGGGCCTCGACGGCGAAATCGCCCTTGATCTCGCCGTTGAGGCCGACGGAGACCGAGATGGTGGTCTGGGTGCTGGTGGTGACGTTCTGGTAGCCGGTCGAGCCCTGGGTGACGTACCAGCCGTTGAAGTGGGTGATCGTCGGGGCGACCTCCGTGCTTTTGATGATCGGGTGGCGCTTGCCGAGATCGGCTGCGGTACAGGCCTGGCCGGGCTGGACCGTCTGCCCGGAGGCGGCCGCAGTGGCGGCGGCCGGGGTGGCGGCGGCCGGGGTGGCGGCCAGGCCCGCGACGGCCGTCGCGGTGGCTATGAGCGCTCCGAGCCCTTTGCTCAGGCGGGTTTTTGTGCGGCGCATCATTGCTTTCCCTCTGTGTGTGATCTGTGAGATGAGTGCTGAGCGAAACTAGCGCCGCTGGGGGCGGCAGGTCTGTACCACAACTAGCCAAATGCGATCACGAAGTCGCGTTTTCGGTTGGCATGAAAGGGAGTTGACCGGTTCCATGCCTTCGGTGCGCGCCCGCAATGGGCCACCGACGGAAGGGACCACCTTGTGAAACACATCAGACGCGGCGTGGCGGCGATAGCCTCGCTCGCCCTCACCGCAGCCCTGTGCGCCGTGGGTGCCTCACCGGTCGCAGCCGCAGGCCCCAAGTCCCCCGCGCCGGCCCCGGGCATCGGGTACACGGCCAAGCCCGGCGACGGTGCTCTGCGCAGCAGCAACGGCAAGGGGACGGCGGAGATGCCGATATCCCCCGACAACCCCGCGGGCACCGAGTGGCTGAACGACTGTCTCGGTTCCTCGGACGCCCAAGACCCCGACGGCCGCGTCTACAACCGGTTCAAGTGGTGCCAGGAATACGAGTTCAAGAACAGGTACTACAAGAAGGTGGACGGCAAGCCCGTCCTGAAGGGCACCAACACAATCAGGTTCCAGGCCGCCGCCATCGGCTACAACGACTCCCGCGCCACTCGCGTTTTTCTCCGCGCCAAAACCGGCCAGGTTAGCTACGACGGGTGGAACCCCTTGGAGAAGCGGACCGTCGCCCCGAACCTGAAGCTGGAAATCACCCCCGAATGCGTGCCGGGCGCCAATCAGCCCACCACTGCCACGTGCGGCGTCGGGCGGTCTCCGGCGAAGATGGAATGGGCCCAGTGGAGCAACTTCCCTGACTGGGTCTACTGGGACGTCTCCTCCGTTGGTGGGGAGGGCCAGGACCAGGTCGCCTTCCACCAGTGGCGCCTCTACATGAACGGCGCGAGCCCGGGATACGAGCAGGGCACCGAGCGCGGTGAGGGCCCCCCGATCGGTATCCGCTGCGACTCGGCCGACTACTTCACCCACGGCGTCAAGCGCTACCCCCGCGCCTGCATCTACACCGGGGCGCCGCCCTTCCTCACCTACGACGGCAACCACCCCAACATTCGCCAGCACATCCGCGACGCGCAGAACGCCCCGGCCACCGACGGCGTCACCTACCCCAAGGAGAACCACCCCAAGAAGGTTCCCGGCAAGTGGTCGCCGGCCGCCGGGACTCGGGGCGCGCCGCTGCACCGCGTGGGGAGCCGCGGGCAGGGCGGCGCGATCGCCCTGGCGAACGAGGAGGTGAAGAAGGCGGCATGCGGGCAGAGGAGCGGGTCCAACCCGTGGGGCCCGGACTACAACGCCGCGACCGGCCTTCCGCCGTACAACACATCGGTCGATGACTGCGACGAATACCCCTTCAGCTCCACCTATGAGGGCGCATCGTCGATCGAATGGGACTTTACGGTGCGCAACATCGAGCTGGGCGAGAACCGGTCGGCGGGCACCAAACTCAGCAACTTCTATGTCGACGACCGGATCCTGGCCTGGCCCGTAGAGGACCCGTACTGGGTGCACGTCGACTGACGTCATGCTCGGTTGACCGCCGATGGCACAAGTGCGGCCACCGTCCCCACCTCCCCGGGGGCGGTGGCCACCGCTATTTGGTTCAGGTCCACCACCACGTGCGCCCGCAAACCACCGGGCCGCCTGCGCGAGGGCGGCCCGCGTCGGTGAAGCCGCAACCCCCGAGCCGGGGCTACAGGAAGGAGCGGCTTCATGAGCCCTGCGACGGCGGTGGAAGTGGACGTGCCAGCGGGGGCGGACCTGGGTCGGGGTCCTCGCCGAGCGCTCCGCCGCTGATCCGGGCGACGGTGTCGCGGCCGTGCCGCAGGACGACGTGGTCGTGCTCGTAGGAGACGCTTCGACGATGACGTTCCCTCAGGCGTCACCCTCGACGCGCTGCGAGGTATGGAGGGACAACGGATGAGGTCCCTGTACCGCCTCTTCGCCCGCAAACACGGAATCGAACGCTTCCGCCGCAACTACGACCCAGAACAGTGGCACGACCAGGACCCGGCCAACCTGGCACTCTCCGCAGCCAACACCTGCCTTTACGGCATCGTGCACGCAGCCCTTCTCGCCCTCGGCTGCTCACCCGCCCTCGGCTTCGTCCATACCGGCAAGCAGCACTCCTTCGTCTACGACATCGCCGACCTGTACAAGGCCGATACCACTCTGCCATTGGCGTTCGCCCTGCACGCCTCCGATGACCCCGAAGCCGACGCGCGCCGCAAACTCAGAGACGACCTGCGCCTACTGAAACTGCTCCCGCGCATTGTGCGCGACATCCAGTCCCTCCTGGCCCCCGACGATCCAGAACAAAGAAGGGGCGAGGACCAACCCGACGGACAGGCCGTGAGTCTGGTCAACCTCAGGATCCACATGCCGGCGTCCTGCCGGCAGGACGGAACTACAGCCGAGGAGACGCCTGAGATGCCGACAATGACGGTCATCGGCCACCACGGCCGTGCCCGACCACCTCCGCGGCGCTCTGACTCGATGGAGCAGCGAAGTCGTACCCGGCATCTACGTCGGCACCTTCTCCGCACGAGTCCGCGACGAACTCTGGAAGGCGGTGACCGCTGTGGTCGGAGACGGGCAGGCCGTGCTCATCCATTCCACATCGAACGAACAGGGGTACGTACTTCGCACAACAGGGTCAAGGCGGCGTGTCCCGGTCGACTTTGACGGCCTCACACTGATCCGCATGACAGGTCCGTCGCAATCAGCGACACCAATAGTAAAGAAATCGCAAACTCCTTAGAAAAGAGCAGGTCAGGAAGTGTCCTCCCAGCCGACGCGGGGGTGTTCCGACAGCAGCTCCTCGCCACACAGCATGGCAGGCGCCCCCATTCGTGGATCCGGCCCCGCCCGCGGTACCGGCTGCGGCATCGTCGTTCTCTGGCGGTCCCGGCGGGAGCGCTGACGTACTTGGCGGACTGCTGGAGGGGTGTTGTGGGCGAGCGGGAGACTTGGACGACGGACGAGTTCGGCACGTCCCACGAGGGTGCGGTCGGCGTGCTCCTGGCCGACGGCAGCGTTCCGGGCCCGGTGTACTTCGATTCCGGCTCCGGCCCGGGCGGCCAGTCGGTGTCCCACTGGTCCGTCTACGACGGCCACACCCCCCGCATCCCGCGCGCGGCCGCGCTGCGCGCAATCTGTTCCTGCGGCTGGGCCGGCCCGGAACACCGCCTGGACTGGACGCTGATCGGCGGCCAGGACCTCGCGGAGGCCGGTGATGAACAGGCGGACGCGTGTGTACGGGACTGGGACGGCCACACCGCCCAGGTCGAGGCGACCACCGTCCCCCTGCCGGAGCAGGTCACGAGTCTGCTGGAGCGGCTGGAGGAGGAGATCGAGAAGCTGACCAGGACGTCTCCGGTCGCGGGGGTGCGGGCGGCCCGCCGTATGGAGGTCACCGCCGGGCGGGTCGGCTACTGGGCCGCGCGCGGGACCCGCGCCGACCTGAGCGCTGGACAGGCCGCGGCCGCTCTCGGCCTGGACGAGCACGCGGCACGCCGGCTGATGGCCCGCTTCGGCGGCTGGAGCCCCTACCGCTGAAACCCCTCGCACCACACCTGCCTGGGCCGGTTTCCAGGGAGTCCTGAGGAGCCGGCCTGATGATCGTTAGGGTCATGTCCAGTCCGCGCCGGCATGGGTGCGCGGGTCAGGGCCGGAACCCACAGCGCTCTGGGGCACGACCGGACCGACCCCCGGCACCTGGCACCCCACATTCCTGCGGGATGCCGGGGGCCGCGTCGATTACCCCGGCAAGCAGCCTGGCGGCCACACTTTTCCGAGGAACCCGAAGCCGGTCTCCTCTCGCGTCACGGCCGCGAGGCGTCCATCGTTGGGCACGGGTGACCGACATCCACTCCCACCCTGACAACGTCAGACCCCGTCGGCGGCGACGAACCGTGCCAAGGGTGACCAGGGTCCCGAGGACTGGCAGCCATCGGCCAAGGGCTCCTGGTGCACTCATGCCACGGCGTGGACGAACGTGAAGGCCACCTACCAGCCGACGGTGACCGAGGTGGACAAGAAGAAGCTGACCGAGATGCTGGAGACGTGCTCATGACCGACCACCAGTCAGCAGGCCCCCCGCAGCCCGACCACGGCGTCGTCCCGGAGGGAGCGGTGCCGCTGACCGACCATGTGAAGGCGGGCCCGGGCGGGGCGATGACTGATGAGGTCGGCGTCATCACCGGCGCCGTCACCCTGACGACCGAGCCTGGCCTGGACGGCCCGGTCTCGGTACGGATCCAGTACGCCGGGGCCGAGGAGTGGTACACCCTCACGGGCAGCCCCGCTCCCCTCCCGCCCGGCGGACTCGCCGCGCTCCACAAGCATGTCGTCTGAGGCCGTGCAGGCCGGCGCCGCCGCGGAGGTACCCGGCATGAAACCCGCCTGCGACGAGGTCCGGCTGCGTCATCGTCGTGTGCAGGCGGCCCCGCGCCGTGAGCCGCTGAACACAGGTCAGGATCGGGCGGTGATCGACGCCCGGATCCGCGTGCTCGCTGCCCCGAGCGCGGCCCGAGCGCTGTACCTGGCCCGAGGGGGCCGGGCTCCGGCCCTTCGTCCCACCGTGGTAGTCATCTCCCATGAGCCAGTTCCGCGACTTCAACCTCAAGCTGCTCGTCATCGAGGAGCTCATGTACGGCCCCGAGCCGCTCCTCCCGGTCTACGACCTGCCCGCGCGGCTGGCCGAGCAGGGGATCGGCGACCCCGCGTCCCACGTCCTGGACAACGGCCTCCATGCGGAGGTGCTGCCGGAGTCTAGGGCCCATTTCGAGGCCCTGGAGATACCGGCCGAGCTGCTCGCCGGCATCGAGGAGCTGTGCTTCGACGCAGGGGCGGAAGTCTTCAGGCACTGCGCCCCCGCCTGGGACGGCGAGGACGACCTGTTCGACGTCAGGTCGCTCGACGATCTCAACCTGCTGCCCAACCTGCGGGAGGTGACTTTCGTGGATGACGGCGTCCTGGCGGTGCCGGACGCGGCGGAGGTCTTCGCCTCCCGAGGCATCGACAGGGACTGAGCGGGACTCCTCGTGTAGTACCGGATTGGTCGTGACGACCTCCTGCTCCCGCTCCCCGTCCCCCCAGCCTCGGCCGTACGGGCAGATCGGCACCACCAGAACTTCCTCAATGTCATCGGCGAGGCCCGCCTGATCACCCGGCTCCGCTCCGTCGGCGGAAACCGCCGCTTGCGCGGCCGCGAGCTTGTCGACCAGGGCACGCCATTGAGGCCGTCGGTGGTTGAAGCGTTGTCTAGGGGCTGCCCTGGCCTGAGGTCTGTACGCCCACACCAGCAGTGGTGTGGGCGTACGGATCCTGGGCCACATTCTGGGGTTGTCAGCAGGCGACTTTCCCAAACAGGTGGTTAGCGGGAGCGTCCGGGTCGTTGCCGTAGAAGAACTCCGTGAGTGCCTGGTGGAATTCGCCGCGGTCCAGCGCGCCGGAGCCGTCCCGGTCCACCTCTGCCCTGCGGCGGGCTCGATCGCGCTGCCCTGCTGGAGGCCACCGCCGTCTTCGCCATCGGCGTCTGGTGGTCGGGCGCCGAGGCCCGCTTCGCGTTCCCGGCCCCGGCCCTGGCTCCGGGGGCCGTGGACGACTAGCCAGGACCTGTCCGGCCGGTCCCGCGTGGGGCTGAGGAACGAATGGATCCTGCCAAGTCCGTTGCGTTGGGCACGTGAGCACAACCACGGTCCCGAAACGAGCACCGAGGTTCCCGGAATGCGACGACATCACTTTCCGGATGAGGCGAGTGTTCCTGCGGCCGGACAACAGACGTTCTCGAAACCCGAATACAAAGCCAGTGAGCCGGCCTTTGTCGCGATCCGGTGAGGCGCGGCGCGTCGCCACAGGCAAGGGGCGGGGGTAAGCCAGGGGAACCTAAGGGGGAACCTTGGGGGGAAGGTGGTTTCGGGGAGGTTCTACATTTTGGCTGGTCAGGTGCCGTTCTGCGGGTGGTGACTTCCCGGACTTTCTCGCTCATTGTGGCCTGCAGCAGCAATCGCATGGAGGGCGAAGACCGAGCGTCTTCTGGGGGCGGGGGAGGGTAACGGTCCAAGGCCTCGGCCCAGGCCTGGTCGCAACTGCGCTGCGCGCCTTCAGAATGCATTCCTCGACGATGCGGCAGCGAGCGCTGCAGGCTACGTCCGCCCCAGCTGTAACGCCCCAAGCCCCGTCGGCCCCGGAAGGCAGCGAAACCGGCTCCGAAACCGCCGGAGAAGACCGTCTGGCCTGTGTGTACGGTTTACTACCGGCGCCCGTGGGCTGCGCCTGGACCTGAGGGGATGTACGGGTGCCCGTACCCGCTGCCCCACACACAGAAGACCATCGACAGGAGGAAGAAGGGATGGCTGCCGCCCGACTACGGTCTGCGCGAACTCCAGCCTCCACGCTGGCCATTGGAGCCACCTCGGTAGCCGGCGACTGGAGCAGGACAAGGGCTGCACCTGGAGGCCTGCTCAGGTTCGCCGGGCGCCAGGCAGCTTCACCGATTGGTGACATCCTGTCGCGGGTCGCGGGTCGCTGAAGCTGAGCTGTCGTCATGCCTCTGACCTGGGGTTGTACAGTTGGACTGAGCGGGATGGCTGCTGTCGTGGCTCACTGAACCTGCGCAGAGTTCTGGGTGAGGCAGCCGTCTGGCCTGCGGAGTTTCTGGCCTCGGGACTTGGTTGCGCAGGTTGGTGGGGTCCTGCGCAGTTTCACTGATCGCCGACAACAAGAGGGGCGTTTTGTGGGATGCCCATGCTCAGCGCATCCCAGAGTCTAGCTCACTCTGTGTTTGAAGCAGAGACCCTCGGGTCCGGGACACGGTCAGATGAGGTCTGTCGGGTGGCTGACAGGGTTACTGCCCCAGGTACCGTCTGGTGGTCCGCCGCTTGCGCCGATGACCCAGAACCCGATGACCGTGATGATTGCGGGGGCGGCAGCGAGGGCCTTGAGCCATTTACCCAAGGCGTCTTGGATGCCCTGGACGGCTGGGAGCAGGGCGATTGCTGTCACGGCTATCCAGGTGACCAGGCATAACACCCCGCTTGTGAGTGCCCATCGTTTGGCCCGGCTCATGGTGCCCCCACTCTCCTGATGCCAGTAGCACCTCATCATGCCGGTGAGAGACTCCGACGGGAAAGCACCTTGCTCCTTCCAGCCCCAGTGCCACCCTCTCCCTTGCTGGCGGCCCGCGCAGCGGGCTGGTCCTGGAGGCGGAGCCGGAAGGGCCCCCGGGTGGGGGAGCGGAGCGGACCCGCCCCAACGGCCTGTAGGCCCCGACCCCGTGAAACGGGGTCACCCCAGCCCGCGGAGCGGGCCGTTCGGGTGGAGCGCAGCGGAACCCGAACCAGTCCGGAGCGAAGCGCAGGACTCCGGCCCGAAGGGCCGGC
>NZ_JBEXPG010000036.1:0-88998 GCF_040611935.1 Streptomyces sp. NPDC006512 | reverse complement strand
TATTAGTTTCTGGCGGTGTGTGGCCCCCTGGTTTTGTTGCCCGTCCCCCCCCCCCCGCCCGCGGGGCGCCCGGTTGCGGGGGCGCGCGGGGGGCGGGGCAGCAGCCCGGGTGACTACTCGATGACGAGCTCGACGGGGATGTTGCCCCGGGTGGCCTTGGAGTAGGGGCAGACCTCGTGCGCCTGCTTGACCAGCAGGGTGCCGGTCTCGCCGGCCAGGGACTCGGGGAGCTCGATGCGCAGGGTGACGGCCAGCGCGAAGCCGCTGTCGTCCTGGCCGATGGAGGTTTCCGCCGTGACGGACACGTCGCTGGTGTCGACCTTCGCCTGGCGGCCGACCAGGCCGAGGGCGCTGGCGAAGCAGGCGGCGTAACCGGCGGCGAAGAGCTGCTCGGGGTTGGTGCCCTGGCCGTTGCCGCCGAGCGCCGGGGGCATGGCGAGCGCGAGGTCGATCTGGCCGTCGGAGCTGACGGCGCGGCCCTCGCGGCCGTTGGCGGTGGCGACGGCGGTGTACAGCGCGTTCATCGGAGGTCCTTTCACAGGGGGTGGGGCCGGCGGCCGGCCCATGTCCACAACCATGGCACACAATTAAATTGTGTACAACTAAATGGCTCGCAAGGAGGCTCCGGTACACTGGACCCCATGACCGAGCAGCCCGCCGACACCCTCCGCGACCAGGACTTCCTCCGCCTGGACGGGCAGATCTGCTTCGCGCTCAACGCCGCCAGCCGCGCCTTCGGCGGCCTCTACCGGGTCGTCCTGAAGGATCTGGGCCTGACCTACCCCCAGTACCTGGTGATGCTGGTGCTCTGGGAGCACGGCACGATGCCGGTCAAGCAGCTCGGACAGCACCTGCGCCTCGACTCGGGCACCCTCTCGCCCCTGCTCAAGCGGCTGGAGGCGGCCGGCCTGATCCGGCGCGAGCGCAGCGTCGAGGACGAGCGGTCCGTGCACGCGGTGCTCACGGAGGAGGGCGCCGCGCTGCGGGAACGGGCCGTGGAGGTGCCGCGCCGGATCGCCGCGGCCACGGGCTTCGACCTGGCCGAGATCCGCGACCTCCAGACGCGCCTGGGCCGCCTGACGGCCGCGCTCGACGCCGCCGCACCCCAGGACTGAGCCCCAGGGACACCGCCCGGGGACGCAGGGCCCCGGTACGGGACGTCCGGTACCCGCGGGGCTGATCCCTCAGACGCCGGAGTCGCGCTCCATCGTGGGGCGCAGGCGCTCCAGCAGGGCGTACAGCGTCGCGCTCTCCGCCTCGTCCAGCGCGTCGAGGGCGCCGTGCGTGGCCTGCATCTCCTCGCGCACCCGCCGGATGACGTCCCGGCCGGCGTCGGTCGCGATGACGTTCTTCACGCGCCGGTCCGCCGGGGAGGGCTCGCGCCGCACCAGGTCGCGCGCCTCCAGCCGGTCGACGATGCCGGTGACGTTCGAGGCGTCGCACACCAGCAGCGCGGCGAGCCCACGCATGGGTACCGGGCCCTCCAGCTGGGCCAGGACCCTGGCCTGCGTGGACGTGAGCCCGTAGCGCGCGGCCGCGGCCGCGAAGTCCCGCCACTGGGCGGTGCCGATTGCGGCGAGCAGCTCCAGCAGCTGGAGCTTGGTGTGCTGGGTCGGGGCGGTGGCGCTCATGCCTCCGGAGGGTACCCAGGATGCTTGACATTATCAATTGTTTACTTGACCTCCTCAACTATCTGCGCCTACCTTCGACGAAGTACTTGATGACATCAAACATCTCCGTCCTGAAGCACTGAAGCGCCGAAGAAGGTCCTCCCCCTCATGAGCTCCGCCGCATCCGCCCCCGCCGAAGCGAGGAACAGGAACGAGACGGTCATCGTCTTCGCCCTGAGCCTGGCCGCCATGGTCGTGTCGATGATGCAGACCCTGCCCGTTCCGATCCTGGGCCTGATCCGCAACGACCTCGGCACCTCGACCGCCAACGTCAGCTGGGTGACCACCGCCACCCTGCTCTCCGCCGCCGTCTTCACCCCGCTGCTCGGCCGCTTCGGCGACCAGCACGGCAAGAAGCCCACCCTGGTGGCCGTCCTCGGTGTCATGGTCGCGGGATCCGTCGTGGCCGCCCTGGCGACCTCGCTGCCGCTCCTGATCCTGGGCCGCGTCCTCCAGGGCGCCGCGACCGCGATCTTCCCGCTGGCCCTGTCGGTGCTCCGGGAGGAGGTCCGGCCGCAGAAGCTGCCCGGCGCCATGGCCCTGGTCAGCGGCACGCTCGCGTTCGGCTCCGGTCTGGCGCTCGTCGCCACCGGCCTGCTCACCTCGGGCGCCGACGCCGACTACCGCAACGCCTTCTGGATGGCGACCGGCTTCGCGACGCTCGCCCTGCTCGCCGTCGTCTTCCTCGTCCCCGCCACCCGCCACAAGACGGGCGGCCGCACCGACTTCCTCGGCGCGCTGACCCTGGGTCTCGCCCTGCTGCTGCTCCTGCTGCCCATCTCGCAGGGCCACGAGTGGGGCTGGTCCTCCGGCCGCACCCTGGGCAGCTTCGCCGGCGCCGCCGTGATGACGGCCGTCTGGGTGCTGACCGAGCTCAAGGTGCGCGAGCCCCTCGTGGACATGCGGATGTTCGTGCACCGTCCGGTGCTCATGGCCAACCTGGCCGGTGTCCTCGTCGGCTTCGGGATGTTCGCGAACTTCCTGGGCGTCTCCTACCTCGTCCAGATGCCGAAGGCGCTCACCGGGTACGGCTTCGACGCCTCGATCCTGCGCGCCTCGGTCCAGTTCCTGCTGCCCGGCGCCATCGTGTCGCTGCTGGCCTCCCCCATCGGCGGCCAGCTGGTGCGCCACCGCGGGCCCCGCGTCGCGCTCGGCCTCGCCGCCGCCCTCGGCGCGGCCGGCTTCGGCTGGCTCGCCCTGGACCACGGCCACACCGTGTCGGTGATCGGTGCCGGTCTCGTCGTCGGCGCGGCCGTCAGCTTCGGCTACGCGGCCATGCCCGCCGTGATCATGGCGAGCGTTCCGCACCACCAGAGCGGCATCGCCAACGGCATCAACTCCATCTCCCGCTCCACCGGCAGCGCGATCGGCAGCGCCATCGTCACCACGATCCTCGCCTCGAAGACGATCGAGCACCTCCCGGCGGGCGTCCCCGCCCTGCCGGCCGAATCCGGGTTCACCCTCACCTTCGGCATCGGGGCCGTCGCGTTCGCGCTGGTCGCCCTCATCAGCTGGCTCGGCCTGCGCGGCGGACACGGCCCGCGCGTCAGCGCCGCCTCCGCCGGCGCCCCGTCCGCCGCACCCGTCAAGACGGTCCAGCCGGCCGAGACCGTCTGAGCCCCGCCCCCACGCACAACGCCCTACGACGCCGCCCCCGGTCACCCGACCGGGGGCGGCGTCGTGTGCGTACGGGGCCGCGGACCCGCCCCGCCCGGTCCGGGCAAGTGCCCGCGCGACCCTCCACGTTGTCCGCGGGCCACCCGCGGCCGCCCGCCCCGACCCGGAACACGGCGCTGTCAGTGGGGCTCGCTAGTCTCCCCGCATACCGCAGCTCAGAGGCGTTGGCGCCGTCATGAGGGCTGCGCGAAAACGGATTCGGACAGGCGGAGGGGCACGTTCTGATGGCTTGGCTGGCAGTGGACGAGGGCTACGAGGTCGCCCTCGTGGAAGGGCGGGTCACCGCGCGGCGGCCCGCGGGGCGGCAGTTGAAGGCGCTCCCCAAGGCGCTGCGCGACCACCCCGAGGTGGACCGGCTGCGCCGGCTCGCCGAGTGGCTCGACCGGCACGAGGCGGCCTGCGCCGCCCAGGTGGACGCGTGGATGGTGTCCTCGCTGCCCGTGCCGACCGCGCTCCTGGCCCGGGTGTGGCCCGACGAGGCCTGGCAGGCGGCGCTGCGCGACCTGGCGATCGTCGGGGACGACCCGGACGAGGTCGGCTTCCTGCGCGACGCGACCGCCGCGGGCGAGCTGAAGGTGGTCAACCTCGACGGGGAGACCGTACGCCTGTCGCCGCGGACGGTGACCCTGCCGCACCCGGTGTTGCTGCCCGACCTGGACGACGTAAGGGACTTCGCGGCCGAGCTGGGCATCACGCAGAAGGTCGAGCAGATCCACCGCGCGACCTGGGCCAAGCCCGCCTCGGTCACCGCGACGGCGACCGAGGTACGGGACTACGCGGGCGGGGTGTTCCCGTCGCGGTTCAGCCTCGCCGCCCGCGCCACCGCGCTCGGCTACGGCGTCACCGGCGGCTACTCCACCTGCAAGGTCCGCGACACGGGCCGCGCCGTGGAGGCGGCCGTGTGGATCGGAGAACCGTACTGGGACAGCGAGTCGGCCACCGGCGCACTGAACTGGCACGACGGGGAGGGCCGGTCGGTACGGCTCGAAGAGGTCGGACCGGTGGCCTGGTCCGAGGGCATGAGGATGGCCGCGGCGCTCTACGCCGGGCGCAAGATCGAAGAGGGCGGGGACGCGTGAACACCACCACCATCAACGGCACCGGCACCGCCGAGCTGCTCCAGGCGGGCGCCGTACTGCCCGCCGACGCGACGGGCGCGGGCCCCTCCGCCGTGCCCCTGACCGCGCGGACGTACCGTCACCCGGCACTCGGTGACGAGCGCGTCGTCGTCCGGCTCGCCGCGGCCGAACTGGGAGCCGCCGAGGACCTGGCCGCCGGATTCCTGGGACTCGTACCCGAGGACGGCGAACCGCCCGTCGTCGGTCTGGGCCGACGCCAGGCACTCGGGTTCCCCGAGTGGGTCCTCGTGCACCACCCCGAGGACGGACACCACGCGCTGGCCGTCGTCCCCGAACTGGACCGGCTGGCCCGGCAGGCGAAGTCCAAGCCCAAGGCCGCCCTCGACGCCTGCCACGAGCTGGCCGGCCGGCTCGCCGCGGCCGTCCCGCACTTCCTGCCCGTCTTCTACGAGCAGGCCGCCCGGACCTTCCTCGCCGTCGAGAACACCACCTACGCGGCTCAGCTGTTCGGCAAGGCCCGCACCAGCGAGGCCCAGTTCGGACTGTCCGTCGACGAGGACCGCCTGGACGCCGTCTTCCTCGAGTTCGCCCTGGCCGGAGCCCTCCCCGTGAAGGTGCTCACCTCCTACGGCAAGGAACTGGCGCTGCGGGTCACCCCCGCCGAGGCCTTCGAGCGCTTCCGGCGGCTGTGCGTGCGCCGCACCGCGGGCGGCCTCCCGCCGTCGGCCCAGGCCTCCGTCGAGCTGCGGCGGCTCGCCCGCGCGGCCGGGCTGAAGGGCGGTGAGCCCGAGCAGGAGTACCTGGCGGAGCTGCTGCCGCTGCCCGCCACCCTGCGCGCCGCGACCGGCTGGTGGAAGTCCCACCGCGCCTCCCTGGTCGCGCTGGCCCAGCGCGTGCCGTCCGTACGGGGCACCCTGCTGGGACTGGCGCCGACCGGCGGCGGCGACGCCGGTGAACTGGCCGCGCTGTGGCTGGAGGTGCTGGAGGAGTCGGGCGCCACCGCCGGACTCGCCGACGACTCCCTGCCCGCCGCGGAACGCTGCGCCGACGGCGCCGCCGGCTGGCTGGAGCGCTTCCACACCGCCCGGTACAGCGGCTGGGGCACCCCGCCCGCCCTGCCGCCGCTGCTGACCCTCGTGGCCCGCTGCGCCGACCGGCTGCGCGCCGAACTCGACTCCCCCGAACGGGAGGAGGGCCTGCGGATCGACCTCCAGGACGTGGACCTCCTCGACCTGCTGCTCTCCCTGGACGTACCCGTCGCCGTCTCCGCCGACGACTCCGGCTCCGGCGGCCACGCCCGCCTCGGCCTGGAGCAGTGGGCCCTCACGCCCGAACGCAGGGACCTGCGGGCCCTGTGCGCCGACGAACGGCTGCGCCCGGCCTTCTTCCGCACCCTCGACGGCTTCAACGGCCACCACATGTCGAGCCGCCGGTCGGCCGTCGCACTGCTCGCGCGGACCGAGGGCAGCGCCCCCCTGGTCGCCGAGTGGGTCCGCGGCGTCGCCGCCGCGTCCACGGCCACGGGGCTGCCCCACCTGCCCGCGGCGATCCAGCGCCTGACCTGGCTGCCCGCCGAGGCGCTCACCCTGGCCCCGGAGGAAGTGGCCCGCGCGGCCGCCACCGACCTGGGGGAGATCCTGGCCCGCACCCTGCGCGGCGGCCTCTTCGAAGAACTCGGCTGGCCCTCCTGGGAGGAGGCCGTCACCGCGCTCACGCCCGGCAACGACCGCCACCGGCTCACCGTCATGGACGCCTGGCCGTACCTCATCGTGGCCAACTCCGCCCAGGTCAGGGTCATCGACGCCGAGTCGACCGTGCTGACGCACGATCTGCGGCTGCCCTCCGGGAACCACCACAGCACCGGCTTCCACTACGTCGACGGCGACCTGCTGGTCTTCTGGGCCAGCTACAACGGTCCCGTCCAGGGCTACTGGCTCAGCGCCCCGGGCGACGTGCTCACCCTGGACTCCCCCGCCACCTACTGGAGCCCCCGCACCGACAACGTCACGCTGCAACTGCCGGGCGGCGGCCGCGCCACCGGCGGAGACGTCCTGCACCCCGGGGACACCCGGCTGCCCACCGAGCGGGCGGTCATCTCGGACGGCACCTCGTACTGGGTCTGGGAGCACGGCCAGCAGCCCGCCGAGCCGGGCTGGGCCGAGTACGACCCCGCCACCGGCCTCACCGGCCGGCGTTCCGCACCCGGCTTCCTCGCCGACGCCCTGCACGGGCACCCCACCGGCAGCACCCTGCCCGACAACATCGGCCAGAACTGGCTGCGGCCGGCTCCCACCGTCGAGCACTCCGTCCTGGGCACGCCCGTGGACGGACTGCTCGGCTGGCGCGCCGTACGCGTCCCCGGCCAGGGCTGGCACGGCTCCGACAACGCCGGACGCTCCGTCGTCGTGCCCGAGGGCCAGTACGCCCCGCGGCACGCGCTCGGCTTCCCCGGAGACGAGCGGCCGCGCGCCCTGACCGCCGACTGGCGGACGCTGTCCCTCGTCGACCCCGAGGGCGTCGTCACCGCCGAGGCCGGCGGCGACCACCACAACGGGACCTACTCCACCCGCCGCGTGAACCTTCCTCCGCTCCCTTACTGGAACTCCCTGCGCGCCCGGGACCCCGAGGGCTCGGCCGCGCTGCGCGCGACCGACCGGGAGACCGCGGCCGGTCTCCTGAAGGCCGCCGCCGAGGCCGCGAAGAACGACGACGCGGCCGCGCTCGTCACCGCCGCCCTGCCGCAGATCACCGACCCCGCACTGATCGGCGGCGTCGTCGACCAGGTGCGCGCCGCGCTGAACCAGCGCCGCGCCCTGGACCGGGTGGCGGCCGCACTGAAGCCGGCGGACCCCCGGCAGACCCGGCCCCAGGAGGAGCGCGGTCCCGTCGACAACCTCCTCGACGCCGGCCTGGACGGACTCGTCGGCGCGGGGCACTACCGCTACGGCGGGGACTCCGACACCGCCTACCGGTTCCTGCGGAAGCTCGCCGCGGCCGCCGCCGACACCGGGGCGCAGACCGTCCCCGGGCGGCTGCACGTCGACGTGCCCGGGGTCGCCTACTGCGCGTTCCCGTGGATCGGCCCGTTCCTGGAGCAGCCCGCCGCGGCCGCCTACCGGGCGGTCGTCACCGGCAGCACCGACGAGCACCGGGCGGCGCTGTGCGCGCTGCTGGCCGAGGTCGACGCCGTCGGCCTGGGCTCGGCGCGGCAGGCCGGGGCCCGGTGGCGCCGGATCCACGTCCGGATCGAGGAGGGCCACCTCCTCGGGCAGGACGGCCGCGAGCGCGGCCGGGGCGGACGGCACCGCAGCGTCCTGCCGCTCGGCGGCGGTGGCGCGCTCGGCATGGCCGAGTCGATCGACGGCCGGCCCGGCGGGCGCGAGTTCTCCGCGCTGCTGCACGACCCGAGCGGCGCGTTCACCCTGCCCGCGCCGTACACCGGCATCGGGAACGCCACGGTCCCCGGCGACCCCGCCCGGGAAGGCGGCTGGCTGACCGCGTTCCTGCGGGAGGCCGCCGCCCGGGGCGCGGCCCCCTGGTTCCCCGGGGCCGCCGAGGAGTTCTCCCGGCTGACCGGAGTCTCCTCCACGATGGCCGCCCTGGTGCTCGCCGGACTGCCGCACCTCGACACGTGGGAACGCGGTTTCCTCCCGGCCGAGCTGCGCACCGCCCTCGGGGTGAAGGCCACCGCCGCCGCGCACGCCCGCGACGACCTCAAGGAACTCGCCTTCGACGTGCGGCGGGAGCTGGTCGCGGCGCTGCTGCCGGCCGACCCGGCCCTGCTGTGGACCGAGGGGCCGGACGCGGTGGCCGCCGCGCAGGTGTGGAACCGGCGCGTCGGCCGTCGTACACCGGTACCGGACTGGCTGCTCACCGAGGCGGGCAAGGACGTGCGCAGCGCCTGGGCCGCGCACCGCGCGCTGCCCGCGCTGCTCGACCCGGCCTCCGCTCCGGTGCTGTCGACCGACGTGCCGTGGACCGTCCGGCAGGACCACGTGACGCCGGCCGTGCCGACGGCCGCCCCGTTCGACACGGCCGTCCTTTCGGGGTCGGTGGCGCTGACGGCGTGGCTGGCGCACCGGCTGCCCGCGGGCGATCCCCTGCGGGCCTGCCTGCCGCCCGCACTCACCGCCGTACGGCAGCGGCTCGCCGCACCCGAACTGCTGCTGAGCATCGGCCACTACATCCGGCTGGCCGACTTCCGCAAGGCGGCGGGTACGCCGACGGAGACCGCCGAGGGGTACGAACGGTACGGCGCGGTGGTCCTGCCCACCGCTGACGACACGCCCCGGCCCGGGCTGCGCCCGGCGCTGCTGGACTCGACCGGGTCCGACCCGTACCTGCCGCTGCTGCGCGGCCCCGAGCAGCAGCCCTCGGGCGCGGAAACGGCACTTCGCCTGGCCCACGACCCGCGCTTCGCCGCGCTGCTGGCCGACCCGGGGGCGCCGGCGGCCGGGGCCCCCGACAAGGACGGCACCTGGTGGCCGCAGGACCCGAGCCGGTCGGTGCCCGAGCTGGTGGCGGAAGTGGAAGAGGCGTACGGGCTGGGCGCCGACGCCGCCGCCCTCTACCTGGCGCTGCTGGCGATGCCCGACCCGACGGACCGCAACACGGCCCGCTGGACGGGCTGGAAGCCGGCCCGGCTGAAGGCGGCCCGCGCCGAACTGGCCGCCACCGACCTGGTCGTGTCGGCCGGCCGCAGCCGGGCGGGACGCTCCCTGTTCCTGCCCGGCGGCTGGTCCGACATGAACTCCCCGGCCCTGCCGGTGGAGACCTGGAAGCTGCCGATGTACACGGCCGCGCCGAACGGCGTCGCGGTGCTGGGCCTGCTGGTGCCGGCCGAACCGGCCGCCGACCTGTACCGGCGGGCCTGGGCGCGGATCCGCGGGGGCGACGTCCCGCGCTTCGAGGAACTGAAGGTCAAGCGCACGGCCGCCCGCCGCCGCTGACCCCGACGCCCCGCCCGCACGGGGGCTCCGGCCGGGGCGCGGCCCCGGCCGGAGCCCCCGGCACCTCCTCCTTCGTACGACTCCCGCACCACAGCGAACACAGAGAACACAGAGAACGCAGAGGACCTGATGACCGTCACCGATCAGCCCGCTCCCTCCCGGCAGGTCATGCCCGCCGAGGAGCGGTACGCCGCCGAACTCGCCTTCCTCGCCGCGCAGGACACCGGGCCCCGGCCGCCGGGCTGGGCCCTGACCCCGCGCGCCGTCGTGACGTTCGTGTGCGGCAGCGAGGGCGCCGAGCTGGCCCTGCCGAAGCGGCGGGCCGGGCTGCCGTCGAAGCTGGTGATCGCTCCGAAGTTCGTCGGCGAACGCGCCCTGGTGGAGCGGTGCGTGGTCACCCTGGCCGGTGAGCGGGGGCTGCTGCTCACCGGTGAGCCGGGCACCGCCAAGTCGATGCTGTCCGAGCTGCTGGCCGCCGCGGTGTGCGGCACGAGCGCGCTGACCGTGCAGGGCACGGCGGGCACCACCGAGGACGCCTTCCGGTACGGCTGGAACTACGCCCTGCTCCTCGCGCAGGGACCCACTGCCCAGGCCCTGGTGGACTCCCCGGTGCTCGCGGCGATGCGCACCGGCCGGGTGGTCCGGGTCGAGGAGATCACCCGGTGCCTGCCCGAGGTGCAGGACGCGCTGGTGTCGATCCTGTCCGACCGGCGGGTCACCGTACCCGAACTGACCGCCACCGAGGACGCGCTGGTCTCGGCGGCTCCCGGTTTCACGGTCATCGCGACCGCCAACCTGCGGGACCGGGGCGTGTCGGAGATGTCGGCCGCGCTCAAGCGCCGCTTCAACTTCGAGACGGTCGCGCCGATCGCGGACGCCGACGCGGAGGCCACGCTGATCCGGCGCCAGGCGGTCGCCGCCGTCCAGCGCGCCGGGGCGGCCTTCGGGGTGGACGACTCCGTGCTCGACGCGCTCGTCACCGTGTTCCGGGACCTGCGTTCCGGCCGCTCGGCCGAGGGCTGGGACGTGGAGCGGCCCGGCACGGTCATGTCCACCGCCGAGGCGGTGCAGGTGGCGGCCTCGCTGGGGGTGGCCGCCGCGTACCTGCCGGGCGGGGACGCGCTGGACCTGCTGCCGGGCCACCTGCTGGGCGTCGTGCGCAAGGACGACCCCGCCGACCACGGGCGGCTGCTGGGGTACTGGGACGGCCCCGTCCGGCGCCGCGCCGAAGACGGCTCGGCGATGTGGCGCCGCCTCTGGGACCTGCGCGGGAGCCTGCGTTGACGGTCACCGACCCGACGGCCGGCCCGGCGGCCGACCCGCGGACCGCGGTGGAGGCGCTCGCCTCCTCGCGCGAGCCGTACCTGCTGGGCGTACGCCACCACAGTCCCGCCCTGGCGGCGGTGGTTCCGGCACTGCTGGAGGCCGCCGGGACGCAGGTGCTGTGCGTGGAGCTCCCGGCCGACTTCCAGCCCTGGCTGGAGCACCTGGCGGATCCGGAGACCGTGGCACCGGTCGCCCTGGCGGGCCTGGGACGGGAGGGCCGGCTGGCCTTCTACCCCTTCGCGGACTTCTCCCCCGAACTGGCGGCGATCCGCTGGGCCCGGGGCCGGGGCGTGGAGGTCGTCTGCTGCGACCTCCCGCTGTCCGACGCGGGCTGGTCGGGGGCGGACCCCGGGCCCGACGAGGAGCGGGCGGAGGCGGGGCAGGCCGGTCCGGGGCGGCCCGGGCCGGAGTCGGAACCCGCTCCGGCACCCGCTTCGGCACCCGCTCCGGGGCCGGTCACCGGCCGCGTCTTCGCGGACGCCCTCGTGGCGGCGGGCACCGGGCGGGAGGGCGAGGACCTCTGGGACCGGGCGGTGGAGGTACTGGCCCCCGGCTGCTCCCCCGAAGCCGTGCGCCGGGCCGCGCTCGGCGTCGGCTGGGCGCTGCGCGCCGACGCGGGGACGGTACCGCCGACGGACCTGGCCCGCGAGGCCCACATGCGGCGGGTGATCGCCGCCGCGGGTTCCGGCGGCCGGCGCGTGGCCGCCCTGATCGGCGCGTTCCACGCCCCCGCCCTGCTCCCGACCGGACCGGGCGCGGCACTTCCCGCACCCCGGACGGGCTCGGACGCGACGGGTGCGACCGGTGTCCCGCCGGTGTCCGCCCCCGGGACCGCGACGGCCGCGGCCGGGGCGGTCGGGGCCGGGGCGGTCGGGGCCGGGGAGGGTGGCGCGGCGGGGGTGGTGACCTCCTTCGTGGCGTACTCCTTCGACCTGCTCGACGCCCGTTCCGGGTACCCGGCCGGAATCCGGGATCCGCTGTGGCAGCAGGCCGTCCTCGAAGCGGGCGGTGACCCCGTACGGGTCCGGGAGGCGGCCTCGGTCGCCGTCACCGGCGTGTGCCGGGAGCTGCGCCGGGCCGGCCACACCGCCGGCACCGGCGAGGCGTCCGAGACCCTGCGGCTCGCCTGCGACCTGGCGGTGCTGCGCGGGCTGCCCGCGCCCGGCCGGGGCGAACTCCTGGAGGCCGTGTCCACGGTGCTCGGGCAGGGCGAACCCCTGGGCCGGGGACGGGCGCTGGCCCGCGCCCTGGAGGCGGTGCTGGTCGGTGCGGGCCGCGGCCGCACCACCCCGCACGCCCCCCGCTCGGGACTCGGCCCGTCCGTGGAGGCGGAGCTGGCCGAACTGCGGCTCCCGTCGCCCGAGGACCCCGCGTCCCGCGAGGTGCGCCTCGACCCGTTGCGCTCCGCGCTCGACGGCCGCCGGGAGGTCCTGCTCCAGCGCCTGCTGGTGTGCGGCGCCTCCTACGGCGAGCCCGTCACCGTCGCCGCGACCGGGGACGGCACCGCCCTCGGGAGCAAGTGGCGGCTGGCCTGGACTCCTTCCGTCCCGGCCCGCCTCGACCTGGCGGGGGTCCGCGGCGTGAGCGCCGCCCAGGCGGCCGCCGGGACGCTGCGTGACGTCGCACGCCGCGAGGCGGCTGCGGGCGGCCCGACGGCGGCGCAGGTCCTGACCGGGCTGGCCGCGGCCGCGCGCTGCGACCTGCCCGAACTGGTCGACGTACGACTGGAGGAGGCCGCGGCGGTCCTGCCGGACACCGCCGGGCTGCCGGAACTCCTGGAGGCCGTCGACCTGCTGGAGGCCCTGCGCCGCGGTCACCTGCCCGGCACCTCCGCCGGGGCCCGCGACACCGCGGGCGCCCTCGTCGCCGACCTGCTGGAGACCGCCGTACGTTCCCTGCCGGGGCTCGCCGGCAGCGACGACCCCGCCGACGCCGGAGCCCTGGTGGCCCTCGCCGACCGGGCCTCGGCCCGGCAGCTGGGCCTGCGCATGGACGCCGCTCTGGCCGAACTGGCTTCCACCGCATCCCCGTTGATGCGGGGTGCGGCACTGGCCGTCCGCGTCCTGCTGGACCTCGATCCGGCGGCGGAGCTCGGCGAACGCACCGCCGCGTGGGTGGACGGCGCGACCACCCCCGACGGGCGGCGCGCGCTGGCCCGCCGGCTCGCCGGTCTGCTCAGCGCCGCCGGTCCGCTGCTGGACGCCTCCCCCGCCGCGCTGTCCCCGCTCCTGGAGCGGGTGGACGGGCTCGGCGACGCGGCGTTCCTGGAACGGCTGCCCGCGCTGCGCGGTGGTTTCGACGCGCTGGCCCCGGCCGCGCGCGAGCGGCTGCTGGAGACGGTGACCGAGCGGCTGGGAGAGCGCGTCGACCTGTCGCTCGAAGCGCCGCCCGCCCTGCTCGCCCTCTGGGCCGCGGCCGACGCCGCCGGGCTCGCCGCGCTCAAGGAGCTCCCGTTCCCCGCCCCTTCGGGCCAGGTCCCGCCGGGTACGGGGGCGCCGTACTCCCCGCGTGCCGCGCCGCCCGCGGACCGGCGCCTGGCCCCGGCCGACCGGTGGCGGCTGCTGCTCGGCCGCCAGCGCGACCGGCTCCCGGCCGGTGCGCACCGCTACGCCCGCGCCCTCGACGAGCTGTACGGCGCGGGGCAGGGCGAGGGCTCGTCCGACCTCGACCGGGGCGGTCGGGGCGGCGGCGACGGCGCCTCCTTCCCCACCGCCCGCGAGTGGTCGCAGGAGCTGGAGTCCCTGTTCGGCGCGGACGTGCGGGAGGAGGTGCTGGCGGACGCGGCCGGTGCGGGGCGCACCGACGTACTGGCCCAGCTGGACCCGGCGTCCGTACGTCCCTCCGTGGAGCTGCTGACGTCGGTGCTGTCGCTGGCGGGCGGCATGCCCGAGCAGCAACTGGCCCGGCTGCGGCCGCTGGTGCGGCGGCTGGTCGACGAGCTGGCGAAGGAGCTGGTGACCCGGCTGCGGCCGACGCTCTCCGGGCTGTCGACGCCCCGGCCGACGCGCCGGCCGGGCGGGGCGCTCGACCTGGCCCGCACCCTGCGCGCGAACCTCGCCCACACCCGCCGGCTCGACGACGGCCGGGTGGTGGTGGTTCCGGAGCGTCCGGTGTTCAGCACCCGGGCGTCCCGCGAGTCGGACTGGCGGCTGATCCTGGTCGTCGACGTGTCCGGCTCGATGGAGGCATCCGTCATCTGGTCGGCGCTGACCGCCGCGGTCCTGGGCGGGGTGCCGACCCTCTCGACGCACTTCCTGGCCTTCTCCACGCAGGTGGTGGACCTCACCGACCGCGTCGAGGATCCGCTGTCGCTGCTGCTGGAGGTCCGGGTCGGCGGTGGGACGCACATCGCGGCGGGCCTCGCGCACGCCCGTTCGCTGATCACGGTGCCGAGCCGCACGCTGGTCGTCGTGGTCAGCGACTTCGAGGAGGGCGCCCCGGTCGGCGGCCTGCTCGCCGAGGTACGTGCCCTGGCCGCCTCGGGCGCCCAGCTGCTGGGCTGCGCCGCGCTCGACGACGCGGGCACGCCCCGGTACTCGGTTCCGGTCGCCCGGCAGCTCGTCGCGGCCGGGATGCCGGTGGCCGCGCTCAGCCCCCTCGCCCTCGCCCGCTGGGTGGGCGACCGACTCCGTGGAGAGCCCCGTTGACCAGCACCACCAGTACCACCAGCACCGCCGGGCCGGACGGCGCGGGGACGGATCCGGCGCCCGGCGGGGGGCCGTTGCCGCCCGTCGCCCCCGAGGTCCTCGCGGAGGCCGTGGAGAGTCTGAGCGCCCGGCTGCGCAAGAAGCTCGACGCGGCCGTCGAGGGCTGCGCCGCCGCGGCCGTGGCCGGGGCCGACGGGAGCGTCACCGTACGGTTCGGCGAGGACGCGGTGGTGACGCTGCGTCCGGGGCCCTCGGGAGTGGTCGCCGAGGCGGCGCAGGCCGTCTGCGGCTGCCTGCTGGCGCCGCGCTGCCTGCACCGGGCCGCCGTCCTGGGCGCTGCCCCGCTGGCGGACCCGTCGGAGCTGCCGGACACCTGCGCGGCGGGTCCCGGGCCGGGGCTCGCGGAGGCGGAGGCCGGGACCGCGCCGGCCGACGGAGGCGGGGCCGGTGCGGGGGTGCCCGTCGGGGGCGGGGCCGGTGCCGCGGCCGACGCCCGGTCAGATGCGGAATCCCGCGCCGGGGGCGGGGCAGCGGCCGGGGCTCACGACGGCGGCGGAGGGGCGGGGGCCGGGTCCGTGGCGTCGGGCGGCGCGGCGGCCGTACCGGCTTACGGGGCCGAGCCGCTCACGCGCGCCCAGCTGGCGGCGGGTGCGGCCCTGTGGACGGCCGCCGCCGAGGCCCTCGCCGCCGGGGTCACGGCCGGGGGCGCGGTGGTGCAGGCCGAACTGCTGCGGGCCGCCCACTCGGCCCGCCTGGCCGGGCTGCCGCACGCCGAGGCCGCCGCGCTGCGCGTGGTGCGCGGTCTGCGCGGGGCCCGGGAGCGCCGTGCCGGGCAGCGGCTCACCGACCTCGCGGCGGCCTTCGCCGAACTGCTCCGCGTCGCCGCGCTGCTGGCCGCCGGTACCGGCGGCCCCGGTGTGACCGGCGGCGGCCGCCGGGCCTACGCGGCCGGGGGCAGCCTGCGCGTGCAGGGCCTGTGCCGGGAGCCCGTGCTCAGCGCGACCGGCTACGGCGGCGTGGTGACCCACCTGCTGGGCGAGGACGGCGCCCGCTACTCGGTGTCGGACGTCCGGCCCGGCGGGCTCGCCCGCGCGCGGGGCGCGGGGGCCGCGTCCGTCGCCCTGGGCGGCGCCGTCCTCGACCACGCCGGGCTCGCCCGGGGCGGCCTGCGCGTCGTCGGCGCGACCGTGTCCGCCGACGGGCGGCTCGGCGCGGGGCGCGGGGTCCGGGCGACGCCGGTACCGGGTCTGTCCTGGGCGGCGGAGCCCCTCGCGGCGCTCTTCGCCCGCCCGGCGGCGCAGGCGCTGGCCGCGCAGCAGGCGGACGGGGCACCGGACTCCGAAGCGGCCCTGCTGGGCTGCGACGTGCAGGTGGCCGGCGCGGCGGGAGATCACCTGCTGGTCCGGGAACTGTCGCCGGACGGCACGGTACGCGCAGACGCGCCCCTGCTCCGGCTGTGCCCGGCCCATCCGCATCCGGAGCTGGCGCACACCGCGAACCTGCGCCGCCTCGCCGGGTATCCGGGCCTGGCGGTCCGGGTCCTGGGCCGCCCGGACCTGGACCGGGCGGCGACGCTGCGCCCGCTGGCCGTGGGTCCGGTTCCGGGGGCGGAGTACACGCTGCGGCTGCCGGCCGAGTGGCTGGACCGGGCCGACCTCGGCTACGACCGGCTCCAGGGCAGCCACTTCCCCGAGGGCGCGACCCCCGGAACGGCGGCCGGCTCCTGCGAACCGGGCACGGATCCGCTGGCCGACTCGCCCCTGTGGCGGGTGCGCCGGCTCCTGGAGGCGGGCGTCGCGGGCGGGCGTCGCGCGGTCGCCGAGTCGGCCCGCGGCCCGGAGCCGCTGTCCGCGTACGGGCCGCTGCGCCGGGCCGGCTTCGGCGCGGCGGCGGACCTGGCCGGGGCCCTGGTCCTGGAGGCGGACCGGCGGCCCCGGAACTCCTTCGGCCGCCTCACCGAGGCCTCGGCCGACGCCTACGCCCGGGCCTGGCTGGCGGCATCCACCCACCTGTCCGCCGCCCACCGCTCCCTGGTGGCCGCCTCCTGGACCTGACCGGATGGCCGGCCGCCTGTCAGTGGCGTCGTGCATGATCGGCGCGTCGGTTGCCGGAGACGAGGGGGAAGCACCGTGGCGATCACGAACCAGCAGGTGGCGGGGCACGCGTTCCTGAAGCAGTTGTTCGCGGACGACTACTACCCCGACCACGTGGTCGGCATGGGGCGGGCGGTCCTGCTGCGGCTGTGCGAGCGGATCGAGGCCGAGCGGCCGTCGGACCTGCCGGCCCTGTACGCCCTCACCCGGGCCGCCACGGAGGAGTTCAACCTGCTGGAGGCGGAGTTCGAGGCGGCCGGGAGCGACATCGAGACGGTCGCTCGGGAGGAGATCGCCGAGGACTTCTGGTTCGTCGCCTCCTCCTACGGGTTCCCGGACGCGGACGTGGAGGAGCTCATCGCCACCCGGGAATGGTGAACGCCGGCCCGGAAGGTGGGCGCACGCTCACGCCCCGCCCGGGTGTGTCGCCCTGCGAGTCGCGCGGACCGGCGGCTCCGGCGCGCGGTGGGAGCGGCGCGCGCCGGGGATTCCGGCCGACTCCGAGGGGCGGTCCGGGCGGCGGCCGAAGCCGTTTCCTTCGGTACCGGCCCAGGTGGGGAGGGGGTCGGGTGCGCCGGAGCGCGGGGGCCGGGGGTGGCCGGTTCGCACCCGGTGCGCCGCGGCCTCTGTGGCGATTCCTCACTTTCCGCCGGGTGCGCCGCCCACACTCGTGCGCGGAGGGACCCGATCGGGGTGACGGTCCCGGGGACAGGGGGATGCGATGACGCGGAACGGCCGGGACAGCGGTGCGGTGGCGGGGGTGGGGGCGTCGTCCGCCGGCCCGGTGGGGCTCGCCGAGTCCGCGGGGCGGGGCGGGTGCGGTCCGCCGCCCCGCGGGGCCCGGCCGCTGGCGGTGGTGCTCTGCGCGGCCGCGTCGGCGGTCCTGGTACCGGCCGTCTGGGACGCGGTGGGGCGTGACGGGCCGGCGGCCCTGGCGGTGGTCCTGGTGGCCGGGGCATGGACCGGCCGGCGAGCCCTGCACGCGGCGGCGCGGACGGCGGCCCGGCGGGCGGCGGTTCCCGGGCCGGCCGAACAGGTCGGTCCGTCCGGCGACTTGCGGCACGGCGTGGGAACCGGCCACGACTCCCCCGCCCCGCTGCGGGGTTGGATGTCCGGTTATGGGTAGTCTTCAGCGGACGGTGTGCGGAGTCCTACCGGGGCGGGGTTTCATGGTTCGTCAGACAGGCGTGCGCGGTGCGGCGGTGGCGGCGGTACTGCTGCTCGGTATCACCGGATGCGGCAAGCAGGATCCCGGGGACGCGAAGGGCGGCGACCGGCCGGCCGTGACGGCGACCCCGGGCGCGAGTACCGGCCCGAGCACGTCACCCGCCCCTTCGCCTTCGGGCGAAGACGCCAAACCGGCCGCCGGGGACGTACTGCCCGGCATGGTCAGCGCGGCCGTGGCCCGGACGCAGCTGGCCGCGCTGACGGTCGCCAAACCCGGCACGATGGCCGGGTACAGCCGCGACAGGTTCACCCACTGGGCCGAGCAGGGCAACAAGTGCGACACCCGCGAAACCGTACTGAAGCGGGACGGAGCGGACGTCACGCAGGACTCCGAGTGCCGGGCCGTGTCCGGCAGCTGGAAGAGCCTGTACGACGGGGCGGCCATCACCGAGGCCGCGAAGCTGGACATCGACCACATGGTGCCGCTGGCCGAGGGCTGGCGTTCGGGCGCGTCCGGCTGGGACGCGGCGAAGCGCAAGGCCTTCGCGAACGACCTGACCCGTCCGCAGCTGCTGGCCGTCTCGGCGTCGTCCAACCGTTCCAAGGGCGACCAGAGCCCCGATCTGTGGCAGCCGACGGACCGGTCGAGCTGGTGCCAGTACGGGCGGGCCTGGACCACCGTCAAGTCCCACTACGGGCTGACGGTCACCGAGGCCGAGAGGACCACCCTCACCACCATGATCGACACCTGCGCGTCGTGACGGCCGAGCGGAGCTGGCAGGACCAGGTCCTCGCCGGACCGGGCGGTGCGATGACCGACGAGGTCGGCGTGATCACCGGTCCGCTCACCCTGCGCACCACGGGCGGGGCGGACGGCGAGGTCCGGTTCGCGATCCAGTACACGGACGCGGACGAGTGGTACACGCTGACCGGGAGCCCGGTCGTCGCCGACGCAGATCCGTACGCGCTGCACACCGCGGCGCTGGCCGCCGTACGGGCCGGCCACGGGGCCGGGGCTCCGCACCCGGGGGCCTGACCGGAGGAGGCCCCGGGACGGGACCGGCGGCCTGATCAGCGGGTACGGCGGACCGCCCGGCCGGGCGCCGGGACGGGCCGCGGGGCAACGCGATGGCCTGCGGGCGGCCCGGCTGACAGACTGGGGCGACTTGATCACCCCAGGAGGCAGCCATGTCAGACGAGAACGCCACCCCGCAGGCCGACGCGGCACAGAACGACGCACCGCAGGCCGACGCCCCGCAGGACGAGACCCCGGCGGAGGAGGCCAAGCGCAAGTTCCGCGAGGCCCTGGCGCGCAACGCCTCCAACGCCCAGTCCCAGCAGTCCCATCAGAGCCGGGCGAAGGTGCAGGGTTCCAGCAGCGGGGCGGGCGGAAAGAACAAGAAGGTCCGCCGCAAGACGGGCTGACCCGAGCGAATCGTTGGGCCGCATGGGTGATGGGCGATAACCACCGGCGCCGGACGCAGTTGATCAGGACGTCCCGCCGGGGACAGCTCATGCGACAGAAGGATCTTCACGATGCTCAAGAAGTTCATGACCAGCGCCGCGGTCACCGCCTCCGTCATCGGCACGGGTGCCGTCATGGCCTCCCCGGCGATGGCGATCGGCAACGACAACGGCGTGAACACCGTCAACGGCAACAGCGCTTCGCAGATCTACGGCAACCAGTCGACCCACGGTGCGCAGAGCCCGCAGCTCAGCGCGATCCAGGGTTCGCTGAACAAGCTCTGCGTCGGCCTGCCGGCGAAGGTCAACGCCCAGTCGCTGGTCGCGATCCTCGCCAACGTCGGCGTCCAGGACGTCAACGTCCTGTCCAACCCGCAGAACCAGCAGTGCGCCGAGAACTCCACCCAGGCCAAGGGTGACGAGCCGCTGTCGCACATCCTCAGCAACATCCCGGTCCTCTCGGGCAACCTCTCGGCCGGCAGCTGATCCGGTCGGCATCCGGACCGGCGTGACGACCCAGGTCGTCACGCCGGTTCGGCGTTTGCGGGCACGGCCCGCGCCGGGCCCGGTGCCCGTCCCCCGGACCCGCGACCCCTCTTTGGCACCCACGGACAATATTTGGTCTAGACCTTGACAGGTCCAGACCACTTCGGTTCAGTGGCGGTAGTTGTCGTTCCCCACACCCCTCGCGACAATTCCCCCCACCCCAGGAGCAGTTACGTGATACGTGCCGTCCGCCGCCGCGCCCTCTCCCTCGCCGCGGCCGCCGCCGTGACCCTCGGCCTCGCCGTCGCCCTGCCCGCCTCCTCCGCTTCGGCGGCCCCCGCCTGCGCCACCGCCTGGGCCTCCTCGGCCGTCTACACCGGCGGCGGTACCGCCTCGTACAACGGCCACAACTGGCAGGCGAAGTGGTGGACCCAGGGCGAGACGCCCGGCACCACCGGCCAGTGGGGCGTCTGGTCCGACCAGGGCGCCTGCGGCGGCGGGGGCGGCCAGGACCCCGACCCGGGCACCGGCAACCCGTCCGGCTTCGTCGTCAGCGAGGCCCAGTTCAACCAGATGTTCCCGAACCGGAACCCCTTCTACACGTACAACGGCCTGGTCGCGGCGCTGTCCGCCTACCCCGGCTTCGCGAACACCGGCGACGACACCGTCAAGCGGCGCGAGGCCGCCGCCTTCCTCGCGAACGTCTCGCACGAGACGGGCGGGCTGGTGCACATCGTCGAGCAGAACACGGCCAACTACCCCCACTACTGCGACGCCACCCAGCCGTACGGCTGTCCCGCCGGGCAGGCCGCGTACTACGGGCGCGGGCCCATCCAGCTGAGCTGGAACTTCAACTACAAGGCTGCGGGCGACGCCCTCGGGATCAACCTCCTCGCCAACCCGTACCTCGTCGAGCAGGACCCGGCCGTCGCCATGAAGACGGCGCTCTGGTACTGGAACACCCAGAACGGCCCCGGCACGATGACCGCCCACGCGGCCATCGTCAACGGCGCCGGCTTCGGCGAGACCATCCGTTCCATCAACGGGGCGCTGGAGTGCAACGGCGGCAACCCCGCCCAGGTGCAGAGCCGGGTGAACAAGTACCAGAGCTTCACCCAGCTGCTCGGCGTCACCCCGGGCGGCAACCTCACCTGCTGACGCGCACCGGCCGCCGTGCCACCGCGCCGCCCGGGCTCAGTGCCCGCGCAGCGCGGTGGCCAGCTGCGCGCGGGAGCGCACGTCCAGCTTCTGGTAGATCCGGGTGAGCCGGGACTCCACCGTCTTCACGCTCAGGAACAGCTTCGCCGCCGCTTCCTGGTTGCTGGCCCCCGCACCGACCAGCAGGGCCAGCCGGGTCTCCGCCTCGGTCAGGGCCGCCACCCCGGGGTGCGGGGCGGCGGCCTCCGGCGTGGTCTCCCGCGCCAGGCCGAGCCAGGGCTTCGCCCCGGCCCGCTCGAACACCTCGGCCGCCGCCAGCAGGGCGGACCGGGCGGGCGCCCGGCGGCGGCGCCTGCGCTCGACCCGGGCCAGGGCCAGCAGGGTCCGGCCGTGTTCCAGCGGCAGCCCGAGGGCGTCGAAGCGGCGTGCCGTCTCCTCCAGCAGGGCCACGGCCGGTCCGGCCTCCCCGCGCGCGGACAGGCACAGCCCCCGGGCCCGGTCGAGGGCCGCGAGCACGCTCGTGCGCTCCAGGGACCGGGCGACCGGGGTGACCCCGTCCAGCAGTTCCGCGGCCCGGTCGGGGGCGTCGGCCGCCACCAGGGCCTCGGCGAGCTCCCCGTGCCAGCGCAGGACCGACGGGTCCACCACCTGCTGGGCCCCTTCCAGCTCGGCGACCCGGCACAGGGTGGCCGCCGCCTTGGCCGCGTCGCCGGTGGCGAGTTCGACGGTGCCGAGCGCGTACAGGCCCCGGGACAGGAAGACCTGGTCCTGTTCCTCCTCGGAGGCCCGGATGCCCCGGCGGGCATAGCCGGCGGCCCGGGCGAAACTGCCGCCGGCGGCCTCGGCGGTCGCGGCGACGTACCAGGCGGGGCCGGGTGACAGGCCCGCCTCGATGGTCAGCTCGACGGCCCGGCGGGCGTGCGCGGCAGCGGCGGCGCAGCGGCCGCGCCGCAGTTCGACCTCGGTGAGGCTGCGCAGCACCTCGAAGACGTCCTCGGCGGATCCGGTGCGCTGGACGGCGGGCAGCAGGGCGAGGAGCTGGGCGTGCGCGTCGCCGAGCCGGTCGTCGAAGAGGGCGTGCCGGACGGCGAGGTACTGGGGCGCGTTGCGCATGCCGAGGGGGACTTCGGGCGCGGGCAGGGCCAGGGCCTCGGCGAGGATGTCCTCGGCGTCGTGGTCGCCGAGGATGCGGCCCATCCGGGCCCGTACGGTCAGGGCCATGGCCTCGGCGACCTGGTCTCCGCCGGCCTTGGCGAGGGCTCCGGCCTCGGCGGCGGCGTCGCGGGAACGGACCGGGTCCCCGTCGCTGAGGTTGTGCTTCCAGGCGATGCGCAGCTGGACGGCGGCCCGCAGCGAGGGGTCCCCGGCGGCGTCGGCCACGGCGAAGGCGAAGGTTTCGTCGAGGTCGGCCAGCGCCTGTCCGGCGGCGTCGATCACGGCGAGCCGTGCCCGTACCCGCTGGGCGGGCGAGGCGTCGCGGGCGAGTACGGCGCGCGTGGCCCGGCGGGCGAGGTCGGCGCGGCCGGCCCAGCCGGCGTCCTCGGCGGCGCCGACGAGGCGGGCCAGCTCCTCCCGCGGCAGGGCGGCGGGGGTGCGTTCGGCGGCGAGCAGCCCGAGTTCCGCGGCGAGTGCGCGCTGGCCGCGGCGGCGGCAGTCGTCGGCGGCGGCGGTGATCTCGGCGGCGAGCCGGGCGTCGGGGGCGTCCACGGCGAGGGCCCGGTGGCGTACGGCCTGCACGGGGTCGTCGACGGCGTCGGCGAGCGCGGCGTGTCCGGCGGAGCGTTCGGGCCAGCCGGCGTCGGCGGCGAGGGCCGTCGCGACGGCGCCCGCGGTGAAGGCGACGGCCCCGTCCTCGCCCACGGTGACCAGCCCGGCGCGTTCGGCCTCGGCGAGTTCCGCTTCGGCGTCGGGGCGGCCGGCGCGGCGCAGCAGGGCGGTGGTGGGGCGGGCGGTGAGGGCGGCGAGGAGCAGGGTGCGGCGGGCCCGGAAGGGGGCTTCGGCGAGGAGGCGGCGGGCGACGTCGCGGGCCTGGCCGGAGACGGGCAGGGTGTCGGCGTGGTGGGCGCCGCCGTCGCGGGTCCCGGCGGCTTCGGCGAGGGAGTGCCCGAGGGCGAGGGCGAGCCGCGGGTTGCCGCCGCTGGCCTGGTGGATGCGGCCGGCGAGGCGGGCCGGGAGGCCGTGGCGCAGCAGGAGTTCGGCGACCTCGTCGGCGCCGAGCGGGGGGATCCGGACGGCCGGGGTGCCGGGGCCGCAGAGGCGTTCGGCGACGGGTGTTCCGCCGTGGACGCACTCGGCGGCGAGGACCCGTACGCGCGGTGGGGTGAGGCGCAGGGCGAAACGGAGCAGATCGGTGGTTTCCGCGTCGAGCCATTGGGCGTTGTCGAGGATGAGGAGGACGGGTCCGGAGGCGGCCAGGGTGCGCAGCACTTCGACGAGGGCGAGGCGCAGGGCGACGTGGTCGCGGCCCGCTCCGGGTGCGTCGGTCTCCCGGCGGAGCAGGGCGATGGCGGTGCGCTGGGGGCCGGCGAGGCGGTCCAGGGCGGCGCGGGGCACGGTGGCGAGGAGGGCGGCGGCGGAGGCCTCGGGTATCCACCGGTCCGCGGCTTCGGGGGCGAGCCGGAGCACGGTTTCGCGCCGGCTTTCGGCGGCGGCCGCGACGGCGCGCGCGACCTCGGTCTTTCCCGCTCCGGCCGGTCCGGTGAGGACGGCGCGGCCGTGCGTGGTCAGCGCGCGGTCGACCGCCTCGATCAGTTCACTGTGTCCGACGTTCGCGTCAGCGTGCCCCGTCGCCGCCACGCACAGCCACCAGCCTTTCGCTCCCCAGTTCTGTGCCTTTCCTGTGAGACGCGACAATACGAGGTCAGCCGCCGGACGGACCCGGATTGTGACGCAGAATTCAGTCAGCCGGCAGGAAAGCACGGCGGACCTGCCGGTACGGGAGGTACCGGCAGGTCCGCGCGCTGGGATGGTCCGTACCTTCGGCCCGTCAGTGCGGAGTTGGGGGGCTCCGCCGGGGCCGGGGGGACCGGGGTGCGGGGCGGGTCAGAAGCCGAGGCTCCAGGAGTCGATCTTGCCGGTGTCGCCGCCGGCGTTGTCGTTGACGCGCAGCTTCCAGGTGCCGTTCGCGGCCTCGGAGGAGGCGTTGACGGTGTAGGTCTGGTTGATGTTGTCGGTGCTGCCGCCGGCGCGGTTGTGGACCGTGTAGACGGAGCCGTCGGGGGCGACCAGGTCGACCTTCAGGTCACCGATGTAGGTGTGGGCGATGTTCACGCCGACCTTCAGGGCGGCCGGGGCGTTGCCCGTGACGCCGCTGACGGTGATCGGGCTCTCGACCGTGGCGTTGTCGCCGATGGCGAAGTCCGCGGTGTTCTCGAAGGACGGGGTGGTGGGCGTGGAGGTCACCGCGTTCACCGTCGCCGTGGCGTCCGCGAGACCGGCGCCGCAGCCGCCGGTGCAGGTGCCGGCCAGCGGGCGGGCGTTGGCCTTGATCGCGGCCTCGATCTGGGCCGGGGTCAGGGAGGCCTTCGCCGACTTCATGAGGGCGGCGAGGCCCGCGATGTGCGGGGCGGCCATGCTGGTGCCCTGGTAGGGCTTGTAGGACTCGGCGCCGGGGGTGGTGGTGCCGGCGTTCAGGGTGGAGAGGATCGCGTTCTCGGGGGTGGTGACGGTGCCGGGCGTGTCGGTGGCGCGGCGGGTCTCACCGCCCGGGGCGGCGATGTCGATGATCGTGCCGAAGTTGGAGTAGTACGAGCGGTCGCCGGCCCGGTTGGTCGACGCCACGTTGATGACGTTGTTGCAGCTGGCCGGCGAGAAGCCGGAAGCGTTGGCGTTGCTGTTGCCGGCGGCGACGACGACGGTCGTGCCGCGGGCGACGGCGGCGTTGATCGCGTTCTGGTAGCTGGTGCCGCAGGTGCCCGAGCCGCCGAGGCTCATGTTGATGACCTTGGCCGGG
Source organism: Streptomyces sp. NPDC006512 (assembly GCF_040611935.1). Classification (NCBI taxonomy): domain Bacteria; kingdom Bacillati; phylum Actinomycetota; class Actinomycetes; order Kitasatosporales; family Streptomycetaceae; genus Streptomyces; species Streptomyces sp. NPDC006512. The sequence continues at coordinate 64,330 of NZ_JBEXPG010000036.1, read as the reverse complement.
GTGGCGTTGGCCGGGACGCCCGAGACGGTGCCGCCGGAGGCCCAGGTGATGGCGTCGACGATGTCCGAGGTGGCGCCGCCGCACTTGCCGAGCACGCGGACGGGCTGGATCTTCGCACCGTAGGCGATGCCGGCGACGCCCTTGGAGTTGTTGGTGGCGGCGGCGATGGTGCCCGCGACGTGGGTGCCGTGCCAGGACGAGGTGCTGGCCTTGGAGCCGACACCGCACTCGCCGTCGGTGGCGTTCCAGTCGCCCTCGTCGGCCGGGTTGGCGTCACGGCCGTTGCCGTCGCGGGCCTCGGAGGAGGTGGAGATGAAGTCGTAGCCGGCGACGACGTTCGGCGCGACGTCCGAGTGGGCGACGTAGCCGGTGTCGATCACGGCGACGGTGACGCCGGAGCCGGTGGTCTTGTCCCAGGCGGCGGGGACGTTCATGCCGGCGGTGGGCTCGAACAGGTCCCACTGCTTGGCGTACTCGGTGTCGTTCGGGGTGACGGCCATCGCGTAGGCGCGGGTGTCCGGCTCGACGTACGCGACGTCCGGGTCGGCGCGGAACTGGTCCATCACGCCGGCGGCGTCGGCGGGGGCGACCGATCCGCCCAGGTTGACGAGGGCGGCACCGGTGCCGAGGCGGCGGTCGAACTTCGCCTTCTTGCCGGCCTTCTTGCCCTTGGCGGCGGCGTCGTCGGCGGCCGCGGAGTTGGAACTGGCCTCGGAGGCCGAGGACTTGTATCCGACGATGAGGTTCTCGACCGGCGCCCCGGCGGGCGCGGCGGGAGCCGCGGCGGCCGGGAGGGAGGTGGCCGGGTCGTTCTCGGCGGTCACGGCCACGGAGGCGGTCGCGGAGCCGGCGAGGAGGGTGACGGACATGGCCACCACGGATATGAGCCTGCTGCGTCTGGATGCGTGCACGGTGTTCCCTTTCGAGGGCCGTTTCCGGGCAGGCCGGAGCGGCCGGTCGGTGCAGTGTGGGAGGTGAACCGGCGGCCACGGGGCCCGGGGCGGACTGGTCAGTCCCCGCCCCGGCCACCGCCGCGCGCCGCGTTGCCCGGCCGCGACGGCGGGGCAGGGCAACGGCGGTCCCGGCGGTCCGCGCCCGTCCGTACCGCTTCACACCATGTGGGGTTGGCGCGGGGGCGGTTCGGGGGCGGTGGATCGCCGGTGGGCAGACAGTAGGCAACGCGGAGGTGAACCCGATACGGGGAAAACCCTTGTCCGGACCCCTGCGGGCCCGCCCCCGCCCCCGGGGCGGACGGGGGCGGGGGCGGGCCGGGAGGGGCGGGCGCGGGGGTTACCGCGGGTTGAGCCGGCGGAAGTAGGTCCAGCTGGACTCGTTCGGCTCGGTCCACTTCTCCGGGGCGCGGGCGAACTCCGGGTGGCGGGCGGCGATGTACGCGCGGGTGCGTTCGGGGACCTCGTCGTAGGATCCCAGCTTCGTGCCGCGGCAGTGGAAGGCGAGGCCCCCGGGGCGCTGGGCCTGCTCCATCCAGGGCAGCCAGGGGGACATCCGCATCCAGGACATGGTGGCGGGGACGCTCGGCGCGTCCCCGGCGAGGGCCTCGGCGGGGGCGAAGAACTGGAAGAGTTCCAGGGCCTTGTAGGTGTCCGAGGCGGAGTTCAGCGGGTAGTCGGCGACGGGCAGCGGGGAGGGGTAGGCGAGGGGGATCTCCATGCTGAAGCAGACCTGGGCGCCGAGTTCGGTGCGGGGGACGGGGAAGGGCCGCAGCCGGAGGTTGGCCGGGGCGTTCCAGACGTGGACCACGGGCTTTTCCTGCCAGGTCTCCAGGATCTCTCGAGTGGTGGGGTCCAGGTAGAAGGCGGCTTCGCGGGAGAGCATCCGGTAGCCGCCGGTCTCCTCGTCGGCCTCGAGGCGGGCCACGTTGAGGCCTTCGAAGCCGAAGACCCTCTGGTAGGGCTCGTCGGGGGACCAGGAGTGGACGTCGCCGGTCCACCAGTAGGTGACCTCGGCGCCGTCGAGGGAGGCGCGGGTGCGGGCGAAGTCGTGGAGGAGTTCAGCCGGTGTCATACGGAGAACTCTGCTCGGCGGCCGGTCGGCCCGGCAAGCCGCCTTCCGGCCTGGCGGCGGCCCGCGCGGTTCCGCGTGCGCGGGGGCGGGGAGGTACGGGGCGGGCGCCCGGGGGTCGTGCGCCGGGGGCGCCTGCGCCGGGACGGCGCGCTCCGGGCGCCGGCGCCCGGCGGACCCCTTCTCCGCCTGCCGGCGCACTCGGCCCGTGCTCCGAGGAGCCGTGCTCCGGGGGGTGGTGCACCGGGGGCTCACGCTCCGGGGGGTAGTGCTCCGCCTGCCGGCGCACTCGCGGCCCGCGCACCGACGAGCCGTGCACCGACGGCCCTTGCACCGGGGGGGTCCTGTTGCGGGCGGGTGTCGCCGTGGGGTTCTCGGGGGGGGGGCGGGACGTGCTCCGGGCGGCGGGGGCGGGGGCCGGGGGTGCCGGCCGGCGGGGTCGCCGGGCGGGCGGGGTCGCCGGTGGTGGGGGCGGCGTGCCCCGTGCCGATGTCGGCGGGGTCCGCGGGGCGGCCCAGGTGGCGGGAGAGGAGTTCGCGGAGCGGGCCGGGGACGGGGTCCCGGGGCACGCTGCCGCGCAGCCAGGGGGCGACCGGGGTGCGGTCGTAGGGGGTGCTGAGGGCGGCCGCCCGCGCGGTGGCGTTGAGCTGCCGGGTCAGAGCCTCGTAGGTCCAGGCCGTTTCCCTGGTCACGCGGTGCGGAAGGGGGTTGGCGGCGGGCACGGGGGGACTCCTTCCTCGTGCCACGGGCACGTGCGCGGAGGTCGTTCCCGCGGTGTGCACCGGCGGGCGGCGGGAAAGGTTGCTGCGCCTTCGGGAGCGCGCCGGACGACACCTACAATCGCCCCGGGCTCCCGTCGTGCGGATGCCCCGTTGACGACCGTACGGAGCACCGGCAACCGTGACCGCCATGGGGAAAGAACACCGACTGCTGGCGCTGCTGGTGTGCCTGGTGCTGGGTACCGGGCTGGCGGCCGCCGTGCTGGGCGCCTCACGGGCCGCCGGGCCGCGCCACGGCTCCGTCGCGGGGGCGTACGTGGACATACGCGAGGTGCCGCGCGATGCCGCTCCCCCGCCCGCCGCGGGGCCGGAGGGCTCGTCCGGCACCGTGACGGTCGACTGCGGCCGCAACGCGGAGGGCCACTACAACGAGGACAACCTGGTGGTCTCGCCCGGTCTGCGGGCCGGTGCCCACCACACGCACGCGTACGTCGGGAACCTGTCCACGAACGCCCTGTCCGACGACGCCTCACTGGACGCGGCCGCCACGAGCTGCGTCGGCGGCGACCGCTCCACCTACTACTGGCCCGTGCTGCGCCGCCTCGACCGGCCGGGCAGCCGCCCCCACGAGAGCTCGGCCGGGCACGGCAACACGGGCGAGATCCTGCCCGAGGCGGCCGTGTCCGTGGAGTTCCGCGGGAGTCCGGTGAGCAAGGTGGTGCCGATGCCGCGGTTCCTGCGGGCGATGACCGGCGACGCCGTCGCGCACACGGCGGCCTCGGACGCCGACGTACGGGCGCGCTGGGGCTGCTCCGGCTTCCCCGACCGGTGGACGACCGACTATCCGCGCTGCCCGGCCGGCGACCGCCTCACCCGCAGCCTGGTCTTCCCGAGCTGCTGGAACGGCCTGGACACCTCCGTGCCCGGGCACCGCTCGCACCTGCGGTTCCCCGCCCCGAACGGCGTGTGCCCGCAGGGCACCTTCCCGGTACCGGAGCTGCGCGTCTCCCTCTCCTACGCGGTGCCCCAGGGGGCGCCGGTCGCGCTCGACTCCTTCCCCGAGCAGCGGCACAGCCCGAAGACGGACCACGCCATGTTCGTCAACGTGATGACGGACGCGCGGATGCGCGAGGTCGTGGGCTGCCTCAACGAGGGCCGCAGCTGCCGGACCTGACCCCCGGCCGCTCCCGAGTGACGTACGTCACGTGAACCGCCCGTGTGCCCGGGGCGTGTTCCGACCGCACCACGTAACACGAGGAGGACGGAGAGGGTGAGATGGCCGGACCACTGTGGCCCCGCACTCGGCGGGGCTCGACCGACGAAGCACTGATCAGGTCGGTCTACGAGGAGCACGGCCACGCCCTGCTCGCGTACGCGACGCGGCTGACCGGGGACCGGGCCGCCGCCGAGGACGTCGTCCAGGAGACGCTCATCCGGGCGTGGCGGCACTCCGAGGTCCTGGTCAACGGAAAGGGCTCGGTGCGCGGCTGGCTGCTCACGGTGGCCCGCAACATCATCACCGACCGGTACCGGGCCAAGGCCGCGCGGCCGGCGGAGGTGTCGGGTTCAGCGGCGGCTCCCCCGGTGGAGGGCGATCACGCGGACTCGGTGGTGGACTCCATGGCCGTGCTCGGCGCACTCGACCGGCTCACGCCGGAACACCGGGACGTGCTGACGGAGTTGTACTACCGCCAGCGCAGCGTCGCGGAGGCGGCCGACCGCCTCGGGATCCCGGCGGGCACGGTGAAGTCGCGCGCGCACTACGCCCTCAAGGCGCTGCGCGAGGTGTTCACGGACAGCGGCAGGGACGACAGCAAGGACAGACGATCAGCCCGGCCGCCCCAGCAGCCCGGCGGACTGCGGGAGGTGGTGGCATGAACCGGCAGCGGCACGAGGAGGAACTGCTCGGACCGTACGTGCTCGGCGTCCTGGACGAGGAGGACGTGCGGCGGGTCGAGGAACACCTCACCGAATGCGTGGGGTGCCGCGAGGAGGTGGCCGCGTTGCGCGAGATGGAGAGGGTGCTGGGCGAGGTGCCCGAGGAGGCCTTCCTCGACGGCGCCCCGCAGGGCGGCGACCTGCTGCTCCAGCGGACGCTGCGGCAGGTCCGCGGTGAGCGGGCGGCGGCGTCGCGGCGCCGGATGGCCTTCGTCGGAGTGGCCGCGGCCGCCTCGATGGCGGCCGTGTTCTGGGCCGGTACCCGGCTCGGCGACGACGGGAGCGACAGCGCCCTGGTCCCGCTGCCGTCCCCGACGGTGTCGGCGGCGCCCTCGCCCCCGGTGGCGGGCACCCGGGTCGCCTCGGCGACGGACCGGAGCAGCGGCGCGCGGATGACCGTACAGGTGACGCCCGCCCCGAAGTGGGTGCGCGTGCACGCGGCGGTGACCGGGATTCCGCCGGGCGAGCGCTGCCGGCTGGTGGTGGTCGCGAAGGACGGTACGCGGAGCACCGCGGGCGGCTGGGTCGTGGGCACGGCCGAGCACGGCGAGGGCAAGGGCGCCTCGCTGGACGGCACGGCGGCGGTGGATCCCTCGCAGGTCAAGGAGATCCGCGTCGAGAACGAGGCGGGGCGGACCTTCGTGTCCGTGCCCGTGTAGCGGAAGGGGCGCGCCCCGGCCCGCGGGCCGGGGACGTGACGGAGCCCGGGAGCATGTCCAGCTCCCGGGCTCCTGTTTGCCACCCAATTGCGCACACCGGCTGCGTTTAAGAGCCAGGGATCATGTTGAGGCCGACGTGTTCTGCCTTTGAACTACCGCGCCACGGAAGAGGCGCAGGAGGGACTTGAACCCCCATCCGTCGGTGATCGTCCCGGCCCGGTCGATCCGGTGTTCGGCGGCGAATACTGAGACTGGAGCGATAACTTGAGGTTCAAGGGGCCGCCTCTGCCGACTGGGCCACCCCGGCACGTGGTACCGGGGGAGGGATTCGAACCCCCGACTGACACCCCTGATTCAGCTTCAACATCAGTTTCAGCTTGCGCTCTCGCGCACCCCCTGCGACACAGGGGGCGTTCTCGGGGCTACCTGAACAGGTAGCCGAACACCGCGTCCCCGACCCGCTGGTCGGTGACCTCGGCGCTGTTGGCCTCCTCGCGGGCGAACTTGACGGCCTGCTGGAGCCGCTCCACCCGGTCGAGGAGCTCGTTGACCCGGCGGGCCGGCAGGGCACCGGAGAACTTCACGGTGGTCCAGTAGCCGACGGCGACGTCCTCGTAGTAGACCTCGACCTGCGCCGGGTGCTTCTCGGTGGCCTCGGCCTTGACGTGGTTGCGCGGGACCTTCTTGGTGCGGATCGTGCGGACGGCCTCCGTCTTCCAGGAGTCCGTGGAGGGGTCCAGGTTCCAGGATTCCGAGGCGTCGAGGACCGGCAGCTTCCGTACGAAGGTGTGCAGGTCGGTCAGCTGCTTCTCCAGGAAGAGCAGGTAGGGGACCGGCACCTGGGGCAGCAGCACGTTGCCGTCGACCACGATGTCGGCGGACGCGGAGCGGTTCGCCCAGTCCTTGGTGGCCGTGACGTCGAAGAGCCGCGTCAGGGTGGCCGCCGTCGACCGGAGCACGTCCTCCGCCTTGACCTGCACCCGGGTGGATTCGGGCGGCAGCTGCTCGCCCTCCTCGTCCTTGGGCTGGTACGTACGCGAGATGCCGGCCAGCAGGGCGGGCTTCTGCACGTCGTGGTGAGCCTGGGTGAGCTCTTGGAGGGACTTGGACTTGACGCCCTTTTCGACTGCGATGATCTGATTCAGCTTCGGCACGCCGTCAACCTAACAAGTCCGTCCGCGGGAAGACCATCCGATATTTTCCGCGGGCACCCCGGCCCGCCGGGTCCGGTGCCGGTCCGGCGGGCCGGGGTGCCGGTACGTCAGAGCCCGCGCGCGGGCGCGGTCAGGTGGACCGGGAGGTCGAAGAGGTCGTTCTGCGTCAGGATCGGCTTGTTGCGCAGCTCGTCGCGGGCCACGGCGAGGCTCAGGTCCGGGAAGCGGGCGTAGAGCGCCGGGAGGGCCACCAGGGCCTCCAGCCGGGACAGGGCCGCGCCGGGGCAGACGTGCGGGCCGTGGCCGAAGGAGATGTGCCGGTTGGGGGTGCGGGTGACGTCGAACTCCCCCGCCGACTCGCCGTACTGCTCCTCGTCGCGGCCGATGGCGCCGAAGGAGACGATCAGCCCCTCGCCGCGCGGCAGGATCCGGTCGCCGACCTCGATGTCCTCGGCGGCGAAGCGGATCAGGACGTGCGAGGTGGGGGTGGACCAGCGCAGGGTCTCCTCGATGACGTCCTCCCACGGGACCTCGCCCTTGAGGACGAGGGCGCGCTGCTCGGGGTGGGTCTCCAGGGCGACCACGGCGTTGACGATCAGGCTGATCGTGGTCTCGTGTCCGGCGGCGACCATCAGCTGGAGGGTGTTGGTGATCTCCTCGGTGCTGAGGTGGTCGCCGTCCTCGGAGGCCGCGATGAGGGCGCTGGTGAGGTCGTCGCCCGGGTTCTCCCGCTTGGACTCCACGATCCGCGAGAACAGCGCGCCGAGGTCCGCCATCATCTGCGGAACCTCCTCGGGCAGGGTCTGGGTGGAGAAGAACTTCTCGAAGAGGGCCTTCAGCCGCGGGTGTTCGGTGGCGTCCACGCCCATGAGCTCGCTGATGACGTTCATCGGCAGCGGGTACGCGAAGCCGGCCTTCAGGTCGACGCGTTCGCCGGCCGGGAGCGCGGCCAGCGCGTCGAGCATCCGCGTGGTCAGCTCCTCGATGCCGGCGCGCAGCTTCTCCACCCGGCGCACGGTCAGGGCCTGGGCGACGAGCGTGCGCAGGCGGCGGTGTTCGTCGCCGTCGACGGTGAGCATGGAGCGGCCGGGGTTGGCGAGGCCGATCAGCGGCCAGTCGGCGGGTATTTCGCCGCGCTGCCAGGCTCCCCAGACGTTGATGTCCTTGACCACTCTGGAGTCGGTGAGGAGTCTTCTCGCCTCGGCGTGGCGGGTGACGGCGTACACGCCGACACCGCCGGGCAGGACGACGCGGACCAGCGGGCCGGCGGCGCGCAGCGCGGCGCTCTCGGCGTCGAGGTCGGTGACGAAGGGGTCCAGGACGAGGGGGGCGGGGCCGGCGTGGTCGATCGGGCACGTCATCGGGTGGCTCCTAGGGCGGGGGTCGGGGTGAAGGTCACGGGGAGTTCGGTGAGGCCGCGCAGCCAGGGCGAGGGCCGCCGGGTGAGTGCGGCGGCGGGTCCGGCGAGGTCGACGTCGGGGAGCCGGTCGAGGAGGACCTCGATGCCGGTCCGTGCGATGACCTCGGCGACCTCCTGCGCGGGGAAGGGGCAGCGGTGTTCACCGTGACCGAAGGAGAAGAAGGCGTTGTTCCCGCCGGTGAGGGCGCCCGCGTCGGTGCGTACGTGCGGGTCCCCGTTGGCGGCGGCCAGGCCCAGGAGGACCAGGTCGCCGCGGCCGATGCGCTGTCCGCCGAGCTTGGTGTCGCGGGTGGTCCAGCGTCCGGCGACGTTCTGGGTGGGGGTGTCCTCCCAGAGGACTTCGTTCATGGCCTCGCCGACGCTGTGCCGGCCGCCCGCGAGGGAGGCGGCGAACCGGTCGTCGGTGAGCATCAGGCGCAGGGTGTTGCCGATCCAGTCGGCGGTGGGCTGGTGGCCTGCGGCCATCATCACCATCAGGTCCTGGGCGACCTCGTCGAGGGTGAAGCCGGCCGTGTTGGAGAGCATGCGGGAGGCGACGTCGGGGCCCGGCGCGGCCTGCTTGGCGGTGAGCAGCGCGTACATGGACTCGCCGAGGTGGCGCTGGCCGTCCAGGGCGCCCTCGCGGCCGTTGATCATGTCGTTCATGGCGGTGACGAGGCCGGGGCCCTGGTCGTCGGAGAAGCCGTAGAGGCGGGCGAGGACGCGCAGCGGGAGGAGCATGGCGTACTCGCCGACGATGTCGCAGGCGCCCTTGCCGCACAGCCGGTCGATGAGTTCGTCGGCGAAGCGTTCGGCGTGGCCCTTGAGTTCGAAGGGGTCGACGGCTTCCAGGGCGTCGGAGATGACGGCGGCGCGTTCGCGGTGGCGTTCGCCGACGGTGTAGAGGATGGACGGCTGCTTGCGGCCGATCATCGGGAGGAGCGGCCAGTCCGCGGGGATGCGGTCCCACTGGTTCCACAGGTCGGAGTCGCGGGAGAACAGCTGCGGGTCGCTGGTGACCTGGTGCAGTTCGCGGTAGCCGAGGACCAGCCAGGCCGGTACGTCGCCGTCGAGGACGACCGGGGCGACGGCGCCGTGGTCGCGCCGCATCTCCCGGTACAGCTCGACGGGGTCGGTCTGGAAGCGGGGGCCGCCGAGGTAGACGGGCTGGGGCTCGGGGGTGGTCACGGGGTGGGCTCCGGGATCGTGTTCAGGACTGCCGTCTGGTGGTGCAGGAGGTGCTGGAGGTGCTGGACGAGGGAGATGAGCACCTGCTTGCTGGAGGCGCGCGAGCGGGCGTCGCAGAACAGCAGCGGCACCTCGGGGGGCAGGTCGAGCGCCTCGCGGATCTGCTCGGGCGTGTGGGCCGGTCCGCCGAAGTCGTTGCAGGCGACGACGAAGGGGGTGCCGTGGTGTTCGAGGCGGTCGATGGCGTACCAGGAGTCCGCGAGCCGGCGGGTGTCGACGAGGACGACGGCGCCGAGGGTGCCGGAGAACAGCCGGTCCCAGAGGAACCAGAACCGTTCCTGGCCGGGGGCGCCGAACAGGTAGAGCACGTTGTGGGCGTCGAGGGTGATGCGGCCGAAGTCGAAGGCCACGGTGGTGGCGGTCTTCGTACCGATGCCGGCGGTGTCGTCGACTGCCTCGCCGGCCTTGGTCATCGTCTCCTCGGTGTTCAGCGGGCGGATCTCGCTGACCGAGCGGACCATGGTGGTCTTGCCGACCCCGAAACCGCCCACGATGACGATCTTCAGGCCGTTGTCGGCGGTGCTGCTGAGGGCCTGCCGGGTCGTGCCCCGGTCAGAGGTTGCGGAGTCCAACGAGCACCTGCTCCAGGATGTCGGGGTCGGGAAGGAGGTACGTCGAACGCGGGTGCCGGGCGCTGATGCGCCCGGTCCCGAGGAGGTCGGCGAGGAGGATCCGGACGATGGACACGGGCAGGCCGAGCTCGGCGGCGATCTCCACGACGGCCGTCGGGTACCGGCACATCCGCAGGATCGCCGCGTGCTCGGACTGCATGCCCGGTACGGGATCGCATTCCGTGACGATCAGGGTCACGAGGTCGAAGGCGTCCGAGCCGGAACGGCTGCGGCCGCCGGTGAGGGTGTAGAGCCGGTCCGGGGAGTCGTCCCGGCCCGGCCTGCCGCGGCTCAACCCCGGGGCCTGGCGATCAGATGCTCGCTCAGCTGCTCGACCAGTTCGGACATGTTGTGGCCGACGAAGCCGGCGTCGGCCTCCTCGTCGGCGACCAGCGCGAGGTGCGCGCCCTCGCCGGCCTCGACGATGAAGAGGATGCCGCCGTAGAACTCGGCCATCGCGGAGCGGACTCCGCCGGTGCCGTCGCCGAACTCGATGGACGCGCCGTGGGACAGGCTCTGGATGCCGGCGGCGATGGCGGCGAGCTGGTCGGCCTGGTCGACGGAGAGCTCGGGGGTGCGGCACAGCTTGAGGCCGTCGCGGGACAGCACGAGGGCGTGCCGGGCGCCGGGGGTGCGCTCCAGGAGTCCTTCCAGGAGCCAGCTGAGCGTCTCGTCGGTGGTGGTGCCGGTCATCGCGTGTTGCCTTCCGGGTGCGGGGGGTTCGAGGGCTGCTGCGCCGAAGTGCCGCGCACGGCCTGGCGGAAGCTGCCGAAGCGGGCTGCGGACTGGGAGGCGCCGCCGGGGGCGGCCGGGGTGCGGGCCGTCGCTCCCGCGGCGTCGGGTCCCTCGGGGTGGGCGGCGGCCAGGGTCTTGCCGCGCCTCCGCTGGGGCAGTCCGCTCTCGCCGATCACCGGGTTCCGGCCGGTGGATTCGGAATCCTCTGTGCCGGCGCCGGGAGCGGAGCCGTCGGCGGCCTCGGGCCGGGGGCCGCGCTCGCGCACGGGCGCGGGGCCCGCGGGCTCGGCGGGGCCGTGGGCGGGCTCGGTCTCCGGGGCGGCGGGCGCGGGAGCGGCCACGGGCTCGGGAGCGGCCACGAGTGCCGGGGCGGGCACGGCTTCGGCGGCGGTGCGGCTGATCAGGTCCTGCGGCAGCATCATCAGGGCGCCGGTACCGCCGCGCGCGGAGGGGCGGAAGGAGACCGTCAGGCCGTGCTTGCGCGCGAGGCGGCCGACGACGGCGAGGCCGAGCCGGGTGCCGGAGAGCCCGGCGAGGTCCAGCGACTCGGCGCTCACGGCCTGCTCGGCGCGGCGCAGCTGGACCTCGCTCATGACGAGTCCGCTGTCCTCGACGGTGATGATGATCCCGGCGGGCACCTCTTCCACGTAGACGTGGACCTCGGCGTTCGGCGGGGAGAAGTTCGCGGCGTTGTCGAGGAGTTCGGCGAGGGCGTGCATGACGCCCTCGGCGGCGTGCCCGGCGACGGCGGCCTCGCTGGTGGAGTGCAGTCGCACCCGCTGGTAGCCGCCGATGCGGCCCATGGCTCCGCGCAGGATCGACTCCATGACGATCGGCCTCGCCCAGCGGCGGCCCGAGCGGGCTCCGGTGAGGACGGCGATGGAGTCGGCGAGCCGGCCCGCCTGGGCCGTGCGGTGGTCGAGGTGGAGCAGGTCGCCGAGGACGTCCTCGTCGGCGTGCCGGTGCTCCATGTCCCGCAGGTCGGCGAGCATGCCGGTGGCGAGCGCCTGCATGCGGCCGGCGGCGTTGGCCGCGGCGGCCATGGCGGCGGCGCGGCCGGACTCGGCGCGGCGCAGTTCCTCGCCGAGGCGTTCGCGGGAGGCCAGCTGGGCGGCGGTCATCCGGTCGAGCTCGGCGGCGTGGGAGGCCGTCAGGTGCTCGCGTTCCGCGGTCCGTTCCGAGGTCAGCCGCTCCAGTTCGGCGGCGTGTTCGGCCACCAGGCGGCCGCGCTCGGCGGTGCGGGCGGCCGTCTCGCGGGTCGCCTCGGCGGTGAGCCGGGCGAGGTGCGCGTCGCGGTCGGCGAGTTCACGGGTGAGGAGGGAGAGCCGGACGCGCAGCAGCCGGGCGCTGCGCGCCGTCCAGGTGAGGGCGCAGGCGGCGACCGCGAGCACCAGGGAGCCGGACGCGGAGAACCAGGCGAGGGGTTCGCGGACGGACGACGGGGCCGCGGCCACCGCCGCCATGGAGAGCGCGCCGGTGGCCACCGCTGTGATCAGCAGGGCGAGCGCGGAAGGGCGAAGGGGGGAAGGCGACGCCGTCATCAATCAAAGCCTCAAACCGGGCGTAAATGGAAGAGAGGGTTCCTGTGGCAACGAGGCACAACTATAAGAGGATTGCTGATCGTTTAGGAAAGGTCTTGGCCAATGTCACGTTGAGTAACGCCCACTAAGGACAGGTCTGGAGCGGTTTCGGGGCTATGGCATGGCATCCTGTGACGTCACAACTCGCCGGACGGGATCGGCGGCGGACGTCCGGGGATATGGGGAAGGTCCATGAGGCTCTGCTTCCTGGTGGAGGAGCACTACCGCCACGACGGCATGCCGAACGAGGTGATCCGGCAACTGACCGCCTGGGGGCACCAGGTCGACGTCGTACGGCCGGGCGGCTCGCTGCTGCGCATGGCCGAGGTCGTACGGTCCGGCGCCCACGACGCGTGGGTCCTCAAGACCGTGTCCGGAGGCCCGGGTCTCACCCTCCTGGAGGCCGCGGCGGCCACCGGCGCGACCACGGTCAACGACGCCCGGTCGATCCGCGGCGTACGGGACAAGGCCCTCGCCGCCGCCGTCGGCAGCGCCCACGGCCTGCCGATGCCGGCGACCTACGCGGTCGCCCGGCCCGAACTGCTGGCGCAGATACCGGAGGCGGAGTACCCCCTCGTCGTCAAGCCCGCCGACGGCAGTTCCGGCCGCGCCGTGCACCTGGTGCCCTCCCCGGACCGGCTCGCCGGGCTGCTCCCCGGACTCGCGGGCGAGGGCATGCTGATCGCCCAGCCGTACGTGCCCAATCCCGGCACCGACATCAAGGTGTACTGCGTCGACGGGGAGCTGTTCGCCACCGAGCGCTGCTCGCCCCTGCACCCCGACCCCGCCGTGCGCGAGCGCCGGGTGCCGCTGCCCGCCGAGGTGGCGGAGATCGCCGCCAGGGTGGGAGCCGTGTACGGGCTGGACCTGTACGGGGTGGACGTGCTGCTGGGTCCCGACGGGCCGGTGGTGGTCGACGTGAACGACTTCCCGAGCTTCCGTCAGGTCCCCGACGCCGCGGCCCGGGTGGCGCGGGCCGTCCTCGGCCTGGCCCGCACCGGTGGCACGCGGCAGTCGGTGCCCCGCCTGCCCGTGACGGCGTACTCCACCCTGCCGGTGACGATCCCCGCCCAGGTGGCGGCCCGGGCGGGTGACGGCGCGTGAGGATCGGCCTGATCACCCCGGACCCGGGGCATCCGCTGCTCGCGGCCACCGCCGCACTGCTCTCCGCCGAGCACACGGTGGAGGTACTGGACCCCGCCGCGGGAGCCACGGGGGCCCCGGGCGCGCGGCCCGACGTCTGCCTGCTGAAGGCGCGGACGCCGGCGGCGCTGGAGCTGGCGCGGGCCCTGGAGGAGCGGGGGACGGTGGTGCTGAACTCCGCCGCGGCCACCGAGCGGTGCCAGGACCGGATCACCATGGCGGAGCTGGCCCTCGGGGCGGGACTCCCCTTCGCCGGCACCCGCGCCCACGCCACGCTCCGCGAACTGGCGGCCGCGGCGCAGCGGCGGCCGGAGGGGCCCCTGGTGGTCAAGAGCCGGCACAGCCGCAAGAACGACCTGGTCGCCCGGGTCGACGGCGCTCAGGACCTGCGGGAGCTGACGGCCGTGTGGGGCCGGGAACCGGTCGTGGTCCAGGACTTCGCCCCCAACTCCGGCTGGGACCACAAACTGTGGGTCGTCGGGGGCCGGGTCTTCGCGGGCCTGCGGCGTTCCGAGCTGGCCACCGCGGCCGGCGAACCGGCCGCGGCCGTGCGACGGCTCCCCGCCGCGTGGGAGGAGTCGGCGCTGCGGGTCGGCGAGGTCTTCGGGCTGGAGGTCTACGGCGTGGACGTCATCGACACCGGGGGCGGCGCACCCCTGATCGTGGACGTCAACGCCTTCCCCGGCATCCGGGGCCAGGCGGGCGCGCCGCGCGCCCTCGCGGACCTCGTGCTGCGCGCCGCGCCGCCTGCTTGACGGCCTCAGCCCCCTGCACGGCCTCGGCCCACTGGATGACCTCGGCCTACTTGATGACTTCGACCTTCTTGTCCCCGGCTGCGGCGACGGCCTGCGAGCCGAAGCCCAGTACGGCGCACACGGCGAAGAGGACGACGGCGACGGTGGCCTTGCGCTTGCGGTTCACGGTTCCCCCCGGGTGATCACCGATTCCGCGGCCGACGGCGGGCCGCGGTCCTCGAAGCCTCTCACCGGGCCCCGGCCGCGGCAAGGCCGGCAGCGTGCCCGGCAGTCGACCGGAGGACGGTGCCGTGCGCGCGGTGGCGTCCGAACGGTAAGGGGAGCGGACCGAGGTACGGGAGGTGCCCGATCCGGTCCCGGCCACGGGCGGGGTCGTGGTGCGCGTCGAGGCGGCCGGGCTGTACCGCAGCGCCTGGCACGGCGGCCGGGGCCGGATCCGGGGGCGGCGGTAAGCCTGCCGCAGTGCTCCCGGCGGTCCGCCGCCGGCACCGGCCGGTATCGGCCCCCTTGCCGCCGGGGCCCGCTCGGGCCCCGGCGGCAAGGGTTACCCTGCTGCCCGGCGAGGCGAGCGCCCCCGCAGAGGCAGGAGGACCATCCGTGCCCGATCAGCTTTCCGCGGCCCCCCGGCCGGCCCCCGGCGGCCGCCCCACTCTGGAAGCCGTCGCCGCGCACGCAGGCGTCTCCCGGGCCACCGCGTCCCGCGTCGTCAACGGAGGCGAAGGGGTCCGTCCGCACCTGGTGGAGAAGGTCGAGGAGGCCGTCCGCGAACTGGGCTACGTACCCAATCCGGCCGCCCGCACCCTGGTCACGCGGCGCACCGGAGCCATCGCGGTGATCATCGCGGAGCCGGAGATCCGGATCTTCTCCGATCCGTTCTTCTCCCGCCAGGTCCGCGGCATCAGCAGGGAACTCACCGCGCACGACGCCCAGTTGGTACTCCTGCTGGTGGAGGACCAGCGGGACTACGAGCGGATCGAACGCTACCTGGCCGGCGGGCACGTCGACGGCGCCCTGGCCTTCTCCCTGCACACCGACGACCCCCTGCCCTCGATCACCCGGCGCATCGGCCTGCCGACCGTCTACGGCGGCCGGCCGGGCTGGACCGACGGCCCGGACGCCACAGGCACCCACGGCGGCGTCGCGTACGTGGACGCGGACAACCGCGGGGGCGCGCGCGAGGCCGTACGGCACCTGCTGGACCTGGGCCGGCGGCGGATCGCGCACATCGCCGGGCCGCGTGACCAGACCTCGGCGACCGACCGGCTGGACGGGTACCTGGACGTGCTGCCCGGGGCGGATCCCGGGCTGCTGGCCGACGGGGACTTCACCGCCGCGGGCGGGGCCCTGGCGATGGCCGGACTCCTGGACCGCAGGCCCGGCCTGGACGCCGTGTTCGCCGCGAACGACCTCATGGCGACGGGCGCGCTGGAGGTGCTGCGCGCCCGGGGCCGCCGGGTCCCCGAGGACGTGGCACTGGTCGGCTTCGACGACGCCGAGTCGGTGGCGGAGACCACCGATCCGCCCCTGACGACGGTGCGTCAGGACATCGAGGGCATGGGCCGGCTGATGGCCCGGCTGCTGCTGCGGTCCCTGGAGGACCGGCGGGCCGCCGGCCCGGTCCCCCGCTCGGTGATCACGCCGACGACGCTGGTGCGGCGCGCCTCGGCCTGAACCCGGCTGCGGCCCTTCACAGGGGCCGGACCATGCAGACGCGCGGCCAGCGGTCCAGGCCGTGGGCGGCCTCCTGGCGCCGGATCTCCACCAGGCCCGGGGTGAGTTCGTCCTCGGCCAGGATCCGGAACCCGCAGCGGAGGTAGTAGGGGGCGTTCCAGGGCACGGCCTCGAAGGTGGTCAGGGTGAGCGCGCGGTCCCCGCGGGCGGCCGCCCGCAGTCCGGCGTGCTCCAGCAGGGCCCGGCCCACGCCCCGGCGGGAGCTGCCGGGGTGCACCGACACCTGCTCGACGTGGAGGGCGCCGTCGACCGGTTCGGCGAGGAGGTAGGCCACCGGACGGCCGTCCGGGCCGGTGGCCACCCAGGCCAGTCCGGCGTCGCCGTAGCGGGCGAGCTCTTCCAGGGGGAGCGGTTCGTCGTCGGCGACGGCGGCCATTCCGATGTCCCGGAAGCACGCCCCGGCGGCCCGTTCGATGTCCTGGCAGACCGGTAGGTCCGCGAGGACCGCTGCTCGTATGCGCATCGGACCAGTGTCCCCGGGGGCGGGCCCCTCGTGCCAGGGCATTATCCCTGCGGAACCGCCGTCCCCGCGCGGGTGCGGCGCCGGCGGAGGAGGGCCGCGGTGGCGGCGACGGCCGCGGTCAGGGCGCCGGCGACGGTGAGCAGCCAGACGGGGACGCCGCCCGCGGTGAGGAGCTCGTCGTGGTGGACGATCCTCCGGTAGGGGGTGTCCTCGGCGGTGGCGCGCAGTTCGTGGTCCCCGTCGATGCGTTCGGGCCGCGGGAACCGCTGCTCGATCGCGGTGAGGAAGAGGGGCGCGGTCCCGGCGAGTTCGGCCAGCGGCCCCTCCGGGGTGACGGTTCCGGCGAAGGTCACCTCGGGTGTCGCGCCGCCGATCGGGGAGCGCGGTTCCATGCGGTGGGCGGCGAGGACGTACAGGCCGAGCGACTGGGGGGTGCGGGCCATCCGGGAGAGCCGCATCGGGTAGACGAGCCGGTCGCTGTCGAAGCTGATCCGCAGCGGGTCGAGGTCGCCGCGCAGGGTGCGGCCCGGCTCCTTCGGGGCGAGGCGGACGGCGACGTACTCCCACCGCTGGTCGACGTACGGTTTGACCTCGGTGGCGAGCCGGTCGGGCAGTTCGAAGCCGTTGGACTCCAGCCAGGAGCGCAGGGCGTCGGGGTCGGTGGCGGTGAGCCGGGCCACGTCGAAGTCGCCGAGCCGTTCCCGGCCGACGACGCCGACCGAGGGGTTTCCGGCGCCGGGGGCGGCGCCGCCGACGGTGTCACGGCCTCCGGAGGAGAAGGGCCAGTCCTTGTCGCGCGGCCAGAAGTAGCCGCGGGTCCGGTGCTCCGGGCGGGTCAGGTCGGCCAGTTCGGGGAAGAGGCCGGCGTCCCCGAGCCGTACGGTCGCCCGTCCGGGAACGGGCATGATCCAGGCCGCCTCGCGGGCGTCGCCGCCGACGGTGAACCGCATGACGATCTCTTCGGTACGGCCGTCCCAGCGCACGACGGAGGCCTCGCGGTCGACCCCGATCCGGGCCGCGTCGCCGGGCACCATCGCCCCGCAGCCGCAGGCGTAGGCGGGGCTGATCAGGGCGCCCGCCTGGGTCAGGAACAGGGCGAACAGCAGGGCCGGGATCCTTCGTTTGGTCCACACGGGTGAGGGGACGACACCGCGCGCCGCCCGGTTCCCGCCGCCCGGCACCCCGCCGTGAGCCCGCCATCAGGGGCGTCGTCATCAAACTGCGGCCGATCCGTGCCCGTGGAGTGGCCGCGGCCGGACCGCCCGGGCCCCGGCTGATCCCATACTTAGGGCTCATGAGAGGGAAGGACAAGCCGCGCAGCAGCCCCCTGGTCCCCGACGCCGTGAGCGCCGAGATCGACCGGCACGACTGGGGTTCCATCGAGTGCGGCTGCGGCCGCCCGGCGGGGCATCTGGAGGACATGCTGTGGGATGCCGCCGAAGGGCATCCGGCGGCCTTCCACGCCCTGCAGGGCCACGTGTTCTCCGGGCCGAAGCTGTGGCCGCCGGCCCCCGCCGCGTGCGGGGTGCTGATGGCCGTGTGGGCGGCCGGGCCGCCCCGGCTGGCGACCCGCGAGGCGCTGCTGTGGACGCTGCTGTCGTTCCTGAACACCGAGGACGACGGCTCCTCGCACGAGGCGGGGCTGTACGGGCAGTGCGCCGCCTTCGTCCGTACGGGCCTGCCGGGGCTGCGCCGCGAACGGGCGGCGGCCCCGGGTTCGGTGGCCGCCGCCTACGCCGACGGGATCCTGGCACTGCTCGACCTGTGCGCCTGATCCCCGGGGGCGGGTCGCAGGCAGGCGTGCAGCAGGTCCGGGGTGACGTCCTCCAGGGAGCCGGCGAAGGTCCGGGCCGGCGAGTGCGGTACGTCGAGCAGCGAGGGCACCACCAGGACCGCGCAGCCGGCCGCTTCCGCGGAGGCCGCGCCGTCCGGGGAGTCCTCCACGGCGACGCACTCGCCGGGGGTCAGGCCGAGCCGTGCGGCGGCCTCCCGGTACGGGTCGGGGTGCGGTTTGGTCCGTTCGGTGTCGTCGGCGGAGAGGGTGAAGGCGAAGGGGACGTGGGCCAGCGCGCCCCCGACCACCTCGTCGACCACCACCCGCGGTGAGGCGCTGACCAGGGCGAAGGGCACGGCCCGGGCTGCGAGTTCGGCGAGCAGCCGGCGGGCGCCGGGGCGCAGCGGGGCGCCGGCCGCGACCCGGCGGAAGAAGCCGTCGGTGAGGGAAGCGGCGACCGCGCCCGGGTCCGCCGCGCCGCCGGTGAGCCGTACGAGGTGTCCTGCCGTGTCCTGGACGGCCCGGCCGACGACCTCGGGGGCGTCCGCGGGACCGAGCCGGTGGCCGAGCTGGCCGGCGACCTCCTCGGTCGTCCGCCACCACAGCACTTCGGTGTCGACGAGGGTGCCGTCCATGTCGAAGAGCACGGCGGCGGGCGCGCTCACGCGGTCCTCGCCACGACGAGGACGGGCCGCTCGGTCAGGCCGACGGTGGCCCGGGCTCCGGGTCCGAGCGCCCCGGCGTCCCGGGAGGGCAGGTCGGCCTTGACGCGGCTGCCGCCGGGCAGGTCGAGGTGGAGCCGGGTGACGGAGCCGAAGAAGGAGGCCGACACCACGGCGGCGGTGCCGTCGGCGTCGGCGGCCACGGTGACGTTCTCGGGGCGGACGAGGACCTCGACGTCCGGGGTGGCGGGTACGGGGCCGTCGACCGGCAGCCGGGTGCCGGCGACCTCGACGAGGCCGCCGTCGCCGAGGCGGCCCGGGAGCCGGTTCATGGTGCCGACGAACTCGGCGACGAACGGCGTCGCGGGCCGGTCGTACAGCTCGGCGGGGGCGGCGCACTGCTCCAGCCTTCCGGCGTTCAGCACGGCGACCCGGTCGGCCATGGAGAGGGCCTCCTCCTGGTCGTGGGTGACGAACACGGTGGTGATGCCGAGGGAGAGCTGGAGGCGGCGGATCTCGTCGCGCAGATTGGCCCGGACCTTGGCGTCCAGGGCGGACAGCGGTTCGTCGAGGAGCAGGACGCGGGGGCGCAGGGCGAGGGCGCGGGCGAGGGCGACGCGCTGTTGCTGGCCGCCGGACATCTGGTGGGGGTAGCGGTCGCCGTGGGCGGGGAGGCCTACCAGGTCGAGGAGTTCGGCCGCGCGCTCGCGGCGCCGGACGGCGGGGACCTTGCGCACCCGCAGGCCGAAGGCGACGTTCTCGCGGGCGGTGAGGTTCGGGAAGAGGCTGTACGACTGGAAGACCATGCCGGCGTCGCGGCGGTTGGCCGGGACCCGGGTGATGTCCTCCCCGTCGACGAGGACCTCGCCGGAGTCGGGCTGCTCGAAGCCCGCGAGGACGCGCAGCGCGGTGGTCTTGCCGCAGCCGGAGGGGCCGAGGAGGGCGAGGAGTTCGCCGGGGCGGGCGGTCAGGTCGAGGCCGTCGAGGGCGACGGTGGAGCCGAACGCCCGGCGCAGGTTGCGGAATTCGACGAGGGCGCCCGCGGGGGCGCCGCGGTCCGCCGGCGTCCCGGCCTCGGCAGGGGTGGTGGACATGGGGGGTCAGGACTCCTTGCGGGAGGGGGCGGGGGCGGGGGACGCGCTGGGGGCGTTCGTTCCGGCCCGCGAGAGGAGGAGCAGCAGCAGCCAGGTGATGAGGAGGCTGAGGACGGAGACGGCCACCGACATCCGGGCCTGGGCTCCGGAGATCGTCACGATCCACACGGCGAAGGGCCGGAAGCCGAGGAGCGAGGCGATGGTGAACTCGCCGAGGACGAGTGCCAGGGTGAGGAAGGCCGCTCCGGCGAGGGAGGCCCGCAGGTTGGGCAGCAGGACGCGCACGACGACGTACGGCCAGCTCGCGCCGCAGCTGCGGGCGGCCTCGGTCAGGGTCGGGACGTCGACGGCGCGCAGGCCCGCGTCGAGGGAGCGGTAGACGAAGGGCAGCGCCAGCACCGTGTAGGCGAGGACCAGGACGAAGGGGAACTTCTCGTTCTGGACGGCGATGAAGGTCTGGTACAGCGGGGTCCGCGAGAGGTGCTCGGGCCCCCAGCGCAGCACGGTGGTGATCCCGGTGACCAGCGCGATGGGCGGCACGACGAGGGGCAGCATGCACATCACCTCGACGACCGGGCGCAGCCGGGGCGAGCCGATGCGCACGGCGACCAGCGCGGGCACCGCCAGCAGCAGGGACAGGGCGATGGTGGCGGCCGCCAGGCCGAGGGAGAGCAGCAGGCTCTCGGTGAACCCCTCGGCGGCGAGCAGTTCGGTGTAGGCCTCGAAGGTGACGCCCTGGCCGGGGACGTGCACGGTGAAGACGAAGGAGGCGACGAGCGGGAGCAGGAAGTAGGCGGCGGCGAGGCCGAGTACGGCTCCGCGCCAGACCCGTGGCCGGGGGCGGCGCGCCTTCGCGCGGGGCTCGGGGGCGGTCACGGCGCCTTCGTCCGTCCGGGGCACGGTCGGGGTCATCGCAGCCATCGGGCGCTCCGTCGCTGGAGGGGCAGGTAGACCGCCATGACCAGGCCGGCGATCAGGATCATGTCGAGGCCGAGCGCGAGCGCCACGTTCTCCTGTCCGGTGAGGACGTTGCCGGAGAGCGCGTCCGCGATCTTCAGGGTGACCAGCGGGACCGAGCCGCCGACGAGGGCCGCCGCCGTGGCGTGGGCGGCGAAGGCGGTGCCGAAGAGGAGGACGAACCCGCCGAGCAGGGAGGGCGCCAGCACCGGGATGCCCACGTGGCGCCAGAACTGGCCGGCGGTGGCCCCGCTGTTCTGGGCGGCCTCGCGCCACTGGGGGCGCAGTCCGTCCAGTGCGGGGACGGTCACGAGGACCATCAGCGGGGTCAGGAAGTACAGGTAGACCACGGTGAGACCGGTGAAGGAGTACAGGTTCCAGCCGAGGCCGGTGAGGTCGGCGAGCTGGGTGACGACTCCGGAGATGCCGGCGGTGGCGATGAACGCGAAGGCGAGCGGTACGCCGCCGAAGTTGGCGAGGACTCCCGAGGCCGTCAGGGCGGCGGAGCGCAGGGCGGTGGAGCGCGAGGTGACCAGGGCCTGGGCGATGAGCACGCCGAGCACCGCGCCGAGGAGTGCGGTCAGGGCGGAGAGCTGGACGCTGCCGACGAGCGAGCCGAGGTAGGGGCCCTGGAGGGAACGCGCGAGGTGCTCTCCGGTGGCCCGGGTGGCGCCGGTGGCCGGGTCGGTGCTGGTGACCGCGCCGAAGGCGATGGCGCCGAGCGGGATGCCGAAGCAGAGCCCGGTGAAGGCGAGGAGGGGGAGGACGGCGAGCCAGGTGCGCGGGCCGCGCCGCCGGCGGGGGGTGGTGGTGCCGCCGGCGGTCCCCGTCGGGAGGGGGGAGGTGGTGGGGGCGGACATCAGCTGAGGGCCTTGTCCCACTTCTCGGCGAGGGTGGCCTTGGCCTGGTCGAGCTCGGCCGAGGCGGGGAAGGACGGGGTGCCCTGGACCTGCGGGAGCGCGGCGACGGCGGCCTTGTCGGCGGTGCCGTCCTGGGTCATGCCGGGGAGCAGGACGGGGCGGGCGTGGCCCTTGAGCCAGATGTTCTGGCCCTCGGTGCCGTACAGGAACTCCATCCACAGGCGGGAGGCCGCCGGGTGGGGGGCGTCCTTGTTGATGGCCTGGGAGTAGTACTGGGCGAAGACGCCGTCGGTGGGGACGGCGACCTTCCAGTCGACGCCCTTGCCCTTGAACTGCTCGGCGTAGCCGGCGTTGAGGTAGTCCCAGTCGATGGAGATGGGCGTCTCGCCCTTCTCGACGGTGGCCGGGGTGGACTCGACGGGGATGAAGTTGCCGCTCTTGCGCAGCTGCCCGAAGAAGTCGATGCCGGGCTGGATGTCCGCGAAGGAGCCCTTGTTGGCCAGCGCGGCCGCGTACACGCCGCCGAAGGCGGAGCCCGACTTGGTGGGGTTGCCGTTGAGGGCGACCTTGCCCTTGTACTCGGGCTTGAGGAGGTCCGCGAAGGTCTGCGGGCAGGTGGGGACGCGGGCGGCGTCGCAGCCGATGGAGACGTAGCCGCCGTAGTCGTTGTACCAGCGGCCGTCCGCGTCCTTCTGGGAGGCGGGGATCTTGTCCCAGGCGGCGACCTTGTACGGGGCGAAGAGGTTCTCGGCGGCTCCGCTGCGGGCGAAGGCGATGCCCAGGTCGAGGACGTCGGGGGCGCGGTCCTGGCCCTTGCGGGACTTCACGGCCGCGATCTCGTCGGCGCTGGAGGCGTCGGGGTTCTCGCTGTTGATCTTGATCTTGGGGTACTTGGCCTGGAAGGCCTTGATCATCTCGCCGTAGTTCGCCCAGTCCGGCGGCAGCGCGATGACGTTCAGCTGCCCTTCCTTCTCGGCGGCCGCGACGAGGGCCTCCAGGCCGCCCAGATCGGCGAGCGAGGTCGCGGTGCCCGGCCGGGCGCTGCCCTTGGCCTCGCCGGCGGCACCGGCGGGCTGCTGCGGATCGGGCGCTGCGCCGCACGCGCTGAGCGTGGTGAGCACGGCGGCACTGAGCAGTACGGCCGCGCCGCGACGGGCGGAGGAACTGAGCACGGTCTCTCCCGGAGACGAAGGGGGTTTCACTTGCCAGGCATCACTTGTCTGAACAAGTTGGCTCCAGTTCGCCCGGGCGCGCTGTACGGACGGTGAACGGCGGCGGTCCGTCGGAGCACGCTTCGACGAAGACAAGAGAATGACCGAAAGGGGTCGTGACAGACCGGGCCCGGATGATCATCGATGATGATCGCGGCCCAGGGGGCCGGACGCGTCGGCGGCAGGGGAACGGCATGGGGAACAGCACGACGGGAAGCGGTACGGGGCCCGGATCCGGGACCGGTCCGGCGACGGCCCGCTACCTGGAGATCGCGGAGGCGCTGCGGCGCCAGATCCTCTCCGGCGCCTACCCGGTCGGCGCCCGGCTGCCGTCGGAGAGCGACCTGGCCGCACACTGGTCCGCCTCGCGGGGCACGGTCCGCCAGGCCGTCGCCACGCTCGCCGCCGACGGGCTCGTCGGCTCCAGCCAGGGCGCCCGCAGGATCGTCCTGCGCCAGGAACGGCGGCACAGCTTCGGCGAGCTGACCAGCTTCGCGCAGTGGGCCGAGGGGATCGGCCAGGAGGTCCGCAGCCGGTTCCTGTCCCGGACCCGCCGGGCCGCCACCGCCGAGGAGGCGGACCGCCTCGCCCTCGCACCGGGTACGGAGGTCCTGGCCGTGCTGCGGCTGCGCCTGCTCGACGGCGAGCCCACGATGGTCGAGCGGACCGCGTACGCCGACTGGGTCGCGGCGGCCGTGGAGGCCCTGCCGGAGGACTGCCGTTCGGTGATGGACAGTCTGGCGGCGGACGCCGGGGTCGAGGCCCACTACGGGGAGCACCTCATCGACGCCCTCCCGGCGGGCAGCGAGGACGCCCGGCTGCTCGCGATCCGGCGGGGCAGCCCGCTGCTGCGCCAGCGGCACGTGTCGGCCACCCGCACCGGACGCCCGATCGAGTGGTCCGACGACCGCTACCGGGCCGGGAGCGTCACCTTCAGTGTGAGCAACTCGGCAGTAGCAACCCCACTGGAGCGGCACCCCGGCGCACACCCCGGCACCGAACGCTGAGCGAGGGACGCCGAGCCGTGGCCGGGGCCGGGGCCGGACCGGCCCGGCCTGGCCCGGTCTGGTCCGGCCTGGCGCGCCGTCAGGGGGCGGGCGCGGCCGGGTCCGTGGCCGCCGCGGCTTCGTCGATCGCCTCCGGCAGCCAGTCCTCGGTGCGGGTGAAGGGGAAGCCGAGCCGCACGGCGCGGCCGTTGTCCAGGGCGTACGGCCGGTCGAAGGAGAACGGGGACGCCTGCTGCCCCTGCGGCACGGTGCGGTAGCGCGGCGGACGCCCGGCCCGGACGGCGACCAGCTCGCAGAGCCGGGTGACGGTCAGCGCCCCGTGGGAACTCGCGTTGACCGGACCGGTGAAGGTCCCGGCCGCGGCCCAGGCCAGGAACTCCGCGATCTCCCGGTGGTGGACGAAGGAGGTCGGGTACGGCCGTTCGTGCACGTCGACCGGCAGCCCGGCCCCGATCCGCTCGACGTAGTGCGCGAGCCGCCCGGTGAACTCCGCCCGGCCGCCGCCCAGGACGTGCGCGGAGCGGACGCTGACGTACGGGAAGGCCGGATCGCGCAGGAACACGGCCTCCGCCCGCCTCTTGCCCTCGGCGTAGGCGGCCGCGGGACCGGAGGGCAGGCCCGCGCCGGCCCCCGCCGCGAGGCGCGTCAGGTCGAGGGTGTCCTCCGCGACCGGGACCCGGGGCGGCCGCGGCCGGACGGCGCCCTCGCCGCCGGGCGCTGCGGGGAGGAGGGCGGGGCCGGCCGGGGCCGCCGGGAAGGTGGCGGGGTCGTACACCTCCATCGTCGAGGTCATCACGTAGCGGCCGGTACGGCCCCCGGCGAAGACGCGGCGGGCGACGGCGGCCTGCTGCGGGGTGTAGCAGACCTGGTCGACGACGGCGTCGAAGGTACGGGGACCGAGCGCCTCCCGGAGCTGCCGCTCGTCGTCGCGGTCGGCCACGAGGCGGCCGACCCCCGGGGGCGGGAGGGCGGCGGAGCCCCGGTTGAGGACCGTGACCTCTTTCCCGGCGTCGCGCAGGAGCGTGACCAGGTGCTTGCCGAAGTAGCGGCTTCCGCCGACGACCAAAATGCGTTCCATGCCGTCGACCCTGCCGGGATATCGTCCGCAGCGGAACGGACCGGTCGCTGAACACGTCGTAAGGAAAACTGTTGATCGATGTGCACCGGCTGCGCGTACTGCGGGCCGTCGCCGAGCACGGCAGCTTCAACCGGGCCGCCTCCGCTCTGGGTCTGACGCCCTCGGCCGTCTCCCAGCACATCGCCTCCCTGGAACGCGGGCTGGGCCGGCCGGTCGCGGTGCGCAGTACGCGCGGGGTCACACTCACCGCCGCGGGAGCGCTGCTCACCGAGACGGCCCGGACGATCGAGGCCGAACTCGACCAGGTGCGCCACCGCATCGACCGCCTCGCCGCCCGGCGGCCGAAGCTGACGGTGGCCACCTTCACCAGCGGGGGCCGCCACCTGCTGCCGAAGGCCCTCACCGCGTTCGTGTCCGCGCACCCCGAAGTGGAGCTGACCGTTCTGGAGGCCGAACCGGAAGACGCACTTCCGATGGTGCGCGGCGGTGCGGCGGACCTCGCGCTGACCTACCGCTTCGACGGACCGCTGCCCTCCGGCCCGTCCGGCACGTCGGGCGCGGCAGGGGTGAACTGGCTCCCGCTGACGGAGGATCCGCTGTACGCGGTCCTGCCGCCCGGCCACCGGTTCGCCGGCCGGGAGGCGCTGGAGCCGGCCGAACTCGCCGCCGACCGCTGGGTGCTCGGCTGCCTCAAGACGGAGGCCTACCTGCGCCGGTACGCCGAACAGGCCGGGTTCGAGCCGCGGATCGCCGCCTCCACCACCGACTACTTCTTCGCCCAGACGCTGGTCGGGGCAGGTGTCGGCGTCGCCCTGATCCCACACATCGCGCTGGCCCCGGCCGGGGGGACGACGGCCGTCCCCCTCGCACCCCCGCGCCCCGCCCGGCTCATCGGCGTGGTCACCCCGCGCCGCCCCGACCCCGAGCCGTACGCGGCCGCCCTGGCCGGGGCCCTGGCCGGGGCGGCGGGCGCGGCCGACCGGGCGGGCGCGGGCGGTCCGGCGGTGGTCCGGTGAGGGACCTGCTGCCCGGCCTGGCCACCAATCCGGCCCTGCCTCCGGAGCTCGTGGACCGCCTGATCGCCCACGCCCTCGGCTCCGCACCCACCGCGACCGAAGGCACCGCACATGACGTCGCCCCCGGTGCGGGCGGCCCCGACGGGACGGGGCCCGCCGGGAGCGACGTACCTGACCGGGACGATCGAGAAGACCCGGAGGACCGGGAGGACCCGGAGGACCGGGAGTGGCTCGCGTCGCGACTGGCCGGCCGTGAGGGTCTCCGCCGCGACCAGGCGCTGCTCCTGGCCGCGCACGACGAGCCCCTCGGCGTGCATCTGGCCTACGGCGGCAACCTGGACGCCGCCGACGTCGATCCCGCCGTCTGGCCGGCTGCCGCCCTCGCCCTGCTCGACGAGGGCGCCGGCGCGCCGTGGTGGGCGGCCCTGCTCGCCGCGCACCCGAACCCCGAGCGCCGGGTGAAACTGGCCGGCTGCCCCGGCCTGCCGGCCGGCGTGGGCGCGACGCTGGCCGCCGACCCCGAGCTGGACGTGGCCGTCGAACTGGCCGCATGGGGAACCCCGGACGCGGAGGCCGCGGCGCTGCTCGTCGCCCACCCGCACGCCGAGGTCCGGCGCGCGGTGGCCGCCAACGAGGCCGTGCCCCCCGCCCTGCTGGCCGCCCTGCTCACCGGAGAGGGGCTGCGCCCGGCCTCCTCCTGCCTGGTCTGCGACGACGAGGCGACGCCTTTCACGCACGACCCGGAATGCCCCCGGCCCGACTGTCTGCTGCGGGCGGGCGCCGCCTGCGACGGCTCCCACCAGTCGACCGTCCACGAGACGTGGCAGGCGGCCCTGACCAACCCGGCCACCCCCACCGACGCCGTCCTCCGCTTCGCCGGCCACCCCTCGGCGCTGCTGCGACTGGCCGTCGCCGGGCGCGCCGGGCTGCCCCCCGAGGTGTACGCGCGGCTCGCCCGGGACCCGGTGCCCGGGGTGCGCTGGGACGTGGCCGGGAACCCGGATGCCGGCGAGGCCCTGATCCGGGAGCTGGCCGCCGGCCCGGACCCCGACACCAGGCAGGCCCTGCTGCGGAATCCGCGCGTACCGCTGGACGTACTGGCCCGCCTGGCCCGGGGAACGGGCTTCGGCCGGGAGCCGCTGCCGCGGATCGCCGCCGCCTCCCCCGCCGAGGTCCGGGAACTCGCCGCATCGGCCGATGCGGGCCTGCGGGTCCTCGTGGCGCTGCGGCGCGACCTGCCGCCGGACGTGCGCGACGCCCTGGCAGCCGATCCCGACGCGAAGGTGGTCAAGGCCGTGGCCGCCCACCCGGGCCTGGGCGAGGACCGGCTGCGCGCCGCGGTCGCGCGGTTCGGCGTACAGGTCCTCGCGCAGGTCGCGGCCAACCCGGACGCCCCGGGCGCCCTGTTGGAGGACATCGCACGCCACGACCCGCCCGTGCGCCGGGCGTTGCGGACGGTCGCGGAGCATCCCCACGCGACGGGCCCGGCGCTGCTGACGTGTCTGGCCCACGAGAAGGCCCGGCGCTACGCGGCGGCCCACCCCGCCCTGCCGACGGCCGCACTGCTCGCGCTGCTCGACGGCCCCGACCGGTACGTGGCGGAGGTGGCCGCCGCCAACCCGGCGCTGCCGACGGCCGCGATGCGGAAGCTGATGCCCTGACCGGCGACCGGCCGGGGCGGTGCTTCAGGGCCGGTGCCGCCGCGTCCCGGATCCGCGCGGCGCACACCTTCGAGCCCGCCGACGGTCCCGTCACCCCAGGGCGTCCGGAGGAGTTCCTCCTTCCCCCGGAGCCGAGCGTGACGGCGGGTTGACGGCGCCGGGGGTGACCAGCCCGGTCTCGTAGGCCAGGACCACCGCCTGCGCCCGGTCCCGCAGGGCCAGCTTGGCGAAGATCCGCGCCACGTGGGTCTTCACGGTGGCTTCGCTGAGCGTCAGTTCCCGGGCCAGTTCGGCGTTGGACAGACCGTGGCCCAGGAGCGTCAGCACCTCGCGCTCGCGCGGGGTGAGCGCGGCGAGGTCCCGGTGCGGGGCCGCGTCCGCCCGTGGTGCGGCGGCCGGGGCGCACCTCTCCACCAGGCGGCGGGTGATCGACGGCGAGAGCAGCGCGTCGCCCGTGCCCACCAGCCGTACGGCGGCCGCCAGGTGTGCGGGCGTGACGTCCTTGAGCAGGAACCCGCTGGCGCCGGCGGCGAGGGCGGCGTACACGTAATGGTCGAGGTCGAAGGTGGTCAGCATGATCACCCGGCAGGCGGGGAGCTCCGCGAGGATCCGCCGGGCGGCTTCGAGACCGTCCATGTTCGGCATGCGGATGTCGAGCAGCACGACGTCGGGCCGCAGCCGGCGGGCCATGGCCACCGCTTCGGCCCCGTCGGCCGCGACGCCCACCACGTCGATGCCCCGGGCCGTCAGGATCATCCGGAAGCCCGTGCGCACGAGTTCCTGGTCGTCGGCGATCACCACCCGGGGTGCGGGAGCCGCCTCCCCGGTACCCGGCCGGGTCTCCGCAGGGGACTCCGCACGGGGCTCCGCTCCCGGAACCGTTCCGAACGCCGGCTCGGGCGCCGGCTCGGGCGCCGTCACGGCCGGTCCAGGGGCAGGCGGGCGCGGACCCGGTAACCGCCGCCGAGGCGGCGGCGGGCGTCCAGGTCGCCTCCGTAGACGGCCACCCGCTCGCGCAGACCGATCAGGCCACGGCCCGTGCCGTCGCCCTTCGGGGTTCCGGCCGGTGCCGGGTGCCGCTCCGCCCCGTCACGGACGCCGTCAGGCCCGCCGTCGCGGTCCGACAGCACGCTCGGGCCGGAGTTGAGCACCTCGACCCGCAGCGCGTGGTCGGCGTACCGCACCGTCACCTCGGCCCTCTCGGCGTTCCCGTGTTTGAGCGCATTGGTGAGGGCCTCCTGGATGATGCGGTAGGCGGTCACGTCGATCCCGGCCGGCAGCGGGCGCGGTTGGCCGGATATCCGCACCTCCACCGGGAGACCGGCGAAGGCGATCTTGTCGATGAGCGGGCCCAGCCGGCTCAGGCTGGGCTGCGGGGTCAGTTCCGCGGCGACCGCGTACGGTTCGTCCCGGCCGTCCTGGGCGGGGGCCAGCAGACCGAGCAGGGTGCGCAGTTCGGTCATCGTGGTCCGTCCGGCGCTCTCGACGGCGCTCATCGCGTCCGCCGCGTCCTGCGGCAGGGCCGTCAGCACCTCGCGGGCGGCCCCAGCCTGCACGATCATCAGGCTCACGTTGTGGCTGACGATGTCGTGCAGTTC
The DNA here is from genome assembly GCF_040611935.1 of Streptomyces sp. NPDC006512. Taxonomy (NCBI): domain Bacteria; kingdom Bacillati; phylum Actinomycetota; class Actinomycetes; order Kitasatosporales; family Streptomycetaceae; genus Streptomyces; species Streptomyces sp. NPDC006512. The sequence goes on along the minus strand of NZ_JBEXPG010000036.1, from coordinate 35,255 downwards.
GGCCGCGATCCTCGCCCGTTCCGCGTCGACCGCGCTGCGGGCCGCGCTCTCCCGCTCTCGCTCCAGGAACCAGCCGCGCTCACCGAGGGCCGCCCGGTGCGCGCGCCGCTCCCGCGCCAGCGCGATCCCCAGACCCAACGCCGTCGCCAGCGCCAGGCACGCGGCGCCCAGCGCGCCGCCCGTCTGCCACCCCACCCCGTCCACCCCGTCCGCCCGCCCGCTCCCCGCGAGCCCGTCCCCCCGGCCCCGCGCTGAAGATCGTTACGCTCTCCATCGTCGCAGTCCGGGCCGTAGTCCGCATCCCTCCGGCGGGCCCACCTCCGTACATCCCCGGTATGACCTGCCCGTCCTTCTGCATCCGGGGGGTGACGCCCGCGCCACGGTCCCCCTTCTAAGTTCGGGGCATGACAACTGATCACGACAGTGCGCGGCCGGTGGTCGTCCGGCTGGACGGCGTGCACAAGGAGTACGGCGACGCGAAGGCCCTGGACGGCCTCTCGCTGGAGATCCGGCGGGGCGACGCGGTCGCCGTGATGGGCCCGTCGGGCTGCGGCAAGTCCACGCTCCTGAACATGGTGGCCGGCCTGGACCGGCCGACCGCCGGCACGGTCCAGGTGCACGGCCAGGACCTGGGGAGCCTGACGGAGACGGGCCTGGCCCTGTTCCGCCGCCGCCACGTCGGGATGATCTTCCAGTTCTTCAACCTGATCGACGACCTGCCGGCCCTCGACAACGTCGCCCTGGCCGCCCAGCTGACCGGCGTGTCCGCCCGTCAGGCCCGTCGGCGGGCCCTGGAGCTCCTCGACGAGCTGGGCATCGCCGGCCGCCGCGACCACTACCCGGCGACCCTCAGCGGCGGCGAGCGCCAACGGGTCGCCGTGGCACGGGCCTTGATGAACCGTCCGGCCCTGCTGCTGGCGGACGAGCCGACGGGCGCCCTCGACAGCCGCTCGGGCGAGCAGGTGATGGACCTGCTGATCGACCTCAACCAGATCGGCCAGACCCTCCTCATCGTCACGCACGACCCGCACCTGGCGACCCGCTGCGCCGGCCGCCTGGTCGAGGTCGCCGACGGCCGGGTGGCCCGCGAGAGCGCCGTGGACCCGGGCACCCCGGACCCGAGCGGCCCGGACCCGGGCACCCCGGCCGCGGGCGCCCCGGCCGCGGGCGCGGCGGAGGCGGGCGCGTGAGCGCCGTGTGGAGGGCCGCGCGCGCCGCCGTCCGGCGACGCAGGGTGCAGACGGTCGTGATCGGCCTCGTCGTGCTGTGCTCGACCACGACGGTGCTGCTCGCCCTGGCCCTGCTCGCGGCCGCCTCGGCCCCCTTCGACAAGGCCTACGCCGCCCAGCGCGGGGCGCACGCGACGGCGACGTACGAGCTGGCCCGGGTGTCCGACGCACAGCTGGCGCAGACCGCCCGGCGGCCCGGGGTGGAGGCCGCCGCGGGACCGTTCCGCCAGGCCGTCGTCGAGGTGCCCGGGGACTGGCTCTGGATGCCGCGCGGCCCGCTCACCGTGGTCGGCCGGGCCGATCCGGGCGGACCGGTGGACCGGATCGACCTGCTGAGCGGCCGTTGGCCCGCCGCGTCCGGGGAGATCGTCGTCAACTGGGACATCGGCGGCTCGCCCTACGACGACCTCCTCGGCTCGAAGCTGGAGTCCCCGGGGGTGCCGACGCTCACCGTGGTGGGCTTCGCGACCAGCATGAGCCAGTCCGCCGGAGCGTGGGTCACCCCGGACCAGGTGGCGGAACTGCGCCCCGCCTCGGCCCAGATGCTCTACCGGTTCGCCGACGCCTCCTCCCCCGCGGCCGTCCGCGACGGGCTGGCCGGGGCCACCGCCGGCCTGCCGGAGGAGTCCCTGACCGCCTCCCAGTCCTACCTCACCCTCAAGAAGGCCTTCTCCTCCCGGGCCGGCGCCTACCTGCCGTTCATGGGGCTCTTCGGCGTGCTCGGCCTGCTCGTCTCCGCCCTGATCGTCGGGAACGTGGTGAGCGGAGCCGTCGTCTCCGGCTACCGGCACATCGGTGTGCTGAAGGCGATGGGCTTCACCCCCCGCCAGGTGGTGGCCGTCTACCTCGCCATGACCGGTGTGCCCGCGGCCGCCGGGTGCCTGCTCGGCACCCTGGCCGGCGGCGCGCTCGCCGGACCCATCCTGAAGGTCGCCTTCTCCGGTACCGAGACCGGCAACGCCGTCGTGACCACCGTCGACCCCTGGGTCTTCGTGGTCTGCCTGCTGGGCGTTCCCGCCCTGGTCCTGCTCACCGCGCTGGTTCCCGCGCTCCGGGCGCACCGGCTGCCGGCGGCGCGGGCCATCAGCGCGGGGGGCTCCTCGCGCACCGGGCGCGGGCTGCGCGTCCAGCGCCTGCTGGGCGCCACCGCGCTGCCGCGCTCCGTCAGCCTGGGTCTCGGCCAGCCGTTCGCCCGCCCGGCCCGGACCCTGCTGACGATGGCCGCCATCGTCCTCGGCGTCACCACGGTCACGCTGTCCACGGGCCTGACCTCGACGATGCTCGCGTACGCGAAGACCGGCCGGGGCGACGTCCCCGCCGTCACCGTCATGACGGGCGCCCCGCTCAACGGGATCCCGCCCCTGCGGCTGGGCGACGCGGAGACCGAGGAGCGGCTCCGCTCCCTGCCGGGTGCCCGCGGGGTACGGGCCCGGGCCCTGTCCCAGGTGAGCCTGGTCGGGTACGCGCAGCCCGCGTTCGCGGACTTCTACCGGGGCGACCTCACCTCGTACGCCGCGACGCTCGCGGACGGCCGCGTCCCCCGGGCGGCCGGGGAGGTCGTCGCCGGGCCCGCGTTCCTGACCGAGCGGGGGCTCGCGGTCGGCGACGAGGTCACCCTGGAGCTGAACGGCGGGCGGGTGCCGGGAAGGGTCGTCGGCGAGCTCGTCGACGGTGACGCGCAGGCGTTCGCCACGTCGTGGGAGACGCTGGAAGCGCTCGCGCCGGAGCTCCGGGCCAGGCAGTACCGGGTGGAGCTCGCGCCCGGTTCGGACGCCGGCGCGTACGCCGACGCCGTCAACGCGCTCGACCCCGGCCTGCGCGCCGAGGTCGCGGGGACGGGCAGCGCCGCGACCACCACCGTCGTCGGCTTCTCCTCGGTGTTCACCGTGCTGCTGTCGGTCGTGACGGCCCTCGGCGTCTTCAACACGGTGCTGCTGAACACCAGGGAGCGCCGCCGCGACCTCGGGATGCTGAAGTCGATCGGCATGACCCCCCGTCAGGTGGTGGTGATGACCGTGACCTCGGTGACGGGTGTGGGGGCGGTCGGGGGCCTGCTGGGGATCCCGCTGGGGGTGGCGGCGCACCGGCTGGTCGTCGACAACGTGGGGATCGTGTCGTTCACCGGGCCGATGAAGGACGTCTGGCACGCGCCGCAGCTGGCGGGGCTGCTGCTGGCGGGGGTCGCCATCGCCGTCCTCGGCGCCCTGGTACCGGCCCGGGCGGCCGCGCGGACCACGATCGCCTCCGCGCTGCACACCGAGTAAGCGGCGGGGACCCGGCCGCCTGCGTGCCCTCAGGGCGCCCCGAGGGCGCGGAGGTGCTCCCGCGCGGCGGTGACGGCGTCGCGGGCCTCCCGGGCGGCGCGGCCGGCCTCGCGGTGGAGGGCCTCGGCTTCGGTGACCGCCGCGTAGGCCCGGTCCCGTTCGTCCCGCGCGTGCCCGGCCTCCCGTTCCAGCCGGGCCGCCACGGCGTCGGCTTCCGCCGCCGAGGCCACCGCGCGCCGACGGGCCGCGTCGGCCTCCCGCTCCTCCTCCTCGCGGACGGAGACGGCCCGTTCGGCGTCGTCGACGGCGGCCCGCGCGGCCTCCAGCCGGCCTTCGTCCGCGCCGGCGTCCTCCTCGCCGGCGCCGCCCCCGTCGGTGCCGCCCGTGCCGGTGCCGACGTCACCGTCCGGGCCGTCCCCGGCGGGCCCGGATCCGTGCGCCCGCCCCGGCCCGGCCCGTACGGCGTCCGGATCGACGGCGGGGAAGTCCAGCTCCGGCTCGGGGGTCCGTACGAGCCTGCCCGAGGCCCACCGCTCGGCCGCCTCCGGTCCGGCGAGGACGGCGTACAGGATCCGCTCCACCTCGCGCACCACCGCCTCCGACACCGGCGACCCCGCCTCCACGGCCAGCCGCCCGGCCTCGCGGGCGAGCGCCCCGATCACCACGTGCTGCTGGTGGGACAGGGCCCGCAGCCGCTCGCCGTCCAGCGCGTGGTGTGCCGACCGCAGGGCCTGCCCGAGCTGGAGGAACTGCTCGGCCTCCTCCGGCTGGGTCCGTACGAGCAGGTTCGACGTCCAGGCGGCCAGCGTGGGCCGCCGCAGGGCGGCGATCCGGCGCGCCGCCTCCGCATCCCCGGCCGTCTTCGCCCGGGCGGCGGCCGCGGCCCGCGCCGCCGTGAAGCCCGATGGGTGCGCCGCGTACAGCGCGTCAATGACCTCGTCCACGTCCACGCGCTCCACTGTCGGCCATCAGCGGCCACCCGCGGCGGACCGCGTCCGTACCGCGCCGCCCGGGCGGACGTACGGGTGCCCCGGGTGGGTGAGGAAGATCGCCGGAACGGGTCAGCGGGCGGCCCCGCGCGGGTGAAGTGAGCGCCCCGGCCGCTTCCCCGCCCGGGGCGGGGCCCGTTGGAGGGGGTATGAACGCTCCCATAAACGCCCCGATACTGCCCGCGGCCCGCGCTCTGACCGCTCCGACCGCCCCGACCGCTCCGGCGCCACCGCCCGGTCCGCCCGCCCCTCAGGATCCGCCCGGCCCGGCCCGGGCCGCCGGCACGGGACCGGACGCCGGCCCGGACCCGCTCCCCCGCATACGGTCCACGCTCCACGACGGGGTCCTCGCCGTCAGCCTGGCCGGCGAGTTCGACCACTTCACCTGCGCCCCCTTGCGCGGGCTCCTCGACGAAGGAGCCGCCCGCGGCGCACGCCGCCTCGTCCTCGACGCGGCCCTGGTCTCCTTCTGCGACTCGGCCCTGCTGAACGCGCTGGACCGGTGGGTCCTCGGCGGCCGCTCCTGGGAAGTGGCCGCGGCCTCCCGCTCCGTCCGGCTCCTGCTGTCCCTGGAGTCCCGGATCCGGCCGCCGCTCGCCCTCCGCAAGCCGGTGGGCCCGTGACCTTCACCGCGCTCACCCTGATCCCGCTGCTCCTGGCCCTCGTACTGGCCCGGCATCTGCCACCGCCCCCGGGAGGCCGGCGGCCGCCCCTCAGTCCGTCTCCGGCGGCCGCGCCTCCACGATCCGCCCGTCGCTCAACTCCAGCACCCGGTCGGCGAGTTCGATCATCGTCGGATCATGGGTGGCGACCAGTGCGGTGACCCCCTCGCTGCGCACCACGGCGCGCAGCAGCCGCATGATGGAGCGGCCCGTCTCGGAGTCCAGCTGGCCGGTGGGCTCGTCCGCGATGATCAGGGCGGGCTCGTTGGCCAGCGCACGGGCCACGGCGACGCGCTGCTGCTGACCGCCCGAGAGTTCACCCGGGCGCTGCTCCGCGTGGTCGGCGAGGCCGACGAGCGCGAGCAGCGTGCGGACCCGTTCCTCGCGCTGCTTCGCCGGTACCTTGCGCATCCGCATCGGCACGCCGACGTTCTCGGCGGCGGTCAGTACGGGGATCAGCCCGAAGGACTGGAAGACGAAGCCGATCCGGTCGCGGCGCAGGGCGAGGAGCCCGTTCTCGTCCAGTGCGGCCAGGTCGGTGCCGTCCAGTTCGATGGTTCCGCCCGTCGGGGCGTCGAGTCCCCCGACCAGGTTCAGCAGCGTGGTCTTGCCGGAGCCGGACCGCCCCTTGAGCGCGGTGAGCTCACCGCGCCGGGCCTCGAACGTGACGCCGCGCAGGGCGTGTACGGCCCGGTCTCCCGTACCGAAGCTCTTGCGGAGGTCGCGCACGACCATCATCGACGTGGCGGCGGCCGCGTCTTCGGCGGTGCTGTCCTGTTGCTGCGTCATGGTGGGCTCCCCCTCGGACCGGCGCTCTTCCGTCCTTCGGTTCCGAATATGTTCATCTGTCACATCAAACGCGCAAGTCCCTTCCGCCGCTGGACCGGATCTGACAGCATCGTCCGCTATCCGGTGCCCATGGTCCGGATCGGGGGGAAGGAAAGGCACATGGTCGGCTTTGTCGTGCGCCGGATGCGCGGGCGGCTGCCGCTCGCCGCCGCCGCACTGCTCACCGCGCTCATCACCACGACCGCGCTGACGGCGCTGCTCGCCTTCACCCGGAACGTGGGCGACGCGTCGATGCGGCAGGCACTGACCGGACCGGGACGCGCGCACACCTCCGTCCTCCTCTCCGCCGAACACGGCACCGGCACCCGCGCCGCCGACGACGAGAGCGCCCGCCGCTTCGGCGCCGGACTGTTCGGCCCCCTGCCCTTCGGCGTCGAGAGCGTGGCCCGCAGCCGCTCGTACGGGCTGCCCGGCGCCGGCACCACCGCGGGCAAGGACGCCGACCTGACGGTGCTCGCCACCCTCGACCAGAACCGCGTACGGCTCCTCGCCGGCCGCTGGCCCGAGGCGGTGGCGCCGGTCCCGGCCCGCGTACCGGTGGCCGTGCCGCAGGCCGCGCTGACCCGGCTCGGGCTGGACGCGGCGGCCCTGCCCGCCGAGGTGCGCCTCGACGACCGGTACGGCGGCCCGCAGCTGAGCGTGCTCGTCACCGGGGTCTACCGGGCCGCCGACCGGGACGCCCCGTACTGGCGGCTCGACCCGGTCGGCGGGCGGGAACTCCAGGTCGGCAGCTTCGCCACCTACGGCCCGATGCTCGTCCACGACTCCGTCTTCACCGTCGGCGGCCTGGTGCAGAACAGCCGTGCCACGCTGCTGACCCCCGACTTCTCGAACGCGACGGCCGCGCAGGTCGAGGGGGTCCGCGAACGTGCCCCGGACCCCGGCGCGAAGCCGTCCGGGCTGACGCTCGCCACCGAACTCCCGGACTACCTGCGGGGCCTCGACACCGCACAGCGCGTCGCCCGCTCCACCCTGGCCGTCGGTGCCCTCCAGCTGGCCGTACTGGCCGCGGCCACCCTGCTCCTCGTCGCCCGGCTGCTGACGGAACGCCAGGAGCCGGAGCGGGTCCTGCTCACCGCGCGCGGCGCCTCCCGCCGCCGCCTCGGACTGCTCACGGCCACCGAGTCGCTGGTGCTCGCCCTGCCCGCCGCCGTCCTCGCCCCGCTGCTCACCCCGCTCCTGCTGCGCGTCGCGGCCGGCCACGGCCCGATGTCCCGGATCCCCCTGGACACGACGGGCACCTGGGTGCTGTGGCCCGTCGCGGCCGGCTGTGCGCTGCTGTGCGTCCTGCTGGCCGTGCTGCCGTCCGTCCTGCGCGGGGCGGCGGCCGGGGTCCTGGCCCGCGCCGGTCGGCGCGGCGCCCGCGTGTCGGCCGCCGCCCGGTCCGGACTCGACCTGGCGGTGGCCGCGTTCGCCTACCTCGCCCACCGGCAGCTCGACCGCTACAGCGGCGCCGAGCCGGCCGCGTCGGACGGGAACACCGGGGGGCTCGGCGTGGATCCGGTCCTGGTCGCCGCCCCCACCCTCGCCCTGTGCGCCGGCACCCTCCTGGTCCTGCGGGTGCTGCCGTTCGCGGCCCGGCTGGGCGGGTGGCTCGCCGCCCGGGGCCGGGGCCTGGGACAGGCGCTCGTGGGCTGGCAGCTCGCGCGCCGTCCCGCGGCGGCCACCGGGCCCGTCCTGCTGCTGGTCCTCGCGGTGTCCAGCGGCGTACTGGCGCTCGGCCAGCACTCCGCCTGGTCCGACTCGCAGCGCGACCAGGCCTCCTTCACCACGGCCGGCGGGCTGCGGATCACCGGCAGCGACCTGGCTCCCCTGGGCCAGGGCGGCCGGTACGCGGCCCTGCCCGGCGGCGACCGGGCCACCCCGGTGCTCCGCGTACGGCACGCGCTGCCGGACACCAGCACCGGTGAACTGCTCGCGCTGGACTCCGCCGCCGTCGCCCTGTCGGTGCCGCTGCGGGCCGACCTGCGCGACGGACGGCCCATGAACGCCCTGTTCGGCCCCCTCTCCGTGAAACCCCCGGGCGGCACCGGGATCGAACTGCCCGGCACGCCCCAGCGGATCGACGTCGACGTGACACTGCGGGCGGAGCGGGCGAGCGGCGGCCCCCGGCTGGCCGTACTGCTGCGCGACCGGTTCGGCCTGACCTACCGGACGCCGGTGTCGGCGCTGCCGGAGGGCGGTGACGGCACCGTCTCCGTGGACGTCGCGGCCCTGGCCGGCGCCCCGCTCGGAGCCGCCGCCCCGCCCCTGACCCTCACCGGGTTCGCGCTGGCCTACGGCGCCGAGCCCGGCTTCTTCGCTCCCCCGGACGCGCTCGAACCGGTCACCGGGGAACTGACGGTGCGCCGGGTCTCGGTCGCCGGCGCGCCCGGCGGCCCGGCGGTACCCGTCCGGGTGCCCGCGCCCGCCTGGGACCTGACCACGCCCGCACTGGGCGAAGGCATGCCCGCGGGCCGGCTGCTGCCCCTCGACGGCGGCTCCCCGGACCTGCTGCGGCTGCGCTACCAGGGCGGCGCGACCGGCAGCCTGGTGCTCACCGCGACCCCGGCGGGCAGCGCTCCCCCGGAGCTGCCCGGCCTCGCCACCCGCGCCTACCTCGACGCGGTGGGGGCCCAGGTGGGCGACGTGATCCGGGTCTGGCTGGGCATGGACGTCGTCCCGGTCCGGATCACGAGCGCCGTGGACTCCCTGCCCGTGGCCGGAGCCCGCGCCGTGGCCGTCGACCTCGGCGCCGCCGGCCGGCTGCTCGGCGCCGCCGACGGGCACGCCCTGCCCGCACCCGACGAGTGGTGGCTGCCCGCCGCCTCCGGCGACGACTCCGCGCCGGGCCGGGCCGCCGCCGAACTGCGGGCGGCCACGGGGTCGCAGCAGGTGCTGCTGCGCGAGGACGTGGCCGCCGAACTCCTCGACGACCCGCTCAGCGCCGGCCCGCAGACCGCGCTCGCCGCCCTGGCCGTGGCCTGTGCGGTACTGGCGGCCATCGGATTCGCCGCCTCGGCGGCCGCCGCCGCGCGCCGCAGGGCCCGGGAGTCCGCGATCCTGCTGGCCCTCGGCGCACCCCGGCGGGGCCTGGCCCGGGCCGCCGCCGCCGAGGGCTGCGTCCTGGTCGGGCTCGGTACGGCCGTGGGCCTGGGCCTGGGCGCGCTCATCGTGCACACCACGGTGCCGCTGATGATCCTGACCACCGGGGCGCGCCGGCCCGTCCCGGAGGTCCTGGTGGACCTGCCGGGGCTTCAGATGCTGCTGCTGGCCGCCGTCATCGCGGCCGTGCCGCTGCTGTCGGCCGTGCTCGGCGGCCGCCGCGACCGAGGAGTGGCCGCCCGGCTGCGCCACGTGGAGGAGATGTGACCAGCCCGTTCCCCGGCCGCCGGGACGTACCGCCCGCCCCCGAGCCGGCCGCCGCCGAGGGGCGCGGGACCGCCGGGCGGCAGACGCCGTGGGTGTGGATCCGGCTGCGGGCCACCCCGTCCGCCACGCTGCTGGCGGCGGTACTCGCGTTCGTCGCCGTGCTGCTGGCCACCGCCCTGCCGCGCGCCCTCGACCGGGGCGCCGACCAGGCGCTGCGCGACTCCCTGCAGGCCGGCGGCCCGGCCCGGACCAGCCTGTACGCGAGCGCGAAGTCCCTGCCGGGCGCCCCGTCCCCGAAGGACCTGGACGAACAGCTGGCCACTCTGGTCGCCCGTACCGGCCCCTCCTTCCGGCTGGCCGCCTCCGGGCCGGTGCACGGGGCGAGCGGCGACAAGCCCCGCACGCTGGCCAACCCCGAACTCGCGGTCCTCGACGAGCAGCCGCCCCAGGCCAACCTGCTGTTCCTGCCCCGGGCCGCCGAGCACGCGCGGCTCGTGGAGGGCCGCTGGCCCGGGGGCGGCGCCCCCGGCGGTCCGGTTCCCGTCGCCCTGTCCAAGAGCGCGGCCGACACCCTGAAGGCCAAGGTCGGCACCGTGCTGAAGCCCCTCGACGGGGTCTCCGTGCCGATCACCGCCGAGGTCGTCGGCCTCTACGCCGTGGAGGACCCCGCCGACGCCTACTGGACCGACCTGGCCTGCGCCACCCAGGCCTGCATGCCCGCGAAGGCCTGCTCCACCAAACCCTGCGTGCCCCCGAGCGGCGGCTGGCTCGTCTCCGCCCTGGTCGGTCCCGAGGCCCTGGACAAGCTCGCCCCGTGGGGGCACGGCTCCAGGGACTTCTGGCGGCTGCCCGTGGACACGGACCGGCTGCGCGCCGACACGCTGCCCCGGGTGACGGACGAGATCTCCGCGCTCGTCGCCGGGCCCACCGCCTCCGAGCTGGCGCACGAGACGGGCCGGCCCGATCTGCGGATCGGCTCCGAACTCCCGCGCCTGTTCGGCGAGGTACGGGTCCAGCAGCAGGCCGCCGGTCCGCTCGCGGCGATCGGACCGGCCGGGCTGGGCGGGGTGGCCCTGGTGGTGTTCTGCCTGGCGGCCGGGCTCACCGGTGACCGGCGTCGGGGCGAACTGCTCCTGCTGCGGGCCCGGGGCGGATCGCGCGCCGGGATCCTGCGCCGGCTCCTCGCCGAGGGCGCCGTGACCGTCCTGCCGGCCGCCGTCCTCGCGGCCGCCCTGGCACTGGTGCTGTTGCCGACCCCGCGCCTGGCACCCGCCCTGCTGGCCGCCGGCGCCGTCACGCTCGTGGCCCTGCTGGCCTTCCCCGTACGGGCCTTCGTGCTGCTGTCGGCCCCGCGCGGGCCCGCGCCCCGGCGCCGGCTGGTGGCCGAGCTCCTCGTCGTGGCAGCGACCGCGGCCGCCGTGGCGGAGGTCCGGCGGCGCGGGGTCGCCCCGGCCGGAGCCGGGCTCGACCCGCTCCTGGTGGCCGCGCCGCTGCTCATCGCGCTGTCCGGGGGGCTCGTGCTGGCCCGGGTCCAGCCCCTGGCCGTACGGGCGCTGGCATGGGCCGGGGCGCGGCGGGCCGGGGTGGTCGGCTTCCTCGGACTGGCCCGGGCCGCCCGCGGCTCCGGAGGCCGGACGGCGCGTCCTTCCGTACTGCCGCTGATCGCCCTGCTGCTGGCCGTCACCACGGGCGGCTTCGGGGCCGCCGTACTGACCTCCGTGGACGGGTCCCGCCTCCAGGTGGCGCGGTCCGAGGCCGGCGGCGACGTCCAGGTGGTGGCGCCTCCCGGGGAGACGGTGCCGAGGGAGTTCGCCCGGGCCGCCGGCGCGCTGCCCGGCGTACGGACCTCCCTGGGCGTCTGGGTGGACACCGAGGCGTACGTGTTCGACACCGACCGGGGCTCCGTCGCGGCCACGGTGGTCGTCGCCGAGCCCGCGGCTTACGCCGAACTGGCCCGGACGGCGGGCCGCGGCGGGTTCGACCCCGCGGTCCTGGGCGGCACGGCGGGCGGTGCGCCGGTCCCGGCGCTGTTCAGCAAGGACCTGTCCGGACGCGCTCCCGACCGCGCGTACCGGGTGCGGCTGAGGAACGGCACGGAGCTCCAGGTGAGGCAGGCGGCCGTGGTCGACGGCACCCCCGCCCGGCCGGGGTCGGCGGCGGCCACCATCGTGCTGCCCGCCGGTCCGGTGACCGCCCGGGCACCGCAGGCGGCCGATCCCACCCACTGGTTCGCCGTGGGGCGGGCCGACCCGGACCGGGTGCGCGAGCTGATCCGGGAGAGCGCCCCCGCCTCGGCCGACAGGTTCCTCGTCCACACGAGTACGGAGGTCGCCGCCCGTCTCGACGCCGGCCCCCTCCAGCACGCCGCGGGACGCCTGTTCCGGGCCTCACTCGCCGGCGCCGCGGGGTTCGCGCTGCTGGCGGTCCTGCTCGGGCTGGTCCGGGCCGCCCCCGAACGGGGAGCGCTGCTGGCCCGGCTGCGCACGATGGGCCTGCGGCCCCGGCAGGGCATCGCCCTGGTCCTGACGGAATCGCTACCGCAGGTGCTGGCGGCGGCGCTCGGCGGGTTCCTGACCGCGGCGGCCGCCGTCGCCGTGCTCGGCGCCTCCGTCGACCTGTCGGCGCTGGTGGGCGCGGACGTGCCGGCCGGTCTGCGGCTGACCGCCCCGCCGGTACTGGTCCCGGCCCTGGGCATGGCCGCCCTGGCGGCGCTGGCCGTGCTCGCCGAGGCCGCGGTGTCCGGCCGACGACAGATCACCACCGAGTTGAGAGCGGGAGACCAACGTTGAACAGCGAAGCGCCCACCTACGAGGAGCTGCGCCGGCAGGCGCTGGCCGCCGCGGAACCGCGCTCCCGTGACGCCGGTACCGCCATCGTCTGCGACCGTCTCGTGCGCGTCTTCACCACGGACGGGGTGGAGGTGCAGGCACTGCAGGGGCTGGAGCTGACGGTGGCCCGGGGTGACCTGGTGGCCCTCGTCGGCGCCTCCGGCAGCGGCAAGTCGACGCTGCTGAACATCCTGGCGGGCCTGGACGTCCCGACGGCGGGCAAGGCGGCCGTCGGCGGCTACGACCTGCTGGAGATGTCCGCCCGCGACCGGCTGCGCTACCGCCGCGAGGCGGTGGGCTTCGTGTGGCAGCAGACGTCCCGCAACCTCCTGCCGTTTCTGACGGCTGCTCAGAACATAGCCCTGCCGATGCAGTTGAAGGGCGGCGGCCGGAAAGCCGGCGCCGCGCGGGCACGCCGGGTCGCCACGCTGCTGGAGGCCCTGGAGATCGGCGGTCTCGGGGACCGCCGCCCGGCCGAGCTCTCCGGCGGGCAGCAGCAGCGCGTCGCGATCGCCGTGGCCATGGCCAACGACCCGGCGGTGCTCCTCGCCGACGAGCCGACCGGTGAGCTGGACTCCGAGACGGCCGCCACCGTCTTCGAGGCGTTCCGCTCGGTGAACCGGGACCTGGGCGCGACGGTGGTGATCGTGACGCACGACCCGATGGTGGCGGGCGAGGTCCGCCGTACGGTGGCCATCCGCGACGGCCGCACCAGCAGCGAGGTCCTGCGCCGCACGGTCACCGACGAGCACGGCGCGGAATCGGTCAGCGAGCGCGAGTACGTGATGCTGGACCGCAGCGGCCGGGTGCAGCTTCCGCCCAAGTTCCTGGAGGCGCTGGGCATGGAGGACCGGGTGGCGGTGGACCTGGCGCCCGACCGGATCGAGGTCCGGCGCGACGACGCGGAGGACCCGGAGGAAACCGGCCGCGCGTGAGCCCCGCCCGCCCCCGCCCGCCCGCGCCGACGGGGCGTGCGTCACTTCCGCGGCCCGGGTGTCGTTAGGCGCACGGGGTTGACTCGGGGGCGAAGGGATGACGGAATGCGGCAGTTTCCTCTGGAGATGCACCACGTGGCGCCGGGGCGAGTGGTCGAGTGGCGGTTGCGGTCCACGGCGGAGCGGGACGGTGACCGGGGCGACGCGGCGGGCAGGAGGGCCTCCTTCAACCAGGACAAGCACTTCACCGTCGCCGAGGAGAGCCGCGCGGCCGACGACCCGGTCGCGTCGTGGCTCGCCGTGACCTTCGAGGTCGACGGCGCCCTCGACGAACCGGCCCTCACCCGGGCCCTGCTGGGCTTCGTCCAGCGGCACGAGGTGCTGCGGTGCGAGTTCCGGCGGCTGGCCGGCGAGCTGGCGTGCGAGCCCATCGCGCCCGGCGAACTCGCCCTGGAGCCGGTGGGCGTCGCCTCCTTCGACGACGCCGCCCTGGTGCGCGACTTCCTCGTCGAGCGGTTCAAGCGGAGCATCGACACCCTGTCGTGGCCGCTGTTCACGATGGGCGCCGTGGTGCGCCCGGACTCCGCGACGGTCTACCTCGCCTTCGACCACATCGTGTGCGACGGCATGTCGATGCCGATCGTCGTCAACGAGGTGCTGACCGCGTACGAGGCCCTGCGCGGCGGCGAGGAGGCCGTCCTCCCGCCCGCGCCCAGCTACCTCGACTTCGCCGAGGAGCAGCGCCGCCACTACCTGTCCATCGACGCGGACGACGAGCGGCTCGGCTACTGGAAGTCCTTCATCGGACGCAACGGGGAGTTCTTCCCCCGGTTCCCCCTGGACCTGGGCGTGGAGCCCGGCCTGATGTACCCGATCGTCAACGAGGCCTCCTCGCTGCTGGACGCGGGCGAGGCCGAGGTCTTCGAGAAGGCCTGTCTGGAGGCCGGCGCGAAGCCGTTCATGGGTGTGCTCGGCTCCGTCGGGGTGTGTCTGCGCGAGGCGGGCGGTCCGGGCGTGTACCGGGGGTTCATGCCCGTCAGCGAGCGCGGGCGCGGGGCGTGGAACGATTCGGTGGGCTGGTTCGTGAACACGATGCCGATCGAGTTCGACGCCTCGCCCGGCCAGGACTTCGCGCAGGTCATGAAGTCGGTGCGGGCCGGGTTCGGCGAGATGATCGGCCACATCGACGTGCCGTTCGTCAGGGCCTGGGAGCTGCTGGCTCCGGAGGAGTTCGCCGCCCGCTCCTGGCCGTACCCGGTGAACTTCTTCTCGTACATCGACATGCGCAAGTGCCGCGGGGCCGAACGCCACCACGAGTGGCGGCCCGCCACGCACGTCTGGTCGGCGCAGGCCAACGGCGCCTGCTCGTGGTTCCAGCGCGACGCGGACGGGCTGCACATGAACTCCCTGTACGTGGACACCCCGGCCGCCCGCGGCACGATGGGGAACTTCCAGGAGGCGCTGCGCCGGACGGTGCAGTCGGTCGCCCGCTCCGGCGGGTTCGGCCGCCCGGTGGCGCTCACGGCGCCCCGGCGCGGGGAGCCGGGCCGGGTCGGGGTCTGACGCCGTTCCTCAGAGGGCGGCGGCGCGGCGCAGCAGCAGGTCGCGTTCGCGTGCGTTGCGGGTGAGGGAGGCCGCCCTCTCGAACTCGGCGCGGGCCTCCCGCCCGCGCCCGAGCCGCTCCAGCAGGTCGCCCCGTACGCTCGGCAGCAGGTGGTAGGCGCGCAGCGCGGGTTCCCCGGCGAGGGCGTCGACGAGGGGCAGGGCGGCCCCGGGGCCTTCGGCCATGGAGACGGCGACCGCCCGGTTCAGCTCGATCACCGGGGACGGGACCAGTACGACGAGGCGTCCGTAGAGGGCGGCGATGGCCGTCCAGTCGGTGTCCTCGTAGGTGAGGGCCGCCGCGTGACAGCCGGCGATGGCGGCCTGGAGGGAGTACGGGCCGCTGCCGGCGCGGTGGAGGGCCTCGACGCCGCGCCGGATGAGGAGCCGGTTCCAGCGGGACCGGTTCTGGTCGGCGAGGAGGACCGGTTCCCCGTCGGGGCCGGTCCGGGTGGCCGTGCGGGAGGCCTGGAACTCCAGGAGGGCGCAGAGGCCGTGCACTTCGGGTTCCCGCGGCATCAGGGCGGCGAGCACCCGGGCGAGGCGCAGGGCGTCCTCGCACAGGGCCGGTCGGACGAGGTCGTCCCCGGCCGTGGCCGAGTAGCCCTCGTTGAAGACCAGGTAGATGACCTCCAGGACGTCGGCGAGGCGCTGTTCCCGGTCGGCGCCGTAGGGGACTTCGAAGGGCACGGCGGCCTTGGCGAGGGTCCGCTTGGCCCGGACGATGCGCTGGGCGACGGCGGGTTCGTTGGAGAGGTAGGCGCGGGCGATCTCCTGGGTGGTCAGTCCGCCCACGAGGCGCAGGGTGAGGGCGATGCGGGCGTCCGTGGCCAGGACCGGATGGCAGGCGGTGAAGACCAGCCTGAGCAGGTCGTCGTCGATGTCGTCCGGGTCGGCGGGCTCGTCCGGGGGCGGTACGTCCTCCAGGGTGCGGCCGACCTCGGCGAGCTTGCGCGCGTAGGTCTCCTTGCGGCGGACCAGGTCGATCACGCGGTGTTTCGCGGTGGCCGTGAGCCACGCCCCGGGCCGGTCGGGGATGCCGCTGACCGGCCACTGTTCGAGCGCGGCGACGAGGGCGTCCTGGGCCAGTTCCTCGGCGATGCCGACGTCCCGCACGATGCGGGTGACACCGGCGATGATCCGCGCGGATTCGATCCTGATCACCGCTTCGACCGCCTGGGCCGTACTCACTGCCGTCACGGCCACCCATCAGAGCAGCCGTGACGCGGCAGGGCAAACGCGGCGCGGGAAGCGCCCGGGATCACCTCTCGTCGATCTGGCGGACCTCGGCGCTCACCTCCCAGTGGGCGGGGTGGATCTCCAGGAAGCGCTTGGTCCACTCGATCGCCTCGGCCTTGTCCTTGCACTGGGACAGGGAGTAGCCGCCGACGACCTCCTTGGTCTCGGTGAAGGGGCCGTCGGTGTAGCTGATCTTCCCGCCGGACCAGCTGAGGCGGGTGCCCTCGGAGGTGGGGAGGAGGCCTGCGGTGTCGAGCATGACGCCGGCCTTGGTGATCTCCTCCAGCAGGGCGCCCATCCGCTCCTCGAAGTCGGCTGGGAACTCCTCGGGCGGCAGGTTCTGCTCGTTGATGCGGATCATCGTCAGGAAGCGCGGCATGGTGACTCCTCGGTCGGGAGGGCGGGGGCTTTCCCCGCCTCTCACCTGTGCGTCGAACGGGCGGAGCCCGGATCGACAGCTCCGGGAAAATTCTTCGGAGAAAAATCCCGGGCGGCCACCCGACGCGCTGCGGCCCGTCCCCCGGTCGCCGCCCCCCGCTGCTACTGGCGAGTACGATCGCGGCCCCAGGTCACTCCGAGAGGACTCCCGATGCCCCGCACCCCCTCTTCCCCGCTGCTCCTCGCAGGCCTCCTGGCCGGGGCCGCGGTGGCGCACGCGGTCGCGCCGAAGCAGTTCGACGCGACGGTCCCCGCCTCGCTGCCGGGCACCCCGCGCGGGTGGACGTACGCGAGCGGCGCGGCGGAGCTGGCGCTCGCCGTGGGCGTCGCCCATCCGCGCAGCCGCCGGATGGCGGCGCTGGCCGCGGCCGCGTTCTTCGTGGGCGTCTTCCCCGCGAACGTGAAGATGGCCGCCGACGCGCGCCGCCGCTCCCCGGCCTACCGGGCCGCGGCCTTCGCGCGGCTGCCGCTCCAGGTCCCGCTGGTGCTGTGGGCCCGCAGCGTGAGCCGCTCGGCGGCGTCCGGATGAATCCGGTTCCGCCGCATCCGTTTCCGCGGGCGCGGCGGAAGGAACGCACGGAGCCCCCGGTCGCACGTCGGCGGACCGGGGGCTCCGCCGCGCCCGGCGAGGGGCGCGCGGGGGCGACGTACCGTCAGGAGCACCAGAAGAACAGGGTGTCGTCGGTGCGCGCGCCCTCCGGGGCCGCCTCCCACTCCTCGGCCTCGAAGCGCATGGCCTTGACGAAGTACTCGGCCGTCTCCCGGACCTCCGGGTCCACCAGGTGGAGGACGGCCTCGTGGGCCGCGACGAACTCGGCGGCCCGCTCGGTCGGGAAGGTGCCCATCCAGGGGGTGGTGTCACCGGCGTACGGCAGCCGCACGGGCGGGCCCGACGTGACGATGTCGAAGATGCCGAGGCCGGCCGGTACGCCGGCCCGCGACAGTTCCTCGTCGACCGTCGAGAACCACGACTGGCGGGCCCAGTCCCCGAGGTCGTGGGTGTCGGAGAAGTAGGAGCAGATCAGCGCGTTCAGGGCGTAGTGGTACTGGGGGCCCTGCTGCGCGCTGATGTCGCCTTCGAGCAGTTCCTCCAGCGCCCGGCCCACCGGCACGTCGAGTTCGATCCCCTGGTCGAGCAGCCGTGCGTCCTGCGCCGCGCACCGCTCCCGGATGAGGCCCAGCCTGCGCTCCTGGTCCGGGGTCCGCTCGACGGCGGTGAGGAGCCTCATCGCGTCGCGCATGCTGCCGGTGCTCATTACGAGGTGACCCACTGCCACTCCTTCTCCAGACGGTCCTTCATGATCCACGAGCCCCGGCCGTCCCCGCGCGCCGGGGTGGCGGCCCGGCGCCCCCTGGGGAGCGCCGTCACGGTCCTACGGGCTGTCGCCGGTCCAGTCCCAGTGGGACGGATCGTCCGGGCGACGGCGGTAGTGGGCGCGGCCGCCCGCTCCGTAGCGCCCTATCTCGGTCGGCAGCCGGGCCTCCTCGGCGAGCTGGGGCGCGCTCCAGCCAGTGACGTCGAGGAGGAGGCCGTCGAGGGGGCCGCCCACGAGTTCGCCGTAGGCGTGACCGGGGCGGGGGCCCGGATCGGGGTCGTCGTGGTCGGCGCCGTAGACCCGGCGCCGCAGCATCCTGTCGTCCATGGGCCCAGCTTCACAGGCCCCACTGACAACGGTGCCGGGGCCCGTGCGGACGCGTGGCGGGCGGGAGCGCCTACGCTGTCCGCCTACGCTGTCGGCCTCGGCAGACGCGAACTGAGGAGCACCACCCATGGCCCGTCGGGTACACCGGCCGCTGGAGGACCAGGAATTCGACTTCATCGTCGGCATGACGCAGGGCCCGGTCCTCGCCTACTTCACCGGCACCTGGCCCAAGGCCGTCGAGGCCTGCCGGACGATGGACGTCCTCGTCGCCGAGCTGGCCGAGGAGTACGGGACCCGGCTGACCGCCGTGCGGACCGACATCACCCGCTGCCCCGGGCCGACGCGCCGCTTCGGCGTGACCGGCGCCCCGACGGTCGTCCTCGTCGAGGCGGGCGAGGCGGTGGCCTCGCAGGCCGGGCCGCTGACCCGCGAGGAGTTCCGCGCGTTCCTGGACGCCCACCTGTAAGCCCCTCCCCCCAGGGGCACGCACGGGCCCCTGGGGACTCCCCACGGGTGAACCCGGGCAGTGTGGCCGAAAGTGGCATAGGTGGGATAGGTGCCTCAGGCATGTAATGGAGTCCGGCGCGACGGAACCATCGCTTGCGAGGTGTTGTACCCATGTCCGAAGCCGTTTCCGAAGCCGTTTCCGAAGCCATCGCCTTCCCCCAGGACCGGACCTGCCCCTACCACCCGCCGACCGCCTACGAGCCCTTGCGCGAGGCGCGGCCGCTGTCCCGGGTGACCCTCTTCGACGGACGCTCCGTATGGGTCGTCACCGGCCACACCGAGGCCCGCACACTGCTCTCCGACGGCAGGCTGTCCACCGACCGCACCAACGCCGCCTTCCCCGCCCCCACCGCCCGTTTCAAGGGGCTGCAGAACCGCCGTACGGCCCTCCTCGGGGTGGACGACCCCGTGCACAACGCGCAGCGCCGGATGCTGATCCCCAGCTTCAGCGTGAAGCGGACCGCCGCCCTGCGCCCGCGGATCCGGGAGACCGTGGACCGGCTGATCGACGAGATGGTGGCCCGGGGCCCGGGAGCCGAACTGGTCGGCGCGTTCGCGCTGCCGGTCCCGTCCATGGTGATCTGCACCCTGCTGGGCGTGCCGTACGAGGACCACGAGTTCTTCGAGGGCCAGTCGCGGCGGCTCCTGCGCGGCCCCGCCCCGGCCGACGTCGAGGAGGCCCGCCGGCAGCTGGACTCCTACCTGGAGGCCCTGATCCGGCGCAAGCGCGCCGATCCGGGCGACGGCCTGCTGGACGAACTGATCGCCACCCGGCTGGAGACCGGTGAGACCGACGTCGAGGAACTCGTCGCCCTGGCGGTGATCCTGCTGGTCGCGGGGCACGAGACGACCGCGAACATGATCTCCCTCGGCACGTTCACGCTGCTGCGGCACCCGGAGCAACTGGCCGAGCTGCGCGCCGATCCGTCCCTGATGTCGGAGGCGGTCGAGGAGCTGATGCGGTTCCTGTCGATCGCCGACGGCATGCTGCGGGTCGCGACCGCGGAGATCGAGGTGGGCGGCGTCACCATCCTCCCCGACGAGGGGGTGGTCTTCGCCACCTCCGTCATCAACCGGGACGGGGCGGTCTTCGAGGAACCCGACACCCTGGACTGGCACCGGCCGCCCCGGCACCACCTGGCCTTCGGCTTCGGCATCCACCAGTGCCTCGGCCAGAACCTGGCCCGCGCCGAGATGGAGATCGCCCTCGGCAGGCTGTTCGAACGGCTGCCCGGGCTACGGCTGGCGGCCGATCCGGAGCGGATCCCCTTCAAGCCCGGAGACACCATCCAGGGCATGCTCGAACTCCCCGTGGCCTGGTGAGGGGCATGCGGATCTCCGTCGATCACGACGTCTGCGTCGGCGCGGGGCAGTGCGCGCTGA
Source organism: Streptomyces sp. NPDC006512 (assembly GCF_040611935.1). Classification (NCBI taxonomy): domain Bacteria; kingdom Bacillati; phylum Actinomycetota; class Actinomycetes; order Kitasatosporales; family Streptomycetaceae; genus Streptomyces; species Streptomyces sp. NPDC006512. The sequence continues at coordinate 15,336 of NZ_JBEXPG010000036.1, read as the reverse complement.
CGGCACCCGAGGTCTTCACCCAGGACGACGACGGCTTCGGCGAGGTACGGGCCGGGCGCGAGGACGGCCACGGCAGCCCGCTCGTACGGGAGGCCGCGCGGGCCTGTCCGGTCTCGGCGGTCTCCGTAGACGAGGGGTAGGCCCTCCGGCCGCACGCGCTCCGATCGGTGCGCGACGGGGGCGGGATGCGCGACGGTCGGCGGCTGACCCCCTCGGGTGCGGGCCGTGAGGATGGCCGTCATGGATCCCGAACTCGAAGCGTTCATCCCGTTCCTCCCGCACATCGATCTGAACGACCCGGTCGCCGCCCGCGCGGACTTCGCCGCACGGGCCGGCGCGGCGCCGGCCCCGGACACCTCGGCCATGGAGGTCGAGGACCGTACGGTGCCCGCCGATCCGGACGTCCCGGTCCGGATCTACCGCCCGCTGGGGGCCCGAGGCGCCGTCGTCTGGCTGCACGGCGGCGGCGGTGTCTTCGGCGACCTGGACACCGAGCACCCGTGGGCCGCCCGGATCGCGGACCTCTCCGGGGCGGTGGTGGTCTCGGTGGGCTACCGCCTCGCACCCGAGCACCCGTTCCCGGCCGCCTTGGACGACGCCCGCGCCGTACTGGCCTGGACGGCCGCGCACGCGGACGGACTCGGCATCGACCCGGCGCGGATCGCGGTCGGCGGGCACAGCGCCGGCGCCGGGATCGCGGCCGCGCTCGCACTGAGGGCCCGGGACGAGCGGGGACCGGCCATCCGCTTCCAGCTGCTCAACCAGCCGGGCCTGGACGACCGGCAGGAGACCTGGTCGGCACGCAACTTCACCGACACGCCCTGGTTCGACCGCGCCAGGATCACCACGGCGTGGCGCCACTGCCTGGGCTCCCGGCCCGCCACCGCGTACACCGCCCCCGCCCGGGCGACCGACCTGACCGGCCTGCCACCGGCCCACATCGCCACGGCCGAGTTCTGCCCCAACCGCGACGAGGGCATCGAGTACGCGCTGCGCCTGATGCGGTCCGGTGTGCCGGTCGAACTCCACCAGTGGCCCGGCACCTTCCACGGATCGCAGGCGATCCTCTCCGCCGACGTCTCGCAGCGGCAGATCGCCGAACTCGGCGGCGCCCTGCGCCGCGCCCTCGCCGGATGAGCCGCCGGTCCCCTGCCGCGGGTGCGCGGGAAGAGCCCCCGCGGCCCCCATCGAGCTCACCGACCTCAGCAACCTCAGCAACCTCATCGATCGTGAAGGGACGGACGTCTTGAAGATCCGACTGGTGGTGTGCGCGAGCGTGGCCGCGCTGAGCGTGGGCGCGGGCACGGTGGCGGCGGCTCCCCCGTCCGACGGGCGGGGGCACCCGCCGGCGGGCAGCGCGAGGGCCGCGTCCCCCTTCGATCCCGCGGAGCTGGAGTCCGCCCTCGGCGGGGTCCACCGCGCGGGAATGCCGGGGGTGTTCGCCGAGGTCCGCGACCGCGGCCGGACGTGGCGCGGCGCCTCCGGGACCGCCGACGTGACGACCGGGCGCCCCGTCACCCCCGGCCTGCGGCACCGCGTCGGCAGCGTCACGAAGACCTTCACCGCCGCCGCGGTCATGCAGCAGGTCGAGCGGGGCCGGATCCGGCTCGACGCTCCGATCGGCGGCTACCTGCCGGGGCTGGTGCCGGGTGAACGCGGCCAGAAGATCACGGTCCGGATGCTGCTCAACCACACCAGCGGCATCCCCGACTACCTGCCCCGGGCGTTCCCGTCCCTGGCGGGCTTCCCGTCAGGGCCGGACGTGTCGGCCCGGAGCATCGACGACAACCGGTTCCGGCAGTTCCGTCCGGACGAGCTGATCCGGATGGGGCTCGACGCGCCTCCCGCCGGCGAGCCCGGCGGCCCGGCCGGGGTGTACTCCAACACCAACTACCTGCTCCTCGGCCGCCTCCTGGAGCAGGTCACCGGCAGCACGGCCGAGGGGTACATCACCCGGAACGTGATCGAGCGGGCCGGTCTGCGGCACACCGGGTTCCCGGCCGGGCCGCGCATCGAGGGTCCGCACTCGCGCATGTACGAGGCCTTCTACGGGCTGATCGATCCGCCGCGCGACTACAGCGTCTACGACATGTCCTGGGTGGGGCCCGCGGCCGCCCTGGTGTCGACGACGGACGACCTCAACCGCTTCTACGCCGGGCTGCTCGACGGCAGGATCGTCAGCCGGTCGTCGCTGGCCCAGATGCAGCGCACGCTCCCGGTCCGCGCCCTGGACGGGACGACGATCCACTACGGCCTCGGTCTGCACGAGGTCACCGTCCCCGGCTGCGGCACCTTCTGGGGCCACGACGGATCCGCCTGGGGAGCCGGGACGATCTCCCTCACCAGGGCCGACGGCAAGCGCCAGATGTCCGTCGCGGTCAACCTCCAGCGGTGGAACCGGCCGGACTCCTCGGGGCTGCCGCAGCCCCACCCCATCGACGGCGCGCTCGCGGCGCTGTACGGGCAGGCGCTGTGCGGGGACGGGAACGCCCGGCCCACCACCGGCTGACGAGCCGTCGGAGCGGACCACGACTTCCTGTACAGTTGTCCAGGAAATCGAGCCCGCCGGGGACACCGGCGGGCCGTCCGGGACGAAAGGGGGGTGGCCGTGCACACGGTCGCTCAGGTTCTCGTCGGCATCGTCGCCGCACTGCACGCGTACTTCCTGGTCCTGGAGATGTTCCTGTGGCAGCGGCCGCCCGGCCGGGCTCTGTCCGGGTTCGACGCGGAGACCGCCCGCCTGACCGCCCCGCTCGCCGCCAACCAGGGCCTGTACAACGGCTTCCTCGCGGCGGGGCTGGTCTGGGGCCTGGTCACCGGCTCCCTCGCCACGCAGGTCTTCTTCCTGGTCTGCGTGATCGTCGCCGGACTGTACGGGGCGGCCACCGCCAACCGCCGGATCCTCCTCGCCCAGGCCCTGCCCGGCGCGCTCGCCCTGGGCGCGGCGCTGCTCGCCGCATGACGCCGCCGGACCCGCGGGCGGACGGGGCCAGGGCCGAGGATCCCCGGACCGCCCGGACCAAGGCGCGGCTGCGCGAGAGCCTGCTCGCCGAGTGCGGATCGGGCCGGGAGCTGGCCGAGGTGAGCGTCTCGGCGGTGGTGCGCCGGGCCGGCGTCGGCCGCGCCACCTTCTACCTGCACTACGAGGACCTCCCCGCGCTCGCCGTGGACGCCTGCGCGGAGGTGGTGCACGCGGCGGTCGACGCCCTGCACGCCTGGCAGACCGGTCCGGGCTCGCTCCCCCCGGTCCGCCCGCCCGCCGCCCTGGCCGGGTACCTCACCGACGCCGCCCGCCACACGGCCCTCTACCGCACCCTGCTCCTCCCGGGCGGCGGCGGGCCGCTCGGCGAACGCCTCCACCGGGAGCTGCGGGCCCGGGCCCGGGCGGAGCGGGCGGCCGTCGGCGCCCCGCACCCGGACCTCGTCGCCTCTGCGGTGGCGGCCGCCTTCACCGGCGTCCTCGCGGACTGGCTGCACGGTCTGGTCCCGGCCTCCGGTCCGGCCGAGCTCGCCGACCGGCTCTGGGCCCTGCTGCTGGCCCTGCACCGGGCCCTGCCCCCTGCCGGGTGACCTGCGAGGACCCCGCGGGAGCGCCCGGGAAAGGGAGGTGCGGGGCGAGGGCGGGTCTGCCAGGCTGACGGGTCCGCCAGGCCGACGGGCCGTCCCCTCACCCGGGGCCGCACGCCTCACCGATACCGCACGCCTCACCCCGACCGCACGACCGAGGAGCATCCCGTGACCGCACCCAGGCTGGCCCCGCTGCTGGATCAGTTCGACTTCGCGTGCGAGCGCCTGACCGGCCGCCTGACGGGGCCCCTGATGGACAGCGGCGACGGGTCGGACACCCCGGTCGGGCCCATGACGGACGAGGAGTACTTCTGGGAGCCGGTGCCCGACTGCTGGTCGGTGCGCCGGCGCACGGACGGGCCGGGGCCGCGCGCGACGCTGCTGGCCGGCGCCGGCGACTGGGGCCGCGACGCGGCCGCGTACCCGCACCCGTGGCCGCCGCCCTTCACGACCATCGCCTGGCGGCTGAGCCATCTCGGCGAGATGCTCGCGCTCCGCGCCGAGCACACGGCCGGCGGACACGTCCTGACCCGGGCGGACCATCCGGTCAGCGGGAGCGCCGCGGAGGCGGTCGCGGCCTTCGGGGCGGGGGCGGCGGCCTGGCGCGAGGCCCTGCTCGGCGCCGACGAGGCCGCGCTGGACACCGTCGGCTACTCCACCTACCCGCACGGCAGCGACTCCGAGGAGCCGTTCGTCGACATCGTGTGGTGGGTCAACCAGGAGGTGCTGCACCACGGGGCGGAGATCGCGCTGCTGCGGGACCTGTACCGCTCCCGGCGCGGTTGAGCCGCAGCGGCGCCGACGCTCCCGCGGCTCCGGGCCCGCGACGCGCGGGAGCCCCCGCCGGACGACCGGCGGGGGCTCCTCGTCACGGGCTGGACTCGCGAAGCGGCGCTAGATCGGCACCACTTGCTCGGCCTGGGGTCCCTTGGGGCCCTGCGTGACGTCGTACTCGACCTTCGCGCCCTCGGCCAGCTCCTTGAAGCCGGTCGTCTGGATCGCGGAGAAGTGCACGAACACGTCAGGGCCGCCGTCGTCCTGCTGGATGAAACCGAACCCCTTCTCCGAGTTGAACCACTTCACGGTGCCAGTTGCCATCAGTACTGATCCTTCTCAACGTTCCACGCGGGCCGCACGTGCAGCCGTCTCGATAGTGCCCACCCCCCACTCGCACCACACTTCGGACGCGGCCAACCGTGGCGTTTCGAACGGATGGCCGCATCGCGGTTCAGGCCGCGCCCTCGCCGACGGGCAGCGGTGCGGCGGACCTGGGGCCGCGGGCGGCGGCGGCCCGCCGGGGGCCGCCGGCCCGGCAGCCGAGGCAGTGGGCGTGCCCGGCGCGGGCCGCGGTGTCCCGGACACGCCAGTCCCGTTCGGCGGGCGGCCGGGGACCGCTCGGCTTGCCCCACCCGGCCAGGTGGAGGAGCCAGGTGACGACCCCCGCCGCAGCGACCAGGCCGAGGCCCAGCCAGATGCCCGGCGTCCAGGCCGCGCAGAGCGCGGCGCCCGCTCCGGTGCAGCCCAGCAGGGCCAGGGTGGTTCCGGTCCATCCGGCCACGGTGTGGCCGAGGTCGACATCGCCGTGCGCGCTCATGATTCTCCCTGTGAGGACGGGCGCCAGTACGCTCGGAGCAGGATCTTTTATCTCACGAGCTAAGTAACTTAGATACTAAGGAGTGTGTGGGTGCACGGCAAGTCCCGCCCCCCGGCCACGGCCGGGGAGGCCATCGCGCGCATGGACCACTACGTGGCCCTGGGCCTCATCGGCCAGCAGGAGGTGGCGCAGCTGCTCGGGCTGAACGTCACGGACCTCACCTGCCTCGGTCACGTCCTGGGCGCCGGGGACACCCCCCTCTCCGCCGGTGACCTCGCCGGGCTCACCCACCTCACGACCGGGGCCGTCACCGGGGTCCTCAACCGGCTGGAGCGGGCCGGGTACGCGCACCGCCGCCCGGACCCCGCCGACCGGCGCCGGGTACGGGTGGTGGCCGACCCGGCCGCCGCCGCACGGGTCGTCGCGGTGTACGAGCCGTTCTACGCCCGGCTCGGGGCGCTGTTCGCCGAGTACTCGCCGGAGGAGGTCGCCGTCATCGCCGACTGGTTCGGGCGGGCCGCGGTCGAGATGCGGGCCCACCTGGCCCAGGTGCGGTCCGGGGAGATCGGACCCGCGGCGCCGTAGTGGCCGACTGGTAAAATGGCCGGGAAACTTGAGGCGCGGGGTGCTTCCACCCGACGCGGACGCGTACGACGAGCCGGGGCCCGTACCGAGGGGTACGGGCCCCGGCTCGTCGCCGTTCCCGTCCCGGCCGCCCTCCGCGCTCGTTCTCCTCACGGAAGGTTCTGCATGAAGAACCCGTCAGCTCATGGGCGTTTCGGCATCAAGGCCGGAGCGAAGGCAGGCTCCCGGCCCGGAGCCAAGGGCGGCGGCAAGACCCCCCGCACCCTCGGCCCCCAGGGCGAGTTCGCCATGCCCCGGACCGGCACCCCGGCACTGCCCCCGGTGACCTCGTTCGAGGAGCTCGGCCTGCCCCCTGAGCTGGTGAAGACCCTGGCCGACCAGCAGGTGCGGGAGCCGTTCCCCATCCAGGCCGCGACCCTGCCGAACTCCCTCGCGGGCCGTGACATCCTCGGCCGCGGCCGCACCGGCTCGGGCAAGACCCTCGCGTTCGGCCTGTCCCTGCTGGCCCGCACGGCCGGGCAGCAGGCCGACCCCAAGCGGCCGCTGGCCCTGGTCCTCGTACCGACGCGCGAACTCGCTCAGCAGGTCACCGAGGCGCTCGCGCCGTACGCGCAGGCCCTGAAGCTGCGGATGGCCACCGTCGTCGGCGGGCTGTCGATCGGCCGCCAGTCGGGCGCGCTGCGCACCGGCGCGGAGATCGTCGTGGCCACGCCCGGGCGCCTCAGCGACCTGGTGGGGCGGCGGGACGTGCACCTGGAACGCGTGAAGATCACGGTGCTGGACGAGGCCGACCAGATGTGCGACCTGGGGTTCATGCCGCAGGTCACCGAGATCCTGGACCAGGTCCACCACGCCGGTCAGCGGATGCTGTTCTCGGCGACCCTCGACCGCAACGTCGACCAGCTGGTCCGCCGGTACCTGAAGGACCCGGTCTCGCACTCCGTGGACCCGCAGTCGGCGTCGGTCGGCACGATGGACCACCACGTGCTGCACATCCACGCCGCCGACAAGATCTCGGCGGCCACCGAGATCGCGGCCCGCGAGGGCCGGGTGCTGATGTTCCTCGACACCAAGCACGGCGTCGACCAGTTCGTGAAGCACCTGCGGGCCATGGGCGTCCGGGCCGAGGGCCTGCACAGCGGCAAGTCCCAGCCGCAGCGCACCCGGACCCTCGGGCAGTTCAAGGACAGCATGATCACCGTCCTGGTCGCGACGAACGTCGCCGCCCGGGGCATCCACATCGACGACCTCGACCTCGTGGTCAACGTGGACCCGCCGGCCGACAGCAAGGACTACCTGCACCGGGGCGGCCGGACCGCCCGCGCGGGCGAGTCCGGCAAGGTCGTCACCCTGGTCACTCCCAACCAGCGGCGGGACATCGTCCGCCTGATGGCCGACGCCAAGATCCGGCCGACGATCACCCAGGTGCGCTCCGGCGAGGCGGCGCTGAGCCGGATCACCGGCGCGAAGGCACCGTCGGGCGTCCCGCTCGCCGGTGCCGCGCCGACCGACGCGAAGGGCCGGCCGAGCGGCTCCGACCTGGGCTTCCGCGGGATCGGCACCCGCCCCGGCCGCCCGGGCAAGGGCAAGGAGTCCCGTAGGACCATCGAGGCGCGGCAGGCCGCGGAGGCCCGCCGCGCCGCCCGGGTCCGCAAGGGCCTCTGAGGCGCGGGCGCCGGGCTCCGCGGGGCGGGGACCGGCGCCGTACGCGGTCAGGCGCGGCGGCGCCGCTTCCGGGCCACGATCGCGCGGGTCACGAGCGGCGGGAGCAGGTCCTTGGCCAGCCGGCGCCAGCGGGCCCCCGGCCGGGGTGCGGGCGGCGCGACGACCGGGGCGGGGACGACGGGTTCGACGTACTCCTTCAGCGGCTTCGGCCCGGGCGGCGCCGTCACCCCCTCGTCGCCGATGCGCACCAGCGGCTTGCCGTCGACGATGTCCACGCCGTGCCACAGGTCGCTGCGGCCCTCCAGCCAGGCCAGCAGGGCCGCCTGGTGGGGTGCGGGGTCGCCCCAGGTCGCGTAGAGCTTCGAGGCGGATACGGCGATCACCCGGAGTCCGCCGGTGGCCACGGCGGCCCAGACGGCCGCGGCGACGCCCGGGCAGTGCGCGGACCGGTAGTCGTCGAAGACGACGACGGCGTCCTCGGTGGCGACCCGGCGCGAGGAGGCGATGTCCTGGACGACGTGCTCGTGCAGGTGCGAGGCGTCGACGTGGACGAAGCGGCAGCTGCCGGGACGCACCCGGTCGGCCACGACGGAGGTCGGCGCCTGGATGAGCGTGGGCAGTTCCTCGTGGAACGCCAGGTAGTTCGTCTCGAACCCGCGCCGGGTGAGCGTCGGGTAGGAGTCCTTCATCTCCGCCAGGTTGAAGTCGTCGGGCGCGGGCGAGTCGAAGAGGTCGCAGACGGTGAACTCCTCGCCGTCGCGCAGGTATCCGGCCAGGAAGATCGCGCTCTTGCCCATGAAGGCGCCCAGTTCGAGGATGTCGCCCGAAGAGTCGGCTTCCTCGTTCTGACGGGTGAGGAACCAGTCGAACAGCACCTGGTCATACGCCGAGAACCAGCCCTTGACCTCGCCGAATGTACGGGGAACGGGCGGTGCAGGCTCGGCGTCGGGGGTGGTGACGGGAGCCTGTGAAACGTGCGACACGGAGAGTCATCCTCCAGCGGAGTGGCAGCGGTTCAACTCTGGTACCTGGCCAGGTAAGCAGACCATAATCCCCCGAACGCGCGTCTGACGAGACTTCGCGGAAGGGACTCCTTCCACTTCGGCGGCGGTGACCGCGGCGGGAACCCGGCGGGGACCGCCGCGGGCCCCCCGCGTGCGCTCAGAAACCGCCCCCGCAGCCGCCGCAGCCCGCGCACCCCGCGCCCAGGGACGGGGGCTCCGAGATGCGGCCGCCGTCCGAGGAAGAGGAGGAGGAGGAGGCGGAGGAGGAGGAAGAGCGGGAGCGCGCGGGAGCGTCTCCGGCCCGCCCGGGCTCGTGGCGCCCGGGTGCGGGGCCGCCGCTCATGGCCAGCGCGAGTACGGGGAGCGTGACGGCGTCCAGTCCGCGCCGGCTGACCTCCGCGACGGTCCTGCGGCTCTTGGCGGGCAGGCTGGTGCCGCGGTCGGGGCGCGGCTCCCACGACCCGTCAGCCAGGGCCCGCTCGTACAGGGCCCGGCCGGCCGGGCTCGCCCCGCGGGCGCGGGGCCGGGGGTCGCGCTGCCCGTACACCACCGCCCAGACGGCCAGGAGCAGGGCGAAGGCCACGAGCGGCCGGAGCCACTGCCCGGGGCCGTCGGCGACGGCGGACCAGATCACCGCCGCGACGCCGAGGACGCCCGCGAGGAGCGCCGCCGCGGCCTCGAAGCCGGTGGCGTCGTCGGCCGCCTTCTCGCGGGCCGCGTCCATGGCCAGGCCCTGCTCGACGAGCCGGGCGGCCACCCGGAGCACCGCGGCCGAACCGGCCGCCTCGGCGCGCACGGCGGCGGCCGGCCGGGTGGCCCCGGCGCCCTTGCGGGCGAGGACGGCGGCCTGCACCGGGTCGCGCGGGCTCCGGGCCGTCAGGTCGAGCCCGTACTCCGCGGTGACCGGCAGGCGCCCCGCGAGGTGGAGCGCCGCCATCGCGGTCTCGACGACCGCCGCGTTGCCGTTGCGCAGGTACGCCACCTCGTACATCGTCAGCGGTTCCCGGGGCGGCCGCGGCGTGCGCACCGGGGGCCGGGTCATGCGGCGGTGGGCCCGCAGCCGCAGGAGATCCGCCGCCACCAGCAACAGGGCGGACGGCAGGAACAGGTACGGAAACCACACGGCTACCCCCCGGTGTACGCGCCTGGGGGTGAGTGTGGCGCCGCCCCCGGGGTCCGGCAACACCCCGGGCGGCCTCGGTCGCCGCTACCCGCGGGGAAGGGCCAGCCGGCGCAGCCGCTGGGCGGCGGCGCCGCGTACGCGGCCGGTCCGGGCGGACGCGGCGAGGAGGGCCAGCGCCTCGTACGGGGCCGGGGAGAGGGCGGCCGTGTGCTGGCACCAGTCGGAGGCGGCGGTGAGTTCCGCGGCCGACCAGGCGCGGCCCGCCGCCAGGGCCTTGAGCAGGCTCCACTCGCGCAGCCGGCGGGCCGGGAAGGCCCGGCCGTCGACGGCGGGGCGCAGGGCGCGGGCCCAGTCGGGGAACTCCCCGTCGGCCGGGAGCCGTACGGCCCGGCGGTCCAGGTGGGTGACGACGGCGCTCTCGGCCATGACCGGGTCGGGGTCGCGCAGGACGGCGGCCACCGCCTCGGCCTCGGCCGCGATGGCGCCCGAGGCGGCGGCGAGCCGGTCGAGGTGTCCGGCGTAGCCCGGGCGGCCGGCGTCGGGCCGCTGCGGGAGCGGCGTCGCCGGCTCGCGGAGGGTCCGCCCGGCGGGGTCCGCCTGGTCGCCGCCCGGCTCCCGGATCGTCTGGTGCTCGCGTATCCCCATGCGGCCATTCCACACGACCGGGGTGCGCGGGCGGCGCGCAGGGGTCCCCTGGGGCGTGTGGCGGTCAGACCTGCTCGAAGTAGAAGGACTTGATGAAGCAGTCCCGGGGCTGGCCAACGGCGAAGAGGACGCAGTCCACCAGTGACTGCGCGGTGAGCGGGTCCTTGGCGGTGCGCGGGGCGCCCTCCCAGGCCGGGGAGAGCGGGTCGTGGTTGTCGAAGTCGGGCGGGTAGAGGGAGATCACCCGGACGCCCTGGCCCCGCAGGCGGCGGGAGAGGACCTCGGTGAAGCCGGCCTGGGCGCTCTTGGCGGCGTAGAAGGAGTCGTGCGCGTCGGAACGGTGGTTCCCCTTCTCGCCGCAGCCCGAGACCATGGTCACGATGTCCGGCTTCGCGGAGGCGAGGAGCAGCGGCAGGAAGGCCTTGGTCACCAGGACGGTGCCGGTGGCGCCGGAGGCGAGGGTTTCGACGACGTCCTCGTCCGAGGCGGACAGCAGGTCCGCCCCGTGCTGGTAGCGGGAGGCGTTGTTGAGGAGGACGTCGACGTGGTCGGTGCGGGCGGCGACGGCGGCCGCGAACTCCCGTACGGAGGCGGGGTCCGTGAGGTCGCAGGCGAAGGCGTGGACGCGGTCCGCGTCGAGGCCCTGCGCGCGGATCTCCCCGCGCACGCGTTCGGCGGCCTCGAGCGTCCTGGCGGAGAGGTAGATCTCGGCGCCCTCGGCGGCGCACCGCAGGGCGAGGGTCCGCCCGAAGTCCCGGCCGGCGGCGGTGATGACGACGCGGTGGTGTGCGAGTGTCATGTGGTTCCCCCTGGTTCGTGGTCGCTGCACATGATCACATGTGTGCCGTGCCGTCGCCGCGGCGGGGCCGGGGCGCGGGCGGCCCCGCCCGGTGGGGTTCAGAGGCCGTGGGACTCGTATCCGCCGGAGCCCTGGGCCTCGTCGTGTCCCTGTTCCGGCAGCGGGGCGCCGGTCTCCAGCAGCGTCTTGAGGCTGGAGGCGAGCAGGGGCCAGGCCCGGCCGCACATGCCGATGAGGGTGCCGCCCGGTACGAATCCCTCGTGGTGGACGGTCAGCCGCGCGAGGGTGTCGCCGACCGGCTCGATCTCGTAGGTCACCCGGGTGCGCGGCTGGCCCGCCAGTTCGGCGCGCAGTTCCTCGTCGATCCCGACGGCGGCGGCCCACTGCGGGGTGAAGGTGTGCCAGGTGTAGGAGAGCCTGCGGTCCGGTACGCAGTCCAGGACCACCTGTTCGGGGTCGCTGGTGCGGGCGCCGCGCTCGACCCAGGCCATCGGTGAGCCCACCGACCAGTCCGTCTCGAAGCTCAGGCCCCAGTAACGGCGGGTGAGGGCGGGTTCGGTGAGGGCCTGCCAGACCCGGGCCGGGTCGGCCTGGACGTACAGGGTGTAGGTGATGTCACTGTCGGTCATGGCCCCATGCTGCGGGACCGGCCGCCCCCGGCGCCGGATTGGTCCGGTCGCGGCGGGGGCGTCACCAGCGGGTGCCGTGTTCGGGGAGTTCCGTCGGCGGGGTGCGGGGCGGCGCGGGCAGGGAGAGGCGGGCGCGGGCGGCGTGCACGGCCGCGAGTTCGTGGTGGCCCGCCGGTCCCCAGTCGCTGAGTTCGCGGACCTGTTCGGGGGTGGCCAGCAGCCGGGCGTACGCGGGGTCGGCGGCCGGGGACACGGCGGTGAGGCGGGCCGCGGTGCGGGCGAGGGCTCCCCGGTCGGCGTACCGGTAGCCCAGCGGGAGGGCGGATACGGCCGGTTCCGCCGTCGGGGACGGCAGGTGTGCGGCGCCGGTGGCGCGGGCGACGAGCAGCAGGACCCGGCCGTCGGGGGCGAAGAGCCAGCCGGAGCGTTCCCGTACGGGCAGGTGGGCGGGGACGGGGCCGGGGATCCAGGGGCCGTGCTGCGGGGTGCGGCGGGTGCGCAGGACGCCGAGCCGGTCGAGGGCGGTGGGGGCGGTGGGGCGGCCGGCCTCCAGCAGGGCGGGGCCGGAGCCGTTGATGCGGGCGCGCAGGGCGGACAGCGCGCGGCGGGCGTCGCCGGGGTCCATCAGGGCGGGCAGGTCGGCGGGTTCGGCGAAGTCGATGCCGGTGACCTCCTGGGCGGGGAGCCGGACGGACTCGATCCGGTCGGGGGTCCAGGTGCCGCCGTCGTAGACGTGGAGGATCTCGCCGGGGAAGCGCATCTCGGGCGGGAAGCCGGGGGTGTCCGCGGGGATCCAGTCGACGGCGAGGCCGTGCGGGTAGTGGCCGTCGACGCCGAGTTCCTCGCGCATCTCGCGGGCGGCCGCGGTGGCGGGCGACTCCCCCGCGTCCACGGCTCCGCCGGGCAGCAGCCGGTCGGCGCGGTAGTCGACGCTCTGGACGAGGACCCGCCCGTCGGTGTCGGTGACGAGGACGACCGCTGCGGTCCAGAGCGTCGCGCGGGAGGCGCCGTACTCCTGCGGGGTCATCCAGGTGCCCGCCCGTCCGGGGTCGTCGGTCAGCTGCGGCATCGGTACTCCGTTCGACGTGGGTGGGCCCGTCGGCTGTGCAACAGCGGGCGCGGTGCGCGGGTTACGGCGGACACCGGGCCGGAACACCCAGATCCGCTTTACCCTCCCTATACCTCCTTATTACCTGGTTATGTCGATCTTGATACGGTCCGCCATGCGGGCTGGCGGTGTGAAAACCGCCGGTCCGACCACGTCACCGGCCCGAGGAGAGAGCACAGCCATGCGACGCGCACGCCGTACGGAGACCCGCGAGGCCACCGGAAAGCGGTGGACCGCGCCGAAGGCCGCCGGGGTCACGGGCGGCGCCGCGGTGCTCGCCTTCGGCGGGCTGTACGCGGCCGGGCTGCTCCTCGCCGGGGAGGAGGTCGCGCCGGGCACGAAGGTGCGCGGCGTCGACATAGGCGGGATGACCCGCGCCGAGGCCCGCCGGGCCCTGGCCCGGGACCTCGGACCGTCCGCGACGGCCCCGCTCGGACTGCGGATCGGCGAGCGCACCGAGCGGGCGGCCCCGGCCACCCTCGGCCTGTCGCTGGACACCGCCGCCACCGTCGACCGCGCCGCGCGCGCCGGTTCGGGTCCGTTCACCGTGATCGGCCGGCTCTTCGCCGCGGGCGACCCGGACGTGCGGCCGGTGGTCCGCTTCGACGAGAAGGCGGCCCGGGCGGCCCTCGACGGGCTCGGCAAGAAGACCGGCCAGGGAGCCCGCGAGGGCTCGGTGACCTTCGAGAAGGGCAAGGCGAAGGCCACGGCCCCGGCCGCGGGGATCGCCCTCGACGCCGACCGCTCGCTCGACGTGCTGCGCGCGGCCTACCCCCGCCCGGCGGGCTCCGCGGACCCGGTGGAACTGCCCGTGCGGCGCACGGAGCCCCGCGTCGGACAGCAGGAGACGGAGCGGGCCCTGAAGGAGTTCGGCGAACCCGCGGTATCGGCGCCCGTGACCCTCACCGTAGAGGGCAAGCGCGTACCGGTCGCCCCGGCGGTGCTGGGACGGCACCTGTCGATGAAGGACGACGGCAAGGGCCGCCTGGTGCCCGTCCTGGACGAGAAGGCCCTGCTGGCCGATCCCGCCGTCGGCGGGCCGCTGCGGCAGGCCTCGCCGGGCCGGTCGAGACGAAGCTGCGGGTCGACGGCGCCGGCCAGGTCTCGGTCACCGAGGACGGCCGCGCGGGCCGCCAGGTCACCGCCGGGACCCTGGGCAAGGCCGTGCTGCCGCTGCTCACCCGCAGCGGCGCGGCGGCCCGCACGGGCGAGGTCGCCACCGAGGAGGTCCAGCCCCGGCTCACCCGCGAGGCCGTCGCGCGGCTCGGCATCAAGGAGAAGGTGTCCTCGTTCACCGTGCCGTTCGAGCGGGCCCCGTACCGGACGACGAACATAGGCCGGGCCGCCGAGCTGATCAACGGCTCGGTGGTCATGCCCGACGAGACGTGGAGCTTCAACCAGCGGGTCGGCGAACGCACGAAGGAGAACGGCTTCGTCGACGGCATCATGATCAACAACGGCCGGTACGAGAAGGCCGCGGGCGGCGGTGTCTCGGCCGTCGCGACCACCGTCTTCAACGCGATGTTCTTCGCCGGCGTCAAACCCGTGGAGTACGGGGCCCATTCCTTCTACATCGAGCGCTACCCGGAGGGCCGCGAGGCCACGGTCGCCTGGGGCAGCCTCGACCTGCGCTTCGCCAACGACTCCGGCAGGGCCCTCTACATCCAGGCCGAGGCCACCGACACCTCCGTCACCGTCACCTTCCTCGGGACGAAGAAGTACGACGAGGTCAAGGCGGAGAAGGGCCCCCGCACCAACGTCAAACCGCCCGCCACCCGCACCGGTACGAGCCCCGCCTGCGAGCCGCAGTCCCCGCTGGAGGGCTTCGACGTGGCCGTCGACCGGATCTTCGTGAAGGGCGGTCAGGAGGTGAAGCGCGAGACGATGAAGACCCGGTACACCCCGCGCGACACCGTCACCTGCGGCTCCTGAGAAACCGCCCGTTCCTCTCTTCTCACCCATCAGTGTGACGGCGGGCGTCCCGGGCCGCCGCGGTACGGCAGGCTGGGCGGATGCAGTCACGCCGGGCCCTGCCCCTGATCCTCGCCGTGCTGATGCTGGCCACCGGATGTGTGACCGTGCGGCCGACCGGGCCCGCCGGGTCGCCGCGGCTGGATCCGGCGGCGTCCCGCACCGTCCCCCGGCAACCCGCCTCCCCCGCCTGGCCGTTGACGCCCCTGCCCGAGGCCGCCACGCCGACGCCACCGGCCCCCGGGCCCCCGGCGCCCGTGGCCGCCGCCGCGGAGCGGGCCGCACCCGAGCGGGCCGCACCGCCCCGGGCCGACGACCGGCCGCCGCGCCGGGCCGCCCCCGCGCGGCCGGCCCGGCCCGCGAAACCCGCGCGGCCCGCGCACCGTGCGCGTGACACCGCCCCCGCGGCGAAACCCCGCACACCGAAGGCGCCGAAGCGGCGGCCCGCGCGCCCCGCGCCCCGGCCCGCGCCGCAGCGCACGTTCGACATGGCGCCCCTGTGCGCGGCGGCCCGGGGCCGGGTGGACCCGGCGATCGTCGCCCTGTGCCGGTAGGGCCTGTCGTCAAACTCCCGTCGTCGCCCGGAGGGCGGCCCTGCGGCGTCTGGTGCGTGCTCTCGGTGCGCCGGGCGGAAGCCCGCGTACTG